>RECK01000416.1 GCA_007694055.1 Wenzhouxiangella sp.
GCAGGAGCCGGATGCGTTAGCAGCGCACGTCCGGATCTGTGCGGGGGGTGCCGGGCAACCGGCATTCCTACCGCGACTTGAATGAAGGGCCTGGCTAGCCCCCGTCGATCAACTTTTTAGCCATTACCCGTTGTTTGTGCCGCCTGAATCTGCGGGAAATGGGCTTCGAGCGTATAGGAAGTATAAACGCCCTATTTCCCGTAATCCAAGAGTATCCACAGTCTGCCCGAGGTCGCTTTTGACCCGGTCGGAGCGCCAAGCGGACCAGATTTAGCACTGGCGCGGCCCATCTGGACTCGAAAGGCCGTCATTGCCCGGCCATGAGCGTTTTGCGGCGCGAGGGGCGCCGGGCCGCGCCTGAGCAGAGCGCGACCGGAGGTTGGTTTTGTGCGGTTCATTGGAGCAAAGTCGCTCGCTGTTTCGGCGGGGCGCGGCTTTCCGGCCACAGACCGGGGAGATTCTTGTTGGCCAGGTGCGTCAGGATTCTGTCAATGACTGGGGGGTCTTCGATACAAGCGAGGACCTTGACCGTACCGCCACATTTCGGGCAGGTCTCGACATCGACCTGGAAGACTCGCTTCAGCCTCTGAGCCCACCGCATCGCCGCCCGTTGCTCGGCCGGCGTACGCTCTTCTGCGTGCAGTGACTTTGCGGGGCTGGGGCCGTACCCCCGCCGGGGCCGGGGTGCGAAGCCCACAAAGCCAACACAAACCGAAGACCGCACGCCGGCTGAGCAACGGGCGGCGGTGCGCTGGGCGAAGCGCCTCAAGCGGGTTTTTCAGATTGATGTGGAGACCTGTCCGAATTGTGGGGGCACGGTCCAGATCATCGCCTGCACGCGCGACGGCTCCACTCCAGGGCTTCTTGCCCTGCGGGCAAACCGCCCTTGCGTTCTCGCCTGCGCTGAAGACCTGCCGGTGATCGAGCGGATACTGACTCACCTGGCTAGCAAGGATCTTCCCGGCCTGTGGGCGGAAAGCCGTGCGCCGCCGGCCAAGCGAATCGGCTTGCATTCCTGAATCACAGCAAAACTGGATTCAGATCGTGCTTCAGCCGAGCGCGGTCCAGCGGCGCTCGTGCCGGAATAGGCCATTGACGGGAAGTTTGGCGTGCTTCGTCGTTCGATTGGCTACGACAGGGGAGAAGCGGGCGAAATCCGGCCCATTGCGGGCTGCAACCGGGGTCAAGCGCCGGCTGGGCATGGCTCCGGATACTGCTGGAATTCAGTAAATAGGGCGTTTATAGTTCCTATACTCACAGAGTGTTTGGCGGGGTACTCTAGTCAAAGCCATCGCGGAAGATCACATCACCAAATGAGTCATCGGCCACGCGCAGGACAACCACTGCTGGCCGGCTGAAGGCATCCGCATTGGGTCCAGCGCCACCAACCCGCGCCTTGAGCCGATAGCTGAACCGATCAATTCCGTTGTAGCCGGAGTCCGGGACGTAATTGAAGCTGCCATCATCCTGAACCACCAGCTCGCCGTGGCTGGGCTGGATGGCCTCCGGCGACTGGAAGAAGGCCATATCGACTCGAAGCTCGTTGGCGTTGATGGTGCCCAACTGGCCAATGTCGTTGGCCATCAGGCCCTGGCTGGCCGGCACATTCAGCGGGCCGTTGATCTGGTAAGTGTCGTCTATGGCCAGCAAAACTGCCTGGTCGCGCAAAGCGCGCAGCTCGGCCAGAATCATCTCGACATAGGGGAAGGATGGCGCGCTGGAGCCGGCCGCCAGTTCGATCTCACCGGCCAGGGCCTGGATACGCAGCTGCAGGGTTTGACTGAGCGTGGTCAGCCCAATGCCTGGAATGCCGCCGATCGAACCGTCGTCGTTGAGCTCCTCATGAACGACCAGCTGTGCAACATCGCCCCGGCCAAATCCGAGACCTGCAATACCCGGGGCGCCCCGCACGCCCGAGCGCAAGGCCTCGCTCAGGGTCAGCGCATCGGCCATGCCGACTGTCAGATAAGCATCAAGCAGCGCTGCATCGTTGTCCAGGCGCAACAGGGCCTCGGCAACGGCCAAACCGGGCGTATTGGCCAGCTCGGTGAGGAACTGGGCGCGAAGATCGCTTCGTTCTCCGGCCAGCAGTCCGGCCAGATACTGAGTTTGCGGCTCAAACGTCAATGCCGTCAGGTCGGTACGATGTGCCGGAAAAGTGATATCCACAATTGCCACTATGCGCGTTGGAACAGTGACTACATTACCTTGACTGTCCAGCATCAAGACAGACCCGGTTGGAAACGCACGTCCAAGCAGTTGTGCGTCGGTAAGCGCAGAGCTCAGCTGTCCTTCAAGGGCATTGGTCAATTGATCCTTGTAGGTTTCAACAAACGGAAAAGGTGCAGCTGGCAGGCGCACCCATCCGAAGAATGGCCAGACGGGGCTGACGACCGTGAATATCTCGATCCTGAATTCCACCAGACGCGTGGTTGTATAGGGTGACTGCTGATGGTTTGTAAGGTAGGCCCGGAATTGAGAGGCGGACGGGAACGACCCGGATATGAATCGCTTGTCGACATAGATGTCGATATCCTTCTGCTGACCCTCGCTTTCACCCAGCAGGAACATCAGAGCATTTCGCTCGATAATCTCGGAACGGGTAACGCCTTCAGGGTAGATTGCTGAAAGTGCGGGTCCGGCCGCGACCTCCCAGCCCTGATGTAGCGGGTTGCCGAAGTCAAGGGTGTCGAGGACCGTTGTGAATCCACCGGGATCGACGACATTGACCCGAGTGGCCGCCACATGCGGTAGCGATGATACCTGCTGCAGAACTGGCCCCCATGGATCCACATACACGCTGCCGTCATTGTTGCTGTAACGGGGGGGAAGCGAATTCCTGACCCAGGAAAGCAGCACCGACTGAAGATTTTCAACCCCCTGGGTTGCGCGGTCGAGAAGAGCGTCGAACAGTGCAGAGTTGCTGCGAATGCCGTCGGCAAGCCCGATGATGCGATTACCGTCTTCGATGATCTCGTCGATGCGCGTCAATCCCCCGGAGGCAATCTGACTGCTCAATTGAAAGTTGAAGTACCAGGGATTTTCCGCTGCCAACTGCAGGTAGGCCGTGGCCCCCTGGGACCAGGGGGCGGGTGCGGCCACGCGACCGGCGGTGATGGGACCGCCAGCCAGCAACCCTGTCGGTACGCGCCGCAGGTCATTGAGATGACGCGAAATAGCGCCACTGGCCAGCTTCTCATCTGCGTTATCCAGCGTCAGCGCCAGGGTCTGGTCGTCTGGTGTTCCGGCGAAAATCTGGCCCTTTGCGGTGCTTGTTGCAAAGGTATAGAAAAAGCTTGAAGCGCCGACGAAGCTGGGCGAGCTTTGGTCATATGGCAGGCTGACACCGTTGTTGGCGAAGTAATTCAAGACCACATCGGTTTCTAGCGATAGAGCGAACAGCAGCACGTTCTCGGCGAAGCCGAACAAGGCTTCCTCGATCCGGTCCAAGCTGCTGCGAACCTTGGAAATCTCGGCCGCGAGTGCGTCGACATCCTCCTGCAGGTCGCCAATCTGATTCCCTATATGCAGAAAGCTCGAAACCATGGTCGAAAACACCTCGTCCAGCTTGGCGTCAACTACATCGAAACGGGCATTCAATTGCACGCGCATATCCTCGACCTGTTGGCGCAGCGCAACAATCTGTTCGAAAATCTGTTCTTCTGCAGAAGGCCCGCTGCCAAACAGGTCCGCCAGACCGAGAGCGCCGGTGATCACGTCGGTTATCGACTGCACCGTACCCCACATATCACCGGTCTTGAAGCCGGCGGCTACGCCGGCCAGCGAGCCCACGATGCCAAAGCTTTCCTTGGCCACGGCCAGGTGGTTGTTGGTCTGCAGCTGCAGCGCAGCGAAGCTGCGTGATGAGGTCGCGATTGATCGCACCTCGGCAAATTGAGACTGCTGCAGTAACAGAGTGCGTGCAAAAATGGCCGAGCGCTGGGCGGTGACATCACGCAGGCTCTGAACGATTGCGACGCGGCGCGCTTCGATATCAGCCAGCGCCTGGGCATGGTCAGGATGGCTTGGGTCAGCGGCCGCGCGTGTCAGTTCCAGCGAGTCGAGAATCTGGCCCAGCGCCGGCTCGGGGGAGCCGATCGCCGCCAGCAGATCCTCCGCCTGTCCCTGAATCTCGTCGATGTCGGCAAGCACCGCATCTTCCAGCGGCAGATGCGCATCGAAAGTATCGCGCAAGTCGATAAACCCGGCATAGTCGGGCAAATCGTTCAGTCCCGCGTTGACCTCGACCATTGCAGAGTCGATCTGACCCAACATCGGATCCAGACCTTGCGTAGCGAGATAGGCATTGGCCGTTTCGGCCAGCATCTCACGCGCCTCACCCGCTGCCGTGCGACCGGCCAGCAGCGCGGTCAGCATATCGGCGGTTTCGCGGCGATGAATCAGACGTTGGACCGAAGCCAGGTCGAAACGGCTCATGCGCTGGCGCGACTGCTCATAGCTTGCCAGACCGTCGATATTCATTCCCAGCAGCATGAGTGCCCGGCGACCAACCCGGGTGTCAGTGCCCTCCAGAACCATGCTGTCTGCGATGCGCGCCGTGTTCAGAGCGGCAAAAACCGCTCCGTTGCTGATCAGGTCCGGATCACCTGGGAGCGCGTTGGCCATCTGGAAATCAAACCGGGCTACAAACTCAGCCAATTGCTCGGCGCTGGCTAGAGGATTGCGTTCGGCAAAAACCCATAGGGCGGTGCTCGTGACCAGCGCTCGCGGCACCGCCTCTCCTTCCAGATAGCGCTGACGCACATACTCGGCCGCGCGCACGCCGTTGAGAGCCGCCTGGTAGTCAGCTTCGCTCTCGATTCCCAGATCCAGCGCGCTGGCGGGGGCAAGAAGCGCCAGCCAGAGCACCCCCATTGCAACAAAGGTCGGCAAGCGCAGGGAATTCAAGTTGGGAAGCGCAGTTTTCTTCATGGTCGGGTACTCGCGGGCTCGGAAATGACACGCAGCGCCGGAATCGGCCCTGTCCATATCCTTTAGCAGCAAGCAACCGGAAAACCGGTCATCAAGATTTCCACAAACCCCGTTCCGGAGTATTCTAGTTGAATCGGAAGCCCTGCCAAACAGGGCATTGGAGCGCGGTGATGAACGACACTCGGGCCCGATGGCAGACCATCAATGCATTGCTCGAACAGGCACTGGATCAACCGCTCCCACGACGTCAGGCCTTCGTGCGCGAGGCCTGCGGAAACGATCAAGCGCTGGCCTCGGACGTGCTGGAACTCCTCGGACACGATTCCGACGAGGTCGGTATCCGTGACCGGATGGTGGCGGCCATGGAATCGCTTGTTCGTGACCTGGACGAGCGCGCATCACTGATCGGCATGGAAATCGGCCCTTTTGTTCTTACTCGAGAGATCGCGCGCGGCGGGATGGGCCAGGTCTTCGAGGCCAGGCGTCGGAATGCCGATTTTGATCAAACCGTAGCCATCAAGTTGTTGCCCGGTCATCGTCTGAAGGCGGAAGCTGGACTGCGGTTTGCCATAGAGCGCCGAATTCTTGCTGGCTTGCAGCATCCCCATATTGCACGGCTGATTGATGGTGGAACACTCGATGATGGCCTGCCCTACATCGTCATGGAGTACGTGGACGGCGTTGCCATTGACCGTTACTGTCGCGAACAGGCCCTGTCCAACCCGGACATCATTGAGCTCATTCTGAAGATCTGTGACGCCGTTCAGCTCGCCCATAGCAACCTGGTTGTTCATCGAGACATCAAGCCGGCCAATATTCTGGTTGATTCCAGCGGCGCGCCCAAGCTGCTTGACTTTGGCATCGCCAAGCTGCTGGATGTCGACGGCGAATCATCGGGTCAACACACGCGTACCGGCCTGCGATTGCTGACTCCGGCCTACGCAAGTCCGGAGCAGATCGAAGGCCGGACTGTCACCACCGCTGTGGATGTCTATGCGCTGGGCCTCCTGGCCTACATTCTGCTGACCGATTGCCTGCCCTATTCCGCCAAGCCTGCTGATCAGCAGTCGATGGAACAGCAGATCTTGAGCATCCCAGCCGAAGCGCCCAGCGATGCCTTGTTCAGTCGTGAGCCTGATGGCGAATCGAACCGTCCGCCAAATTGGCGCAGGGAGCAACGCCGTGCACTCAAGGGTGATCTGGACACCATACTGCTGACCGCGTTGCGCAAGGAGCCGGATCGTCGCTATGCCAACGTCGCGTCGTTTGCCGACGACCTGAGGCGGCATCTGGAGAATCGGCCAATCCAGGCCCGACCGGAGACGCTCGGCTATCGCCTGCGCTTGTTCGTGCGCCGCCATCCGGTGGCGGTGCCGGTGACGGCGCTGGCACTGACCCTTGCACTTGGGGCCAGCTCGACCATGGTCTGGATGTTGACCAATGAACGGGACAAGGCGCTGCTTGCCGAAGCCCGCGCCACCGCCACGGCTGAATTCGCCTCCTCTTTGTTGTCGCGTACCAGTGCCCAGGAAGACGGAGCGCAGTTAATGACGGCCAGCGATTTTCTCGATGGCGCTCGCACTCGGGTCGACGAGGAGCTTGACGATGATCCCCAGATAGCGCTGCCGATGCATCTGGCCCTCGCCAATGCCTACATCAGTTGGAACGAAATCGAGTCGGCCCGGCAACAAGTCGATCGGGCCCTGTTGCTGGCAGAAAAGCTGGATTCGACTGAAGGCCAGGCGCGCGCCTTGAACATTGCGACCACAATCAGTCACTACCAGGGCCGACTGCCGGAGGCGCTGGACTATGCGCGCCGGAGCGAGGCGCTGTGGCGGGTTCTGGACCAGCCCATGCAACACGCCATTGCCCTCAACGATATCGCAATTTCGCTCAACGAGATGGGTCGGCGTGAAGAGGCCGTACCGGCATTCCATGAAGCCCTGAAGGCAATGCGGCTTGCTCATGGCGGTGATCACAGCGAAATTGCCTGGCTGTTGAACAATCTGGGCTGGGCCCAGCACGCTCTGGGCCAGTTCAAGGAAGCGCGGGTGCACTATGAAGAAGCATTGAGCATGCAGGAACGGATGCGGGTACCCACCTTCGATATCGCCATGACCCGAAGCAACCTGGCGGGCCTGCACGCCGACCTTGGCGCGCTGCAGCGGGCCGAGGCAGGGTGGCGCCAGTCGCTGGAGGAATTCATCAGCATTTTTGGCGAGCCCCGGCATGCGGCAGTGGCTCGCGGGCACAACCTGCTGGCCACGGGTTTGCTGAATCTCGGACGCTTCGACGAGGCGCTGCTTCACAGCGACAAGGCGGTTGCCGGCAATATGGAGCTGATGGGTCTGGAGCACCGATGGACCGCGATTACCCTGATCCAGAACGCGATGGTCCTGCTGGAAATGGGCCGCCTGGATGAGGCTGAGACACAACTCGCACGTGCCGACGCCGGGGTGCTTGCCGGGGGTGAGGCGGCTGCTTCCGATCGGGTCAACATTCATCTGGTGCAGGGGCTGATCGCTCTCAAGCGCAGTGACTGGCATAGCGCCGAATCTGAATTCCTGCAAGGTCAGGCGCTGATACTGGCCTTGCCATCGCGCGGCCGCGCTCCGCTGGATCGTGTTGAGTACGGATTGGCGCTGGCCCTTGCGCAGCAGGGCGATGACAGTGCTCTGGCGCTTGCCGAAACGGTTGTTAAGCGGATGATCGAGACCCATGGTCCAGAGGACTGGCGCGTCCGTCTACTTCAGGCTGAATTGACCTTGCCGCCGTTCTGGAATGATTCTGCGGAACTACCGATCGCTGACGTCGAACGGGTACGCGCGAGTGTCGCGGATGAAATCGGACCCAACGCGCTGGCGGTGCTGCAGTTGGCGGCGCGACTGGAGTCAGCACGCCAATCGGGCTCAGCCAGGCCATGACGACCCCGTCCGAGCTCACCGGACTGCTCAACGCCTGGGTTGACGGCGACAGTCAGGCGTTTGACCAGATCGCACCGGTGATCTATCAGGAACTGCGCCAGATCGCCGGCCAGGTGTTCAGCCGTGAATATGATCAACACACCCTGCAGCCGACCATTCTGGTGCACGAGGCTTACGAACGTCTGCTGGGATTGAACGTGACACTCACCGATCGCGAGCATTTTTTCGCCCTGGCTGCACGCATGATGAGGCGCCTGCTGATCAATCACGCCATGGCCCGCAAGGCGGCCAAGCGCGGTGGCAGTGCCATCCAGGTCACCTTGTATGAGCATCAGGTCGCCACCACTGAAGATCACGATCTGTTTGAGCTTGACGCGGCACTGCAAAAACTCGCTGAGTACGACCCGCGCAAAGCCGATGTGCTCGAGCTGAACTACTTCGGCGGCCTGACCCAGTCGGCCATCGCCAGAGTGCTCAAGATCTCCGAGTCCACTGTCCGCCGTGAACAGCGCGTGGCCACGCTATGGTTGAAAAAATTCATGAGCGAGTCCAGAGCGGACTGATCGAGGGGCAATGCAACCACAGATCCCGGGCAAAATGCGCCACCTTGGTTCCTGTGAGTCATTCATTCAGGCTGCCTGGGTTCCCATAGCTCGATCGGGTTGCCATCCGGATCATGCAGCCGGGCGAAATCCCCGTTGGGATAGCTCGTTGTTTCGCCGACTTCAATGCCGGCTGCGCGAAGCTGGGCCACCATGGCCGCGAGATCGGCAACCCGGAAATTGACCATCCACATTTGTTCCGGCTTTCCGAAGTACGTTGTTTCCTGATGAAACGGCGCAAACACGGTTGGCCCCGCTTCCTGACACCAGGGCTCCTGCTCATAGCTTGTCGGCACCAGCGAGATGCCAAGATGCGTTTCGTACCACTTTGCAAGCCGCTGCGAATCCGCGGATCTGAAGAAAAGCCCGCCAATACCCAAGACTTTCTGCATGTCGCTCTCCTCCGATGGCTCTGCCGCATAGATCGCACTCGGTGACAGGAGCAGGAGCGTCACAACGACAGAAAACCGCAACAAATCTTTCATATCCATTGCTCACATATTCCTGAATGACTTGGTGAATCCAACCATGTCCATACTGGCTCGATCATGATTCTAGAAAGATTAGCACGTCCCATTGATTGGGTGCCACATGAAGCCAATACTACTACTCAGCGCTATCACCAGATCGTGAGCATCTTGTATCGCCTTGTCGGCGACCGATCCGGGCAGCCCGAATTGGCGCAGCCCGTTCCGGTCAGCCACTGCGCGAACGACATCCACCAGTCGCTGCTGCTCATCAGCAGGCGCAACGGCTGCGACAGGACGATCAGAGCCAAGCCCCAACCAAAAGCCGGATGCAGGCGTCGGTGGATGACGGTGTCGTAGATCACAAAAAAGAAATACGGCAAGAAATACGGGACATACAGAGCGCCGGCCAAAGCCGGTGGTAGATCAAGCGGTGAAAGCCCGCTATCTGGAAAGGGTTAGCAGCCCACCAGAGCCCCGAGTCATGGGCGGATGCTCGTGAGGGCATCGGTTAAGCGTTGACAGGGGAAGGTACAGGCTCGGTATTGAGCTCCGAAATCAGCGTCGAGAACGCCGACCTTGTTGTCTGATGGGGAAGGCAATACGAACAGCCGCGTTATGCGAGTGGTTGCTCGGTTCTCCGGAGTCTTAAGACCCGGTGCATGTATTGATGTCTGCCACACGGAAGCCGGGA
>RECK01000135.1 GCA_007694055.1 Wenzhouxiangella sp.
AATGGATCTTTGGCGACCGGGCGACTTTGAAGGCGCTTCAACGCCGAACCCGGCGGCCCCATGACAAGCGCTGATCTGGATCGGAACGCGCGCTAGTGCTCCGGGTATCCAGAGCCCCAAGTATTGCTCGGCAAGTTGCCGGGCTGAACAGAACCAGCCACCAGGAGCATCAAACGTGAACCTATTGCTTCTTTACGCCACCTCGCAAGGCCAGACCGGCAAGATCATGCAGTACCTTAACCAGCGACTGTCTTGCTCAGGGCACGAGACTGCCATGGTCGAGGCAGGCAGCAACGCGGTACCGGACGTAGCCGACTTCGATGCCTGCATCATCGCTGCATCAGTCCATGCCGGGCAGTTCCAGAAAGCACTGGTCAAAGCAGTCAGAGAGCAAGCCAGTGCTCTTTCGACGCGATCCACCCTGTTTTTGAGCGTATCGCTCACGGCTGCGGGAAACGACCCGGCAGAACATGCCGAACTTGATCGCCAGGTGCGCGCATTCGTCGACGAAACCGGCTTGAAGAACCCGACAGTGGCACATGTAGCCGGGGCACTGCGTTTTTCCGAATACGGATTCTTCGAATACTGGGCCATGCGCTGGATTGCACGGCGCAAGCAAAAGCAGACCGGGGAGTTCGCTGGTATCGATGTAACAGGCAAGGAAGATATCGAATTCACGGACTGGAACAAACTGAACGAATTGGTCGACAACTGGCTGGCCTCGGCATCCGTCGGCGCAAAACATTGAATCCCCTCACTCTGGTCTCCCGGCCAGGCGTACCGATCTGTAAATCGCT
Source organism: Wenzhouxiangella sp. (assembly GCA_007694055.1). Lineage (GTDB taxonomy): Bacteria > Pseudomonadota > Gammaproteobacteria > Xanthomonadales > Wenzhouxiangellaceae > Wenzhouxiangella. The sequence goes on from RECK01000135.1 coordinate 798, forward strand.
GTTGGGCGATGGCGGCACCACCATACGACGAGTCTGTGCTGCACTCCGGCGGCGGTCCAATCCACTCCTCGCAGCGAATAGTCGCGGCTAAAAAGGAGGTTGGAAGGGTGGTGCCCAGGTGCCGCCGTTCAACCTCCTCCCACCCTTTGCAATGGGTGGTCACAAAAGACTGGAGCCGAATCATGGCTGAGGCATCTACGCAATCAGGTAAACATTTCATCGCTTGACCGGTCTGAGTCAGAAGAGGCAAACTCACTGCCATATGGACACGGGTAATATCCGAAGCATGCGCCGCGACATCAACATGGGCTGGAAAAGGACTGCAGAACACGCGCTTCTGTCTCGCGCCATCAATGCCGCCCGCGAAAACTGATCATGGAGACCCCGCCTGGCAGGCCAACGGAGCAAGCTGCCGTTCGCAATGAATCAGCCGCACCGACAAGATTCGTCGCTACCAGGGTCCTTCTGGCAATTGCTTATCTGGGTTTGATCGGCTTGTGCGTCTCCTTGCTCGGACAATTCTCCGGACCCCTGTTGTTGGCGTTCTTGTTCTTGATCCTCGCGATTCCCGCCGGGATTTTCGGCACCTACCTTGCAACACTGCGACGCATCCACTGGTTGGGCATGTGGTCAACCGACTCCTTTGCCGTTCGCTGGCTGTCCGGGCCCTGGTTGCGCCTGGCGCTGGGATTCCTGATGGCTTTTCTGACTGCCGCGGTGCTCGCCGTCCGGCTTTCGGTAGCCGACCAGGTGGATCTCACGCTGCTCGCAATCTGCGTCGTGATCGTTGGCTTTTGTTTGTTCACCTTTGGAGGCTGGCTGCGAAGGCAGTTTCAACCGCTCTACCAACATGGAAGATCCTTGTTCTGGGTTTCCGTGATCTGTGCAGGTTTGATGAGCCTGCTGGATCCCGCCGTGCGCTACATGGTCGGCGCATACAGCACGTACGCCACAGCAGTCGAGGCAATCGAGACCGCTCGCCAGCAGGCCAACTGGCTCGGAGATAGCGCAATTGCCCAATTCGTGAGTGGCTGGGGCAGCAGCTGGGTGGGCCTGGAACGTTTCATGCTTGGGCAACTTGTGGAAAGCCCAAGCCTGGGAACCTGGTTTGTGCTGATAATTTCCGGGCTGATCCGATTTCCCCTGTACTTTGCCGTCAGCCTCACTGTCTGCGCCTTTGTTCTGCCGCAAAGAGAATACAGGCGCATTCTCCTGCCAACCCGGCCCGACCAGGAGCCTGGCACACTTTCGGCAACTCGCATCGCCTGGGCAAGTGCGTCGGCAACCATTCTCGTACTGTTCATTTACTTCCCGATCATTGCGGTAATGGAATCGGCGATCAGCAATCGACCGGGGGAACAGAGCCCGGAGGCTGTCGTTATCCGCACGGTTGAGCGGATTGGCGATCGATACCATGAAGTCGGAACCGTGGAGGAAATCAATCGTCTTGCAGTCTCCATGATGGAGGAACGCAGCAAGGCGCTGGCATCGATCGACATCGCGCTGACCGAGGGATTTTCCTTGATGCGCGCCAACGTCGATCCCTACCTCGACTGGTATTACAGCTTGCCGGGTGAGTGGACGCGCGTCGCCACACTGCTCACCGGAAACCTGGAAGACCACCTTAGCGACAAGCTGTCCGCGTCACTCGGGGCAGACGAACCTTTTGCCAGATTCGAACAGGTATTCGCAGCAGCACTGCATGGAGAGGCCGAGAAAGCAGAGGAGTTCCGCAGGCTTGCCAACGAGCTTCTGAACGCAAGACATGTGGAAGTTCAAGCTGACGATGAGGTGCGCGTACTCGCCCGCGCAGATCGAGCAGAACTTCTGTCACTGCCGACTCATACCGGGATAACGACTATCGAGCAGCGCCTGGGCGTAACGGCCGCGACCACCGGCATTTCCGGCGTGGTCGCCGCTGCCGCGACCCGGCAGATACTGGTGCGGGTTGCCGCTCGGGGCACCTTCCGCACTGCGGCTGTCGCCATCACGCGACTTGTCACGATCCGCGCTGCCTCCGGTGCCGGGGGCGGCACCCTGGGCGCGCTTATCGGCGGCGGGATCGGCTCTGTCGTACCCGGACTCGGCACCGCCATAGGCGCCGTGATTGGAGGAGCGATAGGGGGGATTGGTGTCGGCGTTGGCGCAGAGTATCTGATTCTGAAGCTGGAAGAAATCTGGTCTCGGGATGCTCATCGACAGGAACTGATTGCCTCGATAGATGCTGCAGAGGCCGAGCTTCGCCAAAGATTTTCTCTGGACACACCCGCAGTACTTCCACGCTGAACAGAACGGCCATTTACTGGCCATGCTTGCAAGCATACCGAGTTAATCGCTCGCTTCTCAACCCCTAAATAACCAGATCCTCCATGCAAGTACTAGTAAAGCCCGGCCTCAATGCAGCATTGTCTTTTTTTGCTACTATAGGGAACCGATCTGATGATGACGCCAGGGTGCGTTAATCAACAAAGGATCATTGACCCAATAATCAAACAAGGCTTCAGCATGCAATCTCAAGAAGATACCAGACACGACCAAAAGGCGCCGGATGAGGCTTCATCCGCTGTAGCCGATCCAGCCCCGAAGCGCCGTGGCCGGCCGCCAGGCACCAAGAACTCCAAAAAGAAAACGACCAAGAAGACGGCCAAGAAGAAAGCCACGAAGAAGAAAGCTTCCAAGAAGAAGGCCTCGAAAAAGAAGACCGGCAAAAAGAAAGCGTCAAAGAAATTAACCGCTACGCCGGGCACCAAGAAAGCTACCCGCAAGAAAGCCAGCAAGAAAAAGGCTTCCAAGAAAAAGAGCGGGAAAAAGAAAGCTGCCGCGCGCACCGAAGCGGGCTCACCGGAATTGGCCCGCCTGATGGCAGCCGTGGAAGAACTGCGGGCTGCCGTTATCGATCTGGCCACATCACAGGCCGCAAGGGAGTCAGCAGTCGGTGACATGCGAAAAGCCGCCCAGGCGAAAATTGCAGAAATCGAAGATGCAACCGCAAGAAGCCTGAAGAAGCTGGGTTTCTAGCCCCACCATCAAGCGCACCAAAAGGGCGGCTTCGGCCGCCCTTTTTTTTGGGACTATCCGAACGTGTCCGCCGGGGACCGGGCCCGGCCTACGCTGGTCAGGCTGGAGGAGGTTGGAAGATAGGGAAAACACTTTCAAAGCCCCGCCTTTCAGCCTCATCCCACCTCTCGCAACCAAGCACAAAACCTTGTGCAGCTGCCACGAGTTCTCTGCACACAACAAAACCCCACACCCGGCTCGGCGTACTCAGTACTTTTCGGGCAACCAGGGTTTGCGGGATCCGGATATAACCATATTCTGCTGGCGACTGGATGCAGTGAAGCGGGCAATTACAGTAACGACCACGAGGTAGAATGCCGGCATGGCAAAGCAGTCGAAGCGCCCTATGGAATTCGGACAGCCATGGGCAAAAATGCGTTTTCGCTGGCCCTGGCGGGATTACCAGGCGCGCGTGCTCGGGGCACTGGAAAAACACCTGTACAACGACAGACTGCATATCGTCGCGGCTCCAGGTTCAGGCAAGACCGTACTCGGTCTGGAAGTATTTCGCCGCTTGGGCAAATCCGCCGTGGTCCTGTCACCGACCCGCACCATACGAGACCAGTGGCTGGAACGCCTTGGTGATTTTGTCGAACACGCCGACCTTGACTGGACCAGTCGTGATCTGACCGATCTGAAGCAGTTCAACTCTCTGACCTATCAGGCCCTGCACACCCGGATTCGACTGGCAGCCGACTCGCACCAGGTTTTTGACCGCGATCTGGAAGAAGACGAGGCCGAGGAACTGGAGAGCGAAGTCAGTGGAGAAGAACCGGATGACGGCGAAGTCGCGGAAGTAGTGCAATGCTTTCGTGACGCCGGCATCAAAGTACTGATTCTCGATGAAGCCCACCATCTCAGGGCCGAATGGTGGTCAGCCCTGTTAAAGATCGTCGATAGCCTTGATCAGGTCACCCTGGTTTCACTGACTGCAACCCCACCCTATGACGTGATCGGCCATGAGTGGAGTCGGTACATCGAACTGTGTGGGCCGATCGATGAAGAGATCTCGGTTCCGGAACTGGTCAAGGCCGGCACCCTGTGCCCGCACCAGGACTACATCTGGCTGGTGCGCTGTCCAGGCGGTGACAGCGAGAAACTGCGCAAGCACCGCAACGCGGTCGGTCATCTGATCCTGGACCTGGAATCCAGTGATGAATTCCTTGCCGAGATTCTCAACCATGCCTGGGTCCGGAAAGCACAAGCCAGTACCCGCGAGATCCTGCGATCACCGTTAACAGCCATGGCCATGCTGGCCTATCTGGCGGCCAGGCAACAGACCGCGCCAGCGCTTCAGTCGCTGTTGGACCTGGCCACAAAAGACATTCAGGCCATGAACAATCAGCTCTGGGAACAGCTGTTGCGCCACTATCTTTTCGGAGAAGGCTGGAGCGAAAACGCGCAGACGGAGAAGGGCCGTGACGAGCTGGCCCGCAGACTGCGCGCAGAAGGTTTGCTGTGGCGACAGGAGTTGAATCTGACCGACGCCAGTCGTCACTGGCCAAGGCTGAGCCTGGGCAGCGACAAGGCCAGGGCCTGCCTGGACATCCATCAACTTGAATGCCAGGAACGTGGCGATGCGCTTTGCCAGGTCATCCTGACCGACTACATTCGCGACGAAGACTACCAGCAGCCGGTTCAGCGCGAACTGCCGCTGGGCGCCTGGCCGATCTTTCACCGCCTGGTAACCGGAGCAAGCCCCTGCCGGGTCAGTGCCCTGGCCTTGCATACCGGTCGGCTGACCATCGTCCATCACAGCCTGGTCAGGCAGATAGAAGACCTGCTGGACGACACCACCGTGACGGCACGAGAAGTGCCTTCGCTGGAATCATTCCGCCAGATCCAGATCGCCGGAGATCAGCGCCTGACCCGGACCCTGACCCGCCTGCTGGTCGATCGCCAGATCCAGGTGCTGGTCGGCACCCGGGCCCTGCTGGGCGAGGGCTGGGATGCACCGCCGGTCAATTCGCTGATCCTGGCCAGCGTGGTCGGATCATTCATGACCACCAACCAGATGCGCGGTCGGGCCATTCGCATTGATCCGGCCAATCCGGACAAAGTCGCCTCGATCTGGCATATCGGCGCTTTTGCCGAAACCGGCCCCATGAGCGCCGATGTGCGTGACCTGCAGGACATGGTCAATCGCTTTGAAACCTTTGTTGGCCTTGCCCACGAAACGCCGGTCATTGAGGGCGGCATCGATCGCCTTGAACCCGGATTCTGGCGTCGGCAACGATTCGAGTTTCCCATCCGCGATCAGGCCCTGAACCGGGGCATGGCCAAACGCCTGGGCCAGCGCAAGGAGCTGCGGCAAGGCTGGCAGCAGGCCCTGGATGAAAGCCAGATCGGTCGAGTACTGCCAACCGTCAACGTGCCAAAGCCACCCAGGCTGAAGGTTTTTTCATTCTGGGGTACGTTCCGTGTCCTGCTGTCGCAAGTCGCTGCCCTGGTCATGATGGTCGCCGGCTGGCTATTGATTCCGACCCTGCAGGCCAGCGGCCAGGCCAGCGTCGGCGCCACTTTGATTGCGATTGGCCTGGGGGTGCTGATATTCACCGCACCGGCCGCGGTCGGCCTGGCTCGGCTCTATCTCCGCTTCTTGCCGATCGATGGCGCCATGCGCGGCATAGCCCTGGCTGTTCGTGATGCCCTGTGCGACTGTGAACTGCTTCCCGAAGCCCACCGCCATACCCGTATCCTGTGCCGGGAACAAGCATCCGGCGACTGGAGCATTGCGCTGAGCCAGGGCAGTTTCGCCGAACAATCCCTGTTCGCCGAATGCATGCACCAGGTCCTGGCTCCCATAGAGAACCCGCGCTACCTGGTTTATCGCTACCAGGACCGGTTTCGGCAGCTGTACGTGGACTTCCACGCTGTCCCCACCGTACTGGCGGTGCGCAAGGACCGGGCCGAACATTTTCTGCGCGCATGGAATCGGCGCGTCTGCCTGGCCGAGCTGATCTTCACCCGCAACGACGAAGGGCGCGAGCTGCTGCTCAAGGCCCGCATGCGGGCTTTCTCCAACGCCCGGGAAGACCTGGCCAGGCGCATGGATCGATGGCTTTAAGAGGCACAGACGGGAGGACCCCATGCGCCGCATCTTGACCCTGATCCTGCTGCCACTGACCCTCGTCAGCGGAGCCACCTGGTGGGCCTACCATCGCGACCTGCGCGACTTGCATGCCCACCTTTCCGGCAGCGCGACGATTGCCAGGACCGCGTTCGGCCCGGTCAGCTATGCGAGTGGAGGAGACGGCATGCCTTTACTGGCCATCCATGGCGCCGGCGGGGGGCACGATCAGGGGCGCTTGCTTGCCGAAGCCTTTGCGCCGGAGGGGTATCGCTGGATCGCACCTTCGCGCTTCGGCTATCCGGGCTCACCAATGCCAGACAAAGCCTCAACCGAGGCGCAAGCCGATGCCTTCGCTGCACTCATCGACTCGCTGGGCGTCGAGCAGGTCACCGTTATTGCCATGTCCGGCGGGGTCCCGCCAGCTTTGCATTTTGCGCGAAGACATCCGCAACGCACCCGGGCGCTAATCCTGATCTCACTTGCGCCGTTTGCGCCGCTTGGCGCCGAGGAGCAGGAACTGCCGGTGCCGTTGTGGCTTTACAACACGCTATTTGCCTCGGACTTTCCGCTCTGGGCAGTGCTGCGCTTGGCGCCGCGTCGCCTCGCGCCCATGTTCGATGCTCGCGACGACCTGAAGGATCAGACAACGGAATCAGAGGCGGCTTTTGTTCAGGCCATGATGTTCGCCTTTCTGCCCGCGACCCTGCGGCGCGCAGGGCTTGCCAACGAAGGCGCCGCCATAGATCCGGCGGCCACAATAGACCCGGCGATGATTCTTGTACCAACGCTGGTCATTCATGCCCGTGACGATCGAATCACACCGTTTTCGACCGCAGGCTTCGCAGCAGAACAGATTCCGGGCGCGCAGTTGTTCGAACTCGAAACAGGTGGTCACCTGCTGCTCGGCCACCACGACACGGTTCGGCAACGGATTGCAGAATTCCTCGAGCCGCTGGAGAGGGCTCAGACTTTACAGCCGCCACCCCTCAAAAAAGACCTGACCGATGATCATGTTCAAGATCATCCTGATCGTCAGTCATATGAAACGCCGACCTCGCCGGCAAATCAACAATGATTCTGGCTTGCAAAAGGATACAAACATGAATACCAGGGATTTGCAGGACCTGATCGACGAACTTGCCGGGGAATTCGACGTTCCAGGTGTGGCCGCCGGATTATGGTTCGGAGACACAACGGCATATGCCTGTCACGGGATAACCAGCATAGAGAATCCGTTGCCGGTTGATGAGCACACGCTGTTCCAGGCCGGATCAATCGGAAAAAGCTACACCGCTGCCGCACTGGTGCTGCTGGCAGCCGAGGGCCGGGTGGCACTGGACGCACCGGTGTGCCGCTACGCGCCGGAACTGCAGCTCAAGGATTCGACGGTAGCCGCCCAGGTCACGCTGCTGCAGCTGCTGAACCATACAGCGGGCTGGGAGGGCGATTTCTTCCCGGATACCGGCGAAGGCGATGATGCGCTTGCGCGCTTCGTATCTCGCATGGACGAGCTTGAGCAGTTGACTCCGCCGGGCGCGACCTTCTCATACAACAACGCCGCTTTCTGCCTAGCCGGGCGTGTCATCGAGAACGTTACCGGAGACACCTATGAATGCGCGATTCGCCGAATCTTGCTGGAGCCTCTTGGGTTGCGGGCATCATACTTTGATCGTGACGACGTCATGACCCGTCGATTTGCCGTGGGTCACAAGCCTTCTGAAAACGATGAAATGGGAATTGCGAGACCCTGGGGACTGCCGCGCAATGGCGCGCCTGCCGGCGGCATCGTCACCAGCATCGTCGATCTGCTCGCCTGGGCCAGATTCCATTGCGGCGACGATCCAGGCCCGAACGGCCGGCAGATGCTCGAAATATCCCGTTTGCGCGAGATGCACTGTCCCACGATAAAAATGCCCGGCTGTGCATTCGGCGATGCATTTGGCATTGGCTGGTTTCTTGACAACACAGGCAACGGCGACTGGCTGGTAAGCCATGGCGGCAGCACCAATGGCCAGGAGTCCAGCCTCGCGTTCATGCCTGCGCATGACTGGGCGCTGGCGCTGCTGACCAACTCAAGTCCCGGTGGCATGGCCCTGAACCAGGTGGCCCTGCAACGCGTGCTTGAGGCCTGTCTCGGAATTTCCGAAAAGAAACACCTGCCTGTATCGACAGCACCTGAAATACTCGCCGCCTACAAGGGTCAGTATGCTGCTCGCGGCATGCGCTGCCTGGTCGATACCAACACGTCCGGAGATCTTGTCTTTACCCTGCCTGACGATCCGGAAGTACTGACACTCATGTTCGACGACGGCGAAGTTCAACAACCGCAGGCAACCGTCCTGCATGCCAGGCTTGCAAGCGGACACGCCGACCGCTACCTGTTCACGGATGGTCCCCTCAAGGGCGTCACCGGATACTTTGATCGCGACTCCAATGATGGTCGGGTGCAAGCCCTGCACATTTTCGGACGCAGGCTGCCTCGCATGGGGTAGCGACAAAGCCGGCGCGGACTGGAATGCTGCCGCTACGCGACCCCGGCCAGGCCCGAGCGTGAGCGACACAGTCCCCCGGTTTCCATGCCGACTCGACCTGGCACGTCCCGGCCGCTACCATGGCCAGGGCAGTCTCTTGGCAATATTCAGGCGCAGGCAGAACCCTGGCATGAGTTTTCTGGGCGTTGG
>RECK01000389.1 GCA_007694055.1 Wenzhouxiangella sp.
GCAGTGGAGTCCACCTTCGCTCCCGGTGGTCCCCCGTCTGTTGCGAGATTCGGATAGACCCAGATCTATCTCAACTGCGGTGATTGGGTGAAAAGCTGCACCGCGCTGCTCGAACACCACGACGGCACCATCGAACTGGTCCACTTTTCCGACCGCGCCGAAATCCTCGATGCCTTGCCTCCAACCATCAGCGCAAAGGCTGCCTGACCTTCGTCCCCTGGAAAATTGAAAGCAGGTTGACTCGGCACGGCTAAGCGAAATTCCCATATAGTAGGAGTTTGACCGCCTCCCTGCTCGCCGACCCATGGCCCGAAAATCCAACCAGAAGCCGACTGACTGCATTCATGCTGGCAAATCCCGTTTGCCGCCCTCGCTGGGTGTAAACACGCCGGTGGTGACCAGCTCGGCCTTTGATTACCGGGCCGATCATGTACGCTATCCGCGCTACCACAACACGCTGAACCATGAGGTGGTGGCCGCAAGGGTGGCGGCCCTGGAATCCGGCGAGGCCGGCTTGGTGACGGCCAGCGGTATGGGCGCGATCAGCGCGGTATTTCTGGGTCTGATGAAACCGGGCGACCATGCCATTTTGCTTGACGGGATTTACGGCGGCACCATCGATCTGGTCACCGGCCTGCTCGAGCCCATGGGCATGCGCTTTTCGACCTGGGACGGGGTACCGGACTCACTGCCGGGCCTGATCGGGGAAAAGACCCGCCTGGTGCATGTCGAGTCGCCAACCAATCCGCTGATGGACGTGGTCGATCTGCGCGCCGTGGCCAGGATAGCCCAGGCGCACGAGCTGATCAGCGTGGTCGACAACACTTTCGCCACACCCCTGCTGCAGCGGCCGCTGGAAATGGGTTTTGACCTGGTCGTGCATTCCGGCACCAAGTACCTGGCTGGCCATTCCGACCTGCTGTGCGGGGCCATCGTCGGCAGCACCAAGTTGATCGCCCGCCTGCGACCCACCGTTATTCGCCTGGGCGCCAGCCTGAACGGCCGCGAGCTGTCCCTGCTGGAGAGATCGATAGCAACGCTGGCCGTAAGGGTGGAGCGCCAGAGCGCCAATGCCGGGGTTCTGGCCAAGCGCTTGTGCGAACATGGCGCAGTCGAGGCCGTGTACTACCCGGGCCTGGCCGATCATCCCAATCATGATCTGGCCAAGGCCCAGATGAGTGACTTTGGCGCCATGCTTTCATTCCGCCTGTCCAAAGCCGTCGACCCTGACGGGTTTCTTGATCGGCTGAACCTGGTGCGTCCCGCAGTCAGCCTGGGCGGGGTGGAGTCGACCATCTGCCAACCGTCGCGCACCAGTCACGCCAAGGTGGAGGCAGCGACTCGCAATCGTTTGGGTATCGATGACCGCCTGATGCGCCTGTCGGTAGGTATCGAGGCGGTCGACGACCTGTGGCGCGACCTGGATCAGGCCCTGACACCTGCATGAGGCTACCGCCGCATCTGCCGCTGACTCTGGCACTGGGCCTGCTGGCCTGGGCGTTCTGGGCCAGCCCGACGCTGACCGAAATCGCTGCCGGCATTGCCCTGTTCCTGTTTGGCATGATGTCGCTGGAGCAGGGTTTCAAGGCCTTTACCGGTGGAGCGCTGGAGAAGCTGCTCAAGCGTTCCACCGACCGGCTGTGGAAGAGCCTGAGCTTCGGCGCCGTGGCCACCACGCTGACCCAGTCCAGCTCGCTGGTCTCGGTAATTACCATTTCCTTCCTTTCGGCAGGCCTGATGACGCTGCCGCAGGGCATCGGCGTGATCTTCGGGGCCAACCTCGGTACCACCTCCGGCGCCTGGCTGATCGCCGGCCTGGGCTTGAAGATCAACGTCAGCGCCTATGCCATGCCGCTGCTGACCTTCGGCGTGATCCTGATCTTCAACAAGGCCAAGCCGATGAAGGGGCTGGGCTACGTGCTGGCCGGGATCGGGTTTCTGTTCCTCGGCATTCACTTCATGAAGGAAGGCTTCGAGGCCTACCAGGACACCCTGGACCTGAGCCAGTTTGCAGTGGCCGGTCTGGCCGGCTTGTTGCTCTACACCCTGATCGGCATGATCGCCACGGTCATCATGCAGTCCAGCCATGCGTCCCTGGTGCTGACCATTACCGCCCTGGCCGCCGGCCAGATCACCTATGAAAACGCCCTGGCGCTGTCAATCGGCGCCAACGTCGGCACTACCATCACCGCGCTGCTGGGCGCCGTTGGAGCCAACATCGAGGGCCGTCGCCTGGCCGGGGCGCACCTGGTCTTCAACGTGGTCACCGGGGCCATTGCGCTGATCTTTATCCAGGTTTTCCTGGTCGCGGTCGAGGTCGGCAGTGGCTGGCTGGGCATCCGCGATGACAACCACACCATGCGCCTGGCCCTGTTCCATACCCTGTTCAACCTGACCGGCATCGTGGTCATGGTGCCGTTCATTCCGCGCCTGGTTCATCTGCTTGAAACACGATTGAAACCTAAACCGGTCAAGCTGGACTCACCGAAGTTCATCAACGACAACATGCTCGAGATGCCCGCCGCCGCCCTGGAAGCCAGCCGCAAGGAGCTGGTGCGCCTGTTTGGGCGAGCCTATGATCTGACCGCCCAGGTGCTCAATTACGAGCCTGGCCAGCTGCGCCGGATCGAATCGAGTAGCGAGCTGGACGTGGTGCCGGAGCGGATTCTCAATCCCGATGTGGATGAGCTTTACCGGCGCAAGGTCAAGCCACTGCACGGGCTGATTCTGGACTACCTGGCCCGGGTGCCGGTGCAGGGCAAACGGGCCCAGCAGCTGGTCATGCTGCGGGTTGCCAACCAGCAGCTGGTCGAAGCGGTCAAGCACGCCAAGCACCTGCAAAAGAACCTGGTTCGCTACCTGAACGCGGCCAATCCGCACCTTCGCCAGGAATACCGGCAGATACGCAGCCGGCTAGGCAAGCTGCTGCACGGTCTCGAGCGCTTGTCCAACCGATCCGAGGACGGCGACGATGTTGAGGAAATGTCGCTGCTGCTCGACGACATGGGCAACGACCTTGAGCAGCACGACATCGTCAACAATGGCCGGCTCGATGAGCTGATTCGCAACCGCCAGATCAACGCCGAGCAGGCGACTTCACTGATGAACGACAACGGCTACGCTTACCGCATTGGGAAGAACCTGCTCGCCGTAGCCCGCGGCACCTTCCTGCCGTTCGAGGAATTGGATACCGAATTGCAGGAAGAGCTCACGCTGCAGCCGGAGGAGATCAGGGCCGTACTCGGTGACCTGGCTGCCCGCGAACACAGCCCGGAGGAGGGTCGATCATGAGCGATTCCCTGCTTGCCAAGATCAGGAAATTCCTGTCGCGCGACTTTCGCGAGCAGATCGAAAAGCGCGACAAGCTGAAAAAGCTCCTGGCCAAGATTCGCAAGAAGCAGAAAAAACTTCAAGACGAACTTTCCGAGGAATACGATCCGGTGCTTCAGGACGAGCTGCGCACGAAGATCCGACTGCTGGAAGAACAGCGTCGCAAGGGCCTGGACCTGCTCAAGGAACTGCGCGAGGCACGCAAGCAGGCCTGATCTGCAAAGCCGGGATTTGACCTGGGTCAGAACACGGCCAGCCAAGCTGGCCTATGCTGAGCGTTGGCCATTCTTTGACTGCCTGCCGTGAACGACCAACCATTTCGCTTCGAATACCGCGCTTTTGCGCCCGATTTCGGCCTGCTCGAGCCGCGCCTGCGGGCGCTTGGTGGTGCGCCGCTGATCCGCGAAAGCACTGAGGTCTACCTGGTCGCCGCCAGCCGCGATGATCAGAACATCAAGATCCGCGGTGATCAACTCGACATCAAGCAACGTATTGCAGAGCGCGAGGACTTCCAGCAGTGGGCACCTTTGGGCAAGTGGTCCTTTCCGCTGGCCGCCGATGCCCGCAAGGCGCTGACCGAGGCGCTGGGTCTGGATACCGTCATTGACCAGGCCGCCGGCAGTGCGCTCGACACGCTGATTGACCATTTCGTCCAGCAGCGCCAGGTCGTGGTGATTGATCTGTTCAAGCGGCGCTTCGGCTTCGAAATCGGCAACTGCCAGGCCGAGCTGGCCGAGGTGACCATCAACGGCGCGGCCCTGAAGACCGCCTGCGTGGAATCGACCGACCTGGCTGCCGCGCGCGAGTTGAGCGAACAGCTGGGCCTGGCCGCCTATCCGAATACCAGCTATATCGACGCCCTGATGCGGGTGACCGGACTGACCCGGTGAGCGAACAGAAAGGCGGGAAGGCCGGGGGCAAGAAAGAGGACCAGGAGTTCGGCGGGACCGGGGCCGATGCCCTGGACATGAGCAACTACCGTATCGACCGGCTTCCGAAGCGGGAGCGCTCGCTCACCGAGCTGTGGATGGCGCGCGCCGGCATTCCGCTGGCCTTGTTTTCATTCGTGCTGTTCGGCTTTTTCTGGACGCCGGAATTCCTGGTCGCGTTCAACGCCGAGATGCTGCCCGATCGCGCCCAGGCAGTGCTTGAAGAAGTCGGTCGCGACGAAATGATCCGCCGCAACGCCTTCATGCTGGGCGTGTTCCTGGTCGGCATGATCCTGTGGACGGCGCAGTCCATCCCCAATTACCTGACCTCGCTGATTGTCATCATCCTGCTGGTGTTCACCGGGGTGCTGACCGAGCGCGAGGCCTACGCCCAGCTCGGCCACCCCATCATGTGGCTGAACATCATGTCGTTCATCCTCGCCAGCATGCTGGTCAAGACCGGGCTGGCCAAGCGCTTCACCCTGTGGTTTCTGCTCAAGTTCGGTAACAGCGCCTCCAAGGTGTTTCTGAGCTTTATCGTCATCAACGTCACCCTGTCGGCGTTCATCTCGGCAACCACGGCCAAGGCCGCTATCCTGCTGCCCATCTTCATGGTCATCGCGGCCATCTACGGTTCGCGGCCCGGCAGCGAAAAGGGCAACTTTGGCCGCAACATCGTGCTGCAGAACCTGCTCAACATCAACCTGGGAGCCGGTGCGTTCGTAACCGGATCAGGGGCCAACCTGCTCGCCGCCGCACTGATCAGCGGCGCCATCGCCGGCGGCGTATTCTTCGCCGACTGGATGATTGCCATGCTGCCGACCATGCTCGGCCTGATGCTGATCGGCTATATCCTGGGCATGAAAATGGTGTTTCCGCTGCAGGAAAAGGAACGGCTGCCCCAGGTCGAGGGTGGCATGGCGCGGCTGAAAGAGGAGCACGACAAGCTCGGGCCCATACGCTGGGACGAGATCCGCGCGTCGATCATTTTCCTGAGCATCCTCACACTGTGGGCGACCGATCGCCTGCACGGCATCAGCCCCACGGCCATTGCCTTCGTTGGCGGTATCGTGGCCCTGATGCCGCGGGTCGGCATAGTTGAATGGAACGACGTCGACATTCCCTGGCACTTGATGTTGTTTTCAGCCGGCGCCTACTGCCTGGGTGCAGGCTTTGCCCAGACCGGTTTGCCGAACATCGGCGTGGATGCATTCTTTACCAGCATCGGCCTCGACCAGGACACGCCGTTCTGGCTGCTGTACCTGATCCTGACCGCGGTCATGGCCTACTCGGCCCTGCTGTCACAGTCCAAGACCATGCGGACCATGATTTTCGTACCCATTGCCATTGGCACGGCCGAGCACTTCGGCCACCCGGTGATCAGCCTGGCCCTGCCGGTGGCCTTCCTGATCGAACACGTCTACGTGCTGCCTTTCAACTCGAAACCAGCCGCCCTGCTGTACGAAACCGACATGTACAGCCTGACCGACGCGATCAAGTACGGCATCATCATGCTGACCCTGGGCTGGCTGGCCATCATCATCATGGGCGAGACCTGGTTCCGATTCCTGGGCATCACGCCCAACGGTGTGTTCGGGCTGTTCTAGTCTGAAAACCCTGGAACCACCGAGAACACCGAAAACTCCGAAGTTCGGAGAAACGCGCATTTTTCGAGTCTATCCGAATCTCGCAACCTACAGATGGTCCGCCGGGAGCAGAGGTTAGTACCACTCCTCGTAGCGCATAGTCGCGGCTTGGAAAAAAGATTGGAAGGGTAGAGGCCAGGTGCCGAGTGGCCCTGCCCGGGTCCGGGCCACCGAGAGCCAGTCAGCCACACCGGCCGATAACCCGGCCAGGCCCTGAGCGGCCGGATACCACCCGGTGCCTCCTCCACCCTTCCAATCTTTTTTCATCAGCTGGCAGCAAGCAAAACGTGCGCGCAGCCCCGAACAGCCAAATCCCTGTTCAAATCAAAGCACAAAGCCTTGTGCAGCTGCTACCAGCTTGCTACACAAGGAAAAGCTCATGCCCGGCTCTGCCTACCCAGTACTTTTCGGGCAATCAAGGCGTGCGGGATCCGGATATAAGCCATTTTTCGGTGCTTTCAGTGTCTTCGGTGGTTACATGGTTTTCGTTCCTGAATTCATTCGGACCAATCGCGGTAAGGATGGGCGATGAGGTTGGCGTTGAAGTAGCGGGGGTCGCCGGAGACTTCGTCGCCCAGCCAGTCCGGTTTTTCGAAGGGCTGGTCTTCGTCTTCCAGCTCGATCTCGGCAACAACCAATCCATCGTTGACGCCGTGGAACTCGTCGATTTCCCAGACATGATCGCCGAGCGGGAGGCGGTAGCGGGTCTTGTCGATGACCGGCTGCTGGCACAGGTTTTCCAGCATGTCGATGGCATCTTCAACCGGAATGGGGTACTCGAACTCGGCCCGGGAAACGCCGCGCGTGCGGCCCTTGATGGTCAGCCAGGCCTCTTGATCGACCACCCGCACCCTGACCACCCGCTCCTTGTCGGTGGAAAGATAGGCCTGGCGGTAGCGACGCCCTTGCGCCTGTTCACGGTATTCATCACCCTTGACCAGGAATTTGCGTTCGATTTCCGTTGCCATGACCCTGCTCCTGTCGGTCGCTGTTGTCGTTTTGTAACGAAAGTTTAATATTTTTTGACTAGCCTCAAAAAGATTGCTTCAACACCCCGGCATACTCAAATCGGGCGCAAAGGTATCTGCTGATCCAGTTCGGCTGCCAACCGCGTTCAGGGTAAGACTTTGACACACAAGGACAGGAGAAGACAACGCCATGATTAACAAACTTAACAAGCTGGCGGTTGCCGTGGCCCTGACGCTGGGAGGCACCGTAGCCATGGCCTCCGAGACCGATAGGTTGATGGAACTGCTGATCGACAAGGGTATTTTGACCGCTGAGGAGGCCGAATCCATACGCGCCGAGGCGGCCGCCGACCGGGAAGTGGAAAGGGTCCGTCTCCCAGGTGAGGAGTTCGGCTACGAGCCGACCGCACCACTGCGCGATGATGACGTCACTGTTCAGGTGCCGCGTTTCGGCGTCGAATCACGCGACGGCGCCAACCGCTTCCGCATGCGCGGCCGAATGCAGCTGGATGCTGCCTACGCTGATTTCGGGGATGACATCCGGAATGTTGCGCGCCAAAGCCACAACTTTCCGACTTATGGTGTGATTCTCCGCCGCGTGCGTCTGGGTGCGCTCGGCCTGATGCGCGAAAACTGGGAATGGCAGATCGAAGCTGACTTTTCCGAAAACGAGGTCAGCCTGGCCAACGTCTACATGGCCTACCTGATGGACCACGGCCGTCTGGCCGCCGGCTATTTCAAGGAGCCGTTCGGCATGGAATATGCCACCAGCTCGCGCTACATCACTTTCATCGAGCGTTCAGCGCCAGCGGATGCCTACAAGGTCAACCGCGAGCCAGGCATCATGTATGAAACCCTGCAGCCGAACTGGTACGTGGGAGCCGGCGTCTTCGGCAACGGCATCGACTATGATCGCGAAGTCCGCGAAGGCTGGGCGGTTTCGCTGCGTGGTTCGTTCGCGCCTTACATGAACGGGACCGACTTCGTCCATGTAGGTGGTGGTGTCAATCGCCGCTGGAATGCGTTCGACAAAGACGCCGACGAATACCAGTCTGTTCGTCTGCGCGCGCGCGAAGGCACCCGTGCCATCGATGCCCGCCTGGTCGGCCGTGATGATATCCAGGGCGTGGAAGACTTCACCCGCATGAATCTGGAGTTCGCTGCCGGTTTCGGCTCCTGGTGGGCCCAGGCCGAGTACTACCGGGTCAACCTGAACCTGGATCCGGACAAGGGTGATGTGCGCGTCGACGATGATTCGCTGACCCTGGACGGCTGGTACGTGCAGACCGGCTTCTTCCTGACCGGTGAGTCCAAGAACTACCGCGCCTTCAGCGGTGACTTCGGCCAGCAGTTGCCGAACAACAACTTCAACCCACGCAACGGCACCTGGGGTGCGTTCGAGCTGGCCTTCCGCTACGGCATCGCCGATTCACGCGAGCACAGCCGGGCCGGACGCGGCCAGAAGCTGGAGCGCTACACCGCCGGCCTGAACTGGTACCTGACGCCGGAAGTGTTGATGAAGCTCAACGTCATCTACCTGGAAGGCGAACGCGATGTGTTCGAGGATGATGGCTGGGTTTATGGGGCCCGGTTTCAGTACATCTTCTAACGGGAAAAGGGAAAAGGCTCAAGGCACAAGGTTCAAGGGAAGAACTGGTGCCTTGAGTCTCCTGTTTACCTGCGTGCCTCAGGCAGAGGTTTCTTTATCCTGAGGCTTCCTGGACGCTTCCCCGCTTATTGCTTGGGCTTCAACGGCAGCCATTCCTGTTCGATCGCCAATGCCTCGAACTCCGGGTCCTTGTGAAGCAAAGTCGCCCCCTGGCGCATGGCGGCCGCTGCGATCCAGGCATCGACCACAGAAATTGAAAATCCGGCTTTCAGCTCAGCCGCCTGCAGCAACAGCGCATCGCTGGCCTCCACCCAGTCAAGCGGAAGAGCCAGGCACTGCTGCAAGGCGAGTTTTCCGGCCAGCTCACCCTCATCTTTCCATACACGGTACAACACTTCCATGCGGGTCATGAAACAGGCATGGCATTGCACCGCTGAGTCCTTGAGTAAATCGGCCACCCGCTCAGCACCCGGCTCGTCCTCACGCAGGGCCAGCAGGGCTGAAGTGTCGAGAAGGAATTGCCTCATTCCAGGCTACGGTCGGCCTTGCGGTCTGTCAGCAGGCGTTCGACACTGCCACCTCGGCCACTCCCTCGAAAAGCCTCGATCGGATCGGCTTTTACCGGAATGACGCGCAGGCCTTCACTGGTCAAAACCCATTCCAGCCGATCGGTCGGAGAAAGCCCCAGCTCGCGCCGGATGGCTGCAGGAATGACGGTCTGTCCCCGTTCAGTAATGGTGCTTCTCATCAAACCATCTCCGGTTAAGCTCGTTGTTAACTGAATTACTCAAGCCACCAAATAGTAATTCATTACTGCCTGGGCGTCAATTCAATCCGGCCGTCCGGGGTTCTGCCCGTACCAGGGAGCGGCAACCTCACCCATGCCAGCGATCGGGGTTTACGGGTAGGGGTTTCAGTACATCCTCTAAAAGGTACAGGGCTCAAGGTACAAGGTGCAAGGACACGCTTGACGCACCGGTGGTTTGAGCTTCAAGAGAAAAAAACGCCGGCCTGGAGGCCGGCGTTTTTTTGCCTGGCTTTGCTGCCTTAGCGGCGGCGGCCACGTCTCGGGGGTTCCTGGGCGCCGGGTTCGGCGAAGCGGGCCATC
>RECK01000043.1 GCA_007694055.1 Wenzhouxiangella sp.
CGGCCGGATACCACCCGGTGCCTCCTCCACCCTTCCAATCTCTTTTTCATCAGCTGGCAACAAGCAAAACGTGCGAGCAGCCCCGGACAGCCAAAACCCCGTTCAAGTCAAGGCACAAAGCCTTGTGCAGCTGCCGCCAGTTTGCTGCACACAACAAAGCCTCATGCCCGGCTCTGCCTACTCGGCACTCTTCGGGCGATCAGGGTTTGGCGGCATCAAACGGTCTTGTCGGCGTCTTTCCAGGCGTCCTTGTCAATCTTGAGGTCCGGGAACTTGTCCGGGTCGAAGACCGGTCTGAGGCCGGCCGCCGATTGCTGGTCGTAGTCGCGCATGATGCGGAAGCAGACTTTCAGCATCAACGCCAGCGCAAGCAGGTTGACCAGGGCCAGCAGCGCCATGGTCAGGTCGGCGAAGCTGAAGATGGTCGACAGGTCCTGCATCGAACCCCAGAGAATCAGCACGAGCATCAACACCCGGAAGACCACGAACAGTACGCGATTGTCCGGATCCATCCAGTAGGTTGCGTTTTCTCCCAGGTAGAAGTTGTAAAGAATGGAGCTGAACACGAACATCAACAAGACAATGCTGACAAAGGTCTGACCCCAGGGCCCGACATGCTGGGCCAGCGCCAGCTGGGTCAGGACCACGCCATTGTCGATGTCGGCAAACTCATGCATGCCGGCCAGGATGATGATGAAGGCGGTGGCCGTGCAAATGATGGCCGTGTCGATAAACACGCTGAAGCTCTGCACGATGCCCTGGTTGACCGGATGGGGCACGGCAGCGACTGCTGCCACGTTGGGCGCGCTGCCCAGGCCCGCCTCGTTTGAAAACAACCCGCGTCGGACCCCCATCATGATGGCCGCGCCAATGCCGCCGCCAACGGC
Source organism: Wenzhouxiangella sp. (assembly GCA_007694055.1). GTDB lineage: Bacteria > Pseudomonadota > Gammaproteobacteria > Xanthomonadales > Wenzhouxiangellaceae > Wenzhouxiangella. Next base: position 888 of record RECK01000043.1, read on the forward strand.
CTGTTCGAGGCCGAACGCGCTTTGAACGATGATCGTCAGCACCGTCGGCACCTGGCCGATATTGAACAGGATCACGCCCAGCGCCACCAGAATATAGACGATGGCCATGATCGGAACCACGAACTCCGTCACCCGGGAGATGCGCTGAACGCCGCCGAAAATGGTAATGCCGATCAGAACGGTCAGGCCAATACCGGTGGCCAGGGGCGGGAAGCCGAATGCCTCTTCCAGCGAAGAAGACGCGGTGAACGACTGCAGGGCGACGAACGCCAGGCCGAAGGTGACCAGCAGCAGAATGGTAAAAAGCATGCCCAGGCCACGGCTGCCCAGCCCGCGCTCGATGTAGTACATCGGCCCACCGCGAAACGTACCGGTCTTGGCATCCCGGGTCTTGTAAGCCTGGGCCAGGGAACACTCGAAGAAGCTGGTGGCCATGCCGATCAGGCCAACCACCCACATCCAGAAAACGGCACCCGGCCCGCCCAGGGTGATGGCCACGGCCACCCCGGCGATATTGCCGGCACCGACCCGGCCGGCCACGCTCAAGGTCAGGGCCTGGAACGAGGAAACCTGGCCCGGCTGGTGGCGAAAGGCCTGCCCGAGCACGCGGAACATCTCGAAGAAATAGCGGAACTGGACGAAGCGCGAGCCCACGGTGAAAATCAGGCCCATGGCGACCAGTACGGCAATCAGCACGTAGGTCCAGAGAAAGTCGGTAACGGTGGCTAGCATTGAATGTTTTCCCTCGGCATTCAGTCAGTCGGCAAGACGATCGAGCAAGCGGTCAAGGAACAATTCGCGCTCGGATTCAGTCACTCGGCGCGGGGTAGTGTAACGCGCATGAGAATCGGGGTCTTCCGGGTCGAAACGCACACCCCAGAGCGGGCGCAGGCTGGCCGGATCAATCGCATAGCGAATATCGCCCACGAACCACTCCCCGTCTTCGTCGTAGTCGGGGAATCGAAACAGCCAGTGCGACGAAAAATGCTCGAAACGCTGCAGATCGGAGCCGAGGCGCGTATCCGGGTCAAAGGAGTGCGCAGAAAAAGGCTCGACGCTACCTCCCGGCCAGATCCGCACGGGGCTGCCGGGCAGGTTGCGTATGGCGACCAGGTGGAAGCGCTGGCCGTCGTCGACCAGCGCACGCCACAGGATGATGTTGGCAAAGGCCGGCTTGGCGACAGCACGCTCGATGGACACATTTTCCTGTTCGGCCCAGGCCACCAGGGCCTGTTCTGCACGCAGGTTCTGAACCGCGGCCAGACCCATGTAGAGCACCATCCAGAACAGCCCCAGCGCGGCCAGGTTGACACTGCGCCGCCAGGCCGCCGCGACCAGAAGCAACAACAGCGGCAGCGAGTAGAGCGGGTCGATCACGCTGACCCAGTTCAGGGCAACCCGGGTGTCGGCAAAAGGCCAGAACAGATGGGTACCGTATGACGTCGCCGCATCGAGCAGCGGGTGGGCCAGGTAACCCAGAAAGCACCAGAGATAGAGGCGACCAAAAGATGCCCAGCGACGAAAAACAGGCCAGAGCAGCAAGGCCACGACCAGGCTGCCAATCGGCACGAAAACCAGGGCATGAGTGAACTGGCGATGGAATTCGATGTAGAGCAGGCTGTCTTCGCTTGAGCGAATGAAAATATCTGCATCGGCGGCCACCCCGGACAGGGCGCCAGCCACCGCCGCCTGACGCATGCGCTGGCGCCGAGCCGCCGGCAAGGCCCAAAGGCCGCCGAAAACGGCGTGGGTTACAGGGTCCATGGATGAGTTATTCTGCGGGAACCAGTTTCAGTGTAACCAAAACCCGGGATAAAACCGCGTGATGAATAATCGTTCCTTGCTCCTGTTTTTGCTACTACTTGCCGCAACCAGCCTGTTTGTTGCCGCCTGCTCGCAACAGACCGAAGCACCCTGCGAACCCGAGCAGGCCTTTGAGCTGGGTCGTTCCGACCAGACTCCACCGCCGCACTGCCACGAGCGCGCTTACAGCGAAGCCTGGCAACTGGGCCAGACGCTGGGGGAGATGGAGCGCGAGCGCGATGCACTGGCGGCCCGGGCCGATGACCTGGATGCTGCCGACCGCATGCGCCTGCGTGTACTTCAGCGCGATATCCCCGAACTGGAAACCCTGGCCCGCATTCAGGGCCTGATGGAACAGGCCCAGCCTGAAATGCCGGAATAGCTACATCGGTGCCTCGCACAGACAGTGGGCCATGATGCCTGGACGTCCTGCCTGTGTCGCCTCGAACACTAGCGCCAGGTCTTCGGCGATATTCTGCCGCAGGCCTGCCGGCAACACGTTGAACAGGCGACTCATGCCCGGCTCGAGCCCCGCCCGCAGCAAGGCGCTGGCACCCATTTCGGCGAGGAATTGTTGCCAGCCGGTCAGCTCGGGCTCCACGTAGCGCACCTGGAAATCTTCGCCCAGCCCTGCGATACGCGCGGCCGATGCGATGGCTTCCTCAAGCCCGCCCAGCTGGTCAACAAGGCCGAACTCCAGGGCCTGGGAGCCTGTCCAGACCCGACCCTGGGCAACTTCACGAACGGCCTCGACCGACATCTGCCGATGCTCGGCCACCAGGGCAAGGAAATCACGGTAAGCCGCGTTGATGAAGGTATCAAGAATGCTGCGCAGCTCCGCGTTCAGCGCGCGATCGGCCCGGAACGCGCCGGCCAGCGGCGTGGTTCCAACCCCGTCGGTGTGAATCCCGATACGCGACAGCGTCTCCTCGAAGGTCGGGAAAAACCCGATCACGCCAATCGAGCCCGTGACCGTGGCCGGATTGGCCCAGATCTCGTCAGCACCCATGGCAATCCAGTAACCGCCGGAGGCCGCCACGTTGCCCATGCTGACCACGACCGGCTTGCCGGCATCGCGCAAAGCATTGATTTCGCGGCGGATGATCTCGGAAGCAAAGGCGCTGCCGCCGCCGGAATTGACCCGCAGGACCACGGCCTTGACGTTATCGTCGCGAGCCGCCTGGCGGATCTTGCGCGACGTCGATTCCGAGCCTATCGTGCCGGGAGGCTGGTTTCCCTCGGTAATCAAGCCTTCGGCGACGATCACGGCAACCTGGTCGCCGGGCATGATCTTCGGCATTTCCGGTTGCAGGAATGCGCCATGGGCAACCTGGCGGAAGCTGCCGTTGTCATCGGGCGCGCCGCGACGGATCATCTCCGCGCGCAGCTCCGGACGACTGACCAGTCGGTCAACCAGGCCTTTCTCCAGGGCCAGCTCGCCGAAGTTGCCCTCGGCTTCGGTCAGGTAGTCAGAAAAATTCTCGACCAGTTCCACCAGCACCGCAACCGGCATACCGCGATTGCTTGCCACCATTTCAAGGTATTCGCGCCACAGCCCGGCCAGGAAGTGCAGGCTGGCTTCACGGTCGGCTTCCGACATGTCGCTGCGCTGCCATGGCTCCATGGCGGACTTGTAGTCGCCGGTCTGGAACAGATTGACTTCCACCCCCAGGCGATCCAGCCCGTCACGGTAGTAGTTGCGGAAGCGTGAGTACCCCTCGATCAGGATCGCACCCTCGTGATCCAGCCAGATCTCGTCGGCCTGGCTGGCCAGGAAGTACTGGCCCTGGGTCATGAAGCCCCCGTAGGCCACGATTGGCTTGCCGGACTCGCGGAAACGAGCGAAGGCCTCGTTGAGCTCGCGCATGGTACCGGTTCCCATACCGAACAGGCGGTCCACATCGATCAGCACCTGGGTAATCCGGTCGTCCTCGGCGGCCTGGTCAAGCACGGCCAACAGGTCGCGCAGCCGGGTCTCGGGCACGTCCTGGCCGAGCGCTTCCTGGATGGCGCGCTCGATCGGCGAGCCGGTGTATTCCTCGACAATGATGCCCACCGGGGCCAGCACCAGGGTGGTATCGGGCTCAATCACCAGCTTGTCACCACCGCGAATGATCAGGCCGATCACCAGCGCCAGGACCACCAGGAACAGGATATTGAACACGGCCATGCGCAAGGCCGTCAGGCCGCGCCAGAAGCCCAGCCAGAGACGAACGAGAATATTGGGACGGGAAGCCATGAATGTCGGTCGCAGTTTTAGACAGGGTCTAATTCTAGGCCTGCGGGGTGAATGGCACAATGTGCCGTTGGTCACGCTGGCTTCAGCCCCGACTGATGCGGGCAAACCGGGTACCGAGCAAGACGGAGGCCACGCTGAGGCCGATAATGATCCCTACCCACATGCCGGCCGGCCCCCAGTCAAGTCGGAAAGTGAGGTACCAGCCGCTGGTCATGCCCACGCCCCAGTAGGCGATCACGCTGTAGATCATCGGCATGCGGGTGTCCTTGAGCCCGCGCAGCGCGCCGGCCGCCGATGCTTGCAGGCAATCAGCAAGCTGGAACACCGCGGCAAAAAACAGCAGGTGCACGGCCAGCGCCCTGACTTCCGGCTCGCTGGTGTACATGGCCACGATCCATTCAGGGAACAGGAAAATGATCACCGCCGAGAACAGGCCAAAGGTGACCGCACATCCCATGCCGACCAGCCCGGCACGCCGGGCGCCGTCGGGGTCACCGCGCCCGATTGCGTTGCCAACCCGCACGGTGATCGCACCCGACAGCCCCACCGGCACCATGAACATCAGGCCGGCGTAGTTCATCGCAACCTGGTGAGCAGCCACCGGCAATGCGCCCAAGGTACCGATCAGTAGCGCGGTCCCCACGAACAGACCGCCCTCGAGGAACACCATGACACCGATTGGCAGGCCAAGACGAATCGTGGCGCCGATCTCCCGCCAGTTGGGGCGGCTGAAACGCTCGTAGAGACGAAAGGGACGATAGCGTGGGCGCCAGGCAATCCAGCCCGCCAGGGCCAGGAACTGGATCCAGAACACGATGGCAGTCGCCCAGCCGGCACCGACCGCACCCAGTGCCGGCATGCCGAAGTTGCCGAACATCAGCCCATAGTTCAGAGGTATGTTCAAGGCAATACCCAGGAAACCCACGTACATGGTGGGCCGGGTATAGCCGACGCCTTCGGAGAAGAATCGCAGCGTCATCATCAGGCACAGTGCCGGTGCACCCCAGCTGATGGCGCGCAGGTAGGCAGCAGCCAACTCGGCAACCGCGGGCTCCACGCCCAGCCAGTTCATCAGCCAGCCGGCGCTGCGGGAAACCACGAACAAGAGCACGGCCAGAGCCAGGGCCAGCCACAAGGCCTGACGGGTGAATTCGCCGGCCTGAGCCTGGCGGCCAGCCCCGTCCAGCTGGGATACGGTGGCTGATACGGCCAGCAAGACCCCCAGCACGAACAGGAAGCCGGCGGCCCAGATCGACGAGCCCACGGCGATCGCGCCCAGGTCGACCGTGCCGATGCGACCGGCCATCACCGTATCGACGAAATTCATGCCGAAATTGGTGACCTGGCCAATGATCAGCGGCCCGGCCAGAACCAGGGTCCGACGTATCTCGAAACCCAGGGCAGGCTGTGACATATACTTCCAGCTTCGAGTCCGAACAGGGAGCGGCATTGTCCGTGCTGGGAGCCCCTTATGCAAGCAGACCCGGCTGAGCGTCCGTCACCGCGGCCCTCGCGCCTGTGTTCGAACTGTGGTGCCGAACTGCACGGCCCCTACTGTCATGTTTGCGGTCAACCCGGTCGCAACTTCATCCGCGCCCTGCCCGGACTGGTTCGCGAGATTGCCGGGGAAACCCTCTACTACGACTCGCGCATGTGGCGGACACTGAAGTCACTTCTGTTCCAGCCCGGTTTGTTATCCCGGGAATATGTCCACGGCAAGCGCGCGCGCTATACCCCTCCGGTCAGACTCTACCTGGTCTGCTCCATCCTGGCATTTCTGCTTATCGGCCTGATCATCAACACCGCCAACGTGGCGCCCTGGACGGCCCAGTTCGACCAGATTGAAGACCAGCAGGAAAGCTCGACGCCTTCGCCGCCGCGGACCCCGGGGATCCATTTCGGCAACGAGGCCTGGGATGCCGAAACCAACCCGATTGAACTCGGCTGGCTGAGCGAATCCGGCAACGCCTGGCTCAATCGCCAGGCCCAGCGGATCGCCGACAACACCACGGAGGTGCAGCGCAACCCGGCGCGCCTGCTGCGCACCGCTGCCGGCATGCTGCCGCAAACCATGTTCGTGCTGCTGCCGCTGTTCGCCCTGATGGTCGCCCTGTTCTACCTGTTTGCCGGGCGCTACTACATCGAACACCTGCTGCTGCAGGTGCACAATCATTCCTTCCTGTTTCTTGCCCTCATCGCCCTGTACCTGATGGCCAGCCTGCGCACCACCGTGATTGCCGCCGAGATGACCGGTGGCTCGATTCTGGCCGGCAGCCTGAGCGTGCTGAGCTCGGCCATCTGGGCCTGGATACCGGTTTACCTGTGGCTGAGCCTGAAGCGCTTCTACGCCCAGGGCTGGCTGCTGACAACGGTCAAGTTCCTGGTCCTGGCCGGGAGCTACTTTATCCTGCTGCTGTTCGGGCTGCTTGCGGTCATTTTGCTGGGACTGTGGCGCCTGTGAGTGTGATCTACGAGGTCAACCTGGCCGTCGAACCAGCGATTGAGGACGAGTTTGCCGACTGGCTGCAAACTCACGTGGCCGAAATGCTCGCCCTGCCGGGTTTCGAGGCGGCCGAGACTCTTCTCGAAGAAGGCCCGCCGGATCAGCCTGTATTCAGCGTGAGGTACCGCCTGCGTGATCGCGACGCGCTGGACGAGTACTTCGAACAGCACGCGGCCAGAATGCGCGCTGATGGTGTTGCCCGGTTTGGCGGGGCTTTCAGGGCAAGCCGGAGGATATTGAGAAGAATCGGGTGACCGGAGATTCGGTCCCCGGCCACGTTGGGCCGGGCTATGGTTTTTCCCCGTCCGCGCGCACGGACGGGGTCAGGCGGGCGGGTACTGGGTCAGCAGCCAGCGCCACATGGCGCGCAGGCCCTGGGCCTCTCCGCCGGCCGGACGACCGGGGCGATCGCCCAGGTTCCAGGCGTAGACATCCAGGTGGAACCAGTCCAGGCCCGGGTCAACGAAGTGGTCAAGAAACAGCGCCGCGGTCACGCTGCCGCCGAACTTGCTGGTGCCGGTATTCGACAGGTCGGCAATAGCCGGTCGAATCTGGCTGCGATAGCCCTCGAACAAGGGCATGTGCCAGAGCGGATCCTCGCATTCGAACGACAAATCCTGGATGGCGCGGGCCGCGGCAAGGTCGCGGCCATAAATGGGCGGCACATCCTCGCCGAGGGCGATGCGCGCGGCACCGGTCAGGGTTGCAAAGTCGATCACGCGCTCGGCACCCTCCTCGCAGGCCAGGGTCAGGGCATCGGACAACACGACCCGGCCCTCGGCGTCGGTATTGCCGATTTCGACGCTGGTCCCGTTGCGGGTGCGAATGATGTCGGAAGGACGGTAGGCATTGCCCGAGATGGCATTCTCCACCGCCGGGATGTAGACGCGCAGATTGACGTTGAGGCCCAGGGTCATGATGACTTTCGCCAGGCCCAGCACGTGGGCCGCACCACCCATGTCCTTTTTCATCAGCACCATGCCGCTGCCGGGCTTGATGTCCAGACCGCCGGAATCGAACACCACCCCCTTGCCAACCAGGGCCAGCGGCGGCGCATCCGGATCCCCCCACTGCATGCGTATCAGGCAAGGCGGCCGAGTTGAAGCCTGGCCGACCACGGCGATGGCCGGAAACTCTCTTTGCAGGCGCTCACCGTCAACGGACTCGAAAGCGGCGTTGTGGGTGGCCGCCATCTCGCGGGCCACCTCGGCAAGCTCTGCTGGCCCCAGATCCAGGGCCGGGGTATTGACCAGATCGCGCACCAGGACCGAGGCGTCGACCAGCGCGCGCACGTTATCTGCCATTTCTTCAGGCAGGACCAGGCTGGCCTCCAGCTTGCTCTGTGATTTATAGCGATCAAAGCGATAGCAACCCAGGCCCCAGCCGATCAGCGCGCGCTCCAGAATTTCCTCGGGCCAGTCTCCGGCCAGGTGGTAGCGACCGGCAGGCAAAGCTGCCGGAAGATGCGCCAGCGCCCACAGGCGCTCGCCCCGATCACGACCGGCCAGGACACAAGCGAGGCCGCCATCCTCGCCGGGGACCAGCAGCTGGGAGCCGGCCCTGGCCTGGAATCCGCTGGCCTTGACCCAGCGCTGCTGTCCGGCAGGCGCCGATTCGATCCAGTCAGCCAGGGCATCGGCGTCCAGCGAGTGGATGGGAATCGTGCCGGCTTCATCAGTGCAAAACATGCGTGCTTCCGTTCTTTGATCCATAGACATCAAGGATACCTGATTGCCTGTGTCTTATCGTCAGGTAGCGGCTGGCAGACTGCCTCTTGCCTGAGCCCGGATACCCGATGCTTGCCGGGAAGGGCGACGTTGCGGAGTCCGGATATAAAAAAATGGTTATTTCCGGATCCCGCAAATCCCTGATTGCCCGCAAAGCACTGAGTACGCAGAGGCGGGCATGGGCTTTTTTTGTGCATAAAAGTGGCGGCAGCTGCACAAGGCTTTGTACTTGGATTCAAACGGGGTTTTAGCTGTCTGGAGTTGGGAGCGCTTTTGCTTGCTGCCAGCTGGTGAAAAGAGATTGGAAGGGGTGGAAGATGCACCGGGTGGTATCCGGCCGCTCAGGGCCTGGCCGG
>RECK01000085.1 GCA_007694055.1 Wenzhouxiangella sp.
GCCGCTGTAGTCGTTCTACAGCAAGTTTCGATAACGCAGTCTGACGAAAGCCACACTGCGGCCTGTCATCTTAAAGTCAATTAGTTAGGGGCGCCAAGCAGGCCCCGACTCTTCGTTCTCGCTCTTGCCAATGGAATTACCATTGCCTGCGAGCGACGCCTTGATTCGGGGCCTGCTTGGCACCCTGAATGTGATCTACATACCTGCCGGGTTAATAACCGAGCGGCTTGGCGGTCAGGTCCCGTAATGGCCATGGCTGTTTTCTGCTTGGATCGCTCATCGATTGGCATCCGGCTTGCGGTGAACGTTGATAAGGAGCACGGCGAAAGCCAGCGTAAACGGCACCAGGCGTTCGATAATCAGCCCTGGCGTGGTCACCGTCAGGGGCAAGGCGATGGCCAATCCGTAGCCGGTGAGGATGGAAGCGATCGCAACAACGGCAGACGTTCGCTTTCCGGCCAGGCGCCAGAAGATCAGCGGGCCAAATGCAGAGCCCAGGGCAATCCAGGAGGCCAGGACCCGGTCGAAAATCTGCGCCGGCAGATGAACGGCGACCAGCACCGCGGCCACCACGACGCCCGCCACCGACAGGCGGGTGACCAGCATTTGGCGGGCCGGCAGGCGGCGGGCCAAGCCCAGGTCGTGGGAGACCACCGAGGCCGAAACCACCAGCTGGCTGTCGGCGGTGGACATGATGGCTGACAGGACGGCGGCCAGCAGGATGGCGCCGAATACCGGGTGGAACAGGGTTTCGGTGAGGGTGAAGAACAGGGTTTCGGGATTGGCCAGTTCAGGGTGCAGGATACGACCGGCCAGGCCGACGAAGACCATGCCGAAAAACACCAGGGCGTACCAGGCCGTGGTCAGCCAGGCGGCCTGGCGTCGGGCGCGGTCGTCACGCAGCGCCATGAAGCGCACCAGCAGCTGTGGCTGGCCGAAGGTGCCGATGCCGATGGCCAGCGATCCGATGATTACCCCCAGTCCGATCAGGCCGGCTCGTCCACCGCTGAAGCTGAGCTGCGCCGGTGACGAAACTGCGGCCAGGCCCTCGATGAATCCGGTCGGGCCGCCCACCGCGACCAGGGCGGCGATGGGCAACAGTACGGCGGTCAGCGCCATCAGCGCGCCCTGGATACTGTCGGTGACGCTGACGGCCCAGAAGCCGCCGAGCAGGGTGTAAACCAGGATGATGATGGCGCCGACGGTGATGGAGCCGCCGATGGACCAGCCGAAAGTAGAGGCAAAGGTCTGGCCGGCGCCCTGGAACTGGGCAGCCACGTACATGGTGAAGGAAACCAGCACGATGACCGAGATCAGGGCGACCAGCACGGTGCGCGGGATGCCCTTGGCATCGTCGACCAGGAAGTCGGTCAGGGTGAGCTGATTGCGATCGCGGGTCCAGTGCATCAAGCGTGGAGCGATCCAGAACCAGGCCACCAGCATGGTCACGGTGGCACCAGCGGCAATCCACAGAGCTGACACCCCCAGCAGCCAGGCAACGCCACTCAGTCCCAGCAGGGTCCAGGCCGAAGCCGCGCTGGCCGAGTAGCTTAGCGCGGCGACAAAGGGGCCGAGACCGCGACCACCAAGAAAGAAGTCACTCTGGTCTTGGGTACGACTGCTGGCCCACAAGCCGACCGCGACCAGCGCGCCCATATAGATCACCAGCGTGGTGGCAACGATCCAGGTGTTCATGCTGAGGTTTTTTCCGACTTCTTCCGGGTTTTTTTGGGGGGGAACATGGAAACACGGGAACCACCGAAAGCACCGAATACACCGAAACCTAAATGCAGCTTTTTCGGTGCCGTTATCCCTGGCGACAGAGACCGTTCGGTTTGCACGCTAGCGCAAAAAGCTCGGGCGGACTGCTGTCGGGCGTGGGTTTCGCCGTTCGATAGCTTCGAAGGGTTGACTAAAAAGACTTGAACCAAGGAAGACATGGATTCCAACCTTTGGTGTCTTCGGTGATTTCGGTGGTTCCAATGTTTTTCCTTTCCGGAGTGACCGATCTCTCTGTGCCTTAGTCAGTGACAGGGTCGCCGGCGAAGCTTTCGCCCTGGATGCCTTGCCAGCGGTCGCTGACCTTTTCTTCGTCGATCAGGGTGCGCTGGACGATGCGACCGGCCTTGTACCAGTGCCAGACGCGATGGCGGTATTTTCCGCAGTCGGAGATCTGGATCATTTCGTACAGGTACAGGTCCGGTTCGCCCTTGCGCACCCAGTTCAGCATCACGGTGCGGTTGAAGTCATCCAGCGGTACCTCGGCGGCCCAGCCCTCGATCAGGTCGCTGTCGAATTCCAGCCTGCCCTTGTCGACATAGGCCGGGAAGTCACGGACCTCGGTCTTGCCGTCGGCCCAGCGGTAGTGGTTGGTCTGGTGGTAGGGATGTTTGCCGTTGTCGGGGAAGCGGCAGACCAGGCGCGAGCTATGCTCGTCGACCTTGTTGCCTTCCGGGTCGTAGTAGCGATACATGCCATCCCAGATGCCCTCATGGCGGGCCAGGATCGGCATTTGGTCTCTCAAGTGGGTCACGGGCTTTCTGGCTCCTCTCGGTTGCTAAGCGTTGAAAAAATCACATCCGGGTCAGTTCATCCATCACGGCTTCCATGGCCTGATCGACGCCGGCGGCTTCCGCTGATTCGCCTTCGGCCGACTGGATCAGGATCCGCAGCACGCGGGCGATGTAGTCGCGGTTCCACTGCTGGCGTTCCTGCTCCGCATCAGCCTCGGGGGTGAACTGCTCAATATCTTGCCGGGCCAGCACGCCGCGTTGGTCAAGCAGGCGTTCCAGCACGTCCAGGCGCTGGCGAGTGACGGCCAGCTCCATGGCCAGGGCCATGGTGATGTTGAGCACGCGCTCGACATCGGGATCCTTGAAGAACCAGGGCCGTTTGCCCTTGGCCTTGGCCGCCGCCGCCAGGACAGGGTCGATACCGGAATCAGTCATGTCGCCTCCTTCCAGGCACCAAAGGCCGTCCACTGTGCGCTGCGGCCGTAGTCTTCCTCGCCGCTGCCGGCTTCGGGAAAGATCGCCGCATCGACCCAGGCCCGAATGCCGGTCTCGAAGTACTCGGCATCGCTGAAACCGGCCGCGCGCATCATCTCGCCCAGGTCGTAGGAATGCATCACCGACCAGAACGGTTCGTTGTTGTTGTAGGCATCCCAGTCACGCATGAACTGCTCGAACGGGTCCATGCCTTCATGGTATTGCGGCTGCTCGAGATGGACGGTCAGTCCACCCGGGGCGAGCAGGCGGTGGATTTCGTTCATGATGCGCGGCAGTGCCTTGGCCGAAGTCTCGTGCCAGAACATGCTGGTGGTGATCAGGTCGAAGTGAGCGTTCGGGTAGTCCAGCGACTCGCCGTTGGCCTGACGAAAGACGATGTTCTCCACGCCCATGGCGCGGGCGCGGGCATGGCCGTAGCGCAGTACCGGGGCAGCAGTGTCGACGGCGATGACCTCGGCATCGGGGAAATGCTGGGCCAGCGGCACGATGTTGTGGCCGATGGTGCAGCCGATATCGAGAATGCGCTTGGGTTTGAAATCGGGATAATCGCGGGCCAGCCAGCGGGCGATGGCCTGGCCACCGCCATCGTTGTAGCGGCCCAGCATGCCGCCGGTGGTGGCAAAAATGCCGCTGTCGTAGTTGGCCCCGGCGGAAACATCATGGTCCGTCAGTTCGCCGTGGTAGCCGCCAGGCATACAGTGGATATCGACGGCGGCAGCATAGCGCGGTTGCTCGATGTTCGGGTCCAGGACCAGGCCGGGCTCGGCATTGCGTCGCTCGGCCTTGTCAATCAGTGCATCGAGCTGGCCGAGGACCAGGCGGCGCCCGGTCTGCTGGCGCATCTCCATGCTCGAGCGGCGCAGGGCGCTCCAGTTCTGGTAGGCGGTGTTGGTGGCCATGGCCTTGCGCACTTCATGGCGCGTTGCAGGCACTCGGCCCTCTCGCTTTTCGAACGCGGGTTTGACTTCCTGCTCGTAAGCGGTGCGCACTTTGGGTGCCAGCTGCCCGGCCAGCAGGCCGTTCAGGTTGGCCAGAAAGTCGAAGCGGGCGGTGTCATCATGACCGGCCTCGGGGAACAGTTCGTGTCGGCCTACATGCTGCCAGCTGGGTGGTAATTGACTCATGGCTATCACTCTCGATGTCTTTCAATTGAGGATGTCCGGCTGGCACGGGGCTTTACAAAACCGGCCAGAGACGGTAAAAAGTCCGGACAAATTATCCTGATGCAAAGGATACGCCAAGGCAGTGAACGGCTCAAGCCGTTGGACGGGGTAAAAATCATGCTTCGTCACTGCCTCAAGGCCCGTCCCCGACTCAAGCTGGAGAAACTCAAACCATGAATGCTCGCCTTAAGCTGTCCCTGTTGATTCCCTCGATCCTGATGCTGGGCGTTGCCTGTGCCGATCAAAACGCGGAGCCGCCGCTGGCCGAGCAGGCCGCAGAAGCACCGGCCGCGAACGAGACGCTGGCGGCAGGTGCCGGACAGCCGCTGGACCTGGGCCAGTCGGCCGATTCGCTCACTGCTTTTGCCAAGATGCGCTGCAGCCTCGATCCGGAAGAAACCACCATCGCCTGGTGGTACGGCACGCTGTTTGCTGATTTTCCGGACAGCCAGCCTCAGCCCCTGATGCGCTTTGAGGGCTTCAATGCCTGCCGTATGCTGCCGCACGAGGAAGGCGGCTTCAAGATGGTGACCCGCGAAGTCACCTACTACCAGGACCTGGAGACCGGAGAGATAATCGAGACCTGGGATAACCCCTTCACCGAAGAAACCGTCGAAATTCTTCAGGTCGCCAATGACCCGGTCAGCCACCAGATGCCGCTGGCCGGCCGTGACTACTCGACCTGGCCCTGGGTGCAGATGGGTGATCAACTCATGCTGACCATGAACATTCCGCTGGCCTATCCGAATCCGCTCAGCGTCGAGGAGTTTCCGGATGAATCCAGTGGACCGATGTATTTTGCCTCCGAGCACTTCACCTTCTTCGCCCCGATTGACCAGATCAACGATCCGGACATTCAGTCAACCCATGCCACCTACGGCTGGGCCCGCACCGGCCCCTGGCTGCCGTGGATGCGCATGGGCCAGCGCCCTGGTGGGCTGATCTACTCCGGTCAGGGCATGAAACTGCCCGGCGGCTACGACCAGTTGCCTGAAGCCATCCGCGCCTACACCGATGAGCACTTCCCGGAATACGCCACCGCTCCAGACAGCTTCTACGGCCCCAATGCCACCAGCTGGAACGAATACCGCCGCATCATGCGCAAGCGCCGCGAGGCGGAGGCGAACGGGGCTGAGTAAAAGCGCTTAAAAAGCGAGGACACCGAAGGAAGGCAAAAGCAATTTGAACGCAAAGACGCGAAGAGGGGAAGAGACCAAGGCTTTCAGGGCTCCTATTGACCCTTTGCGCCCTTAGCCCCTCCGCGCCTTTGCGTGATGCTTTTCAACACCAAAGGTCGGTGCCCGAACGCCCGGGTTGCAGATTCAGAGTGGCTTGAAGCGATAGGGTTTTGTGGGTGGGACGCGGAAGGCGTACTGGCCGCTTTCCAGGCGGCCGGATTCGCGATAGTGCAAAGTGCCATCAGGCTCGAGTTCGACGGAGGCGTCTATGCCCATGCGCCTGCCTGAGGCGGCGACCAGACTGCATTCATCAGCGCTGATGGTGCCGTGCCAGCCGCCGCTTGTGTCGGCCGTGAACCGCAGGGCACAGTCAGGCCCGTAGCCGCGCAGGGCAGAGTGGTCGAGGCTGACGAAGGCGTCGGGCTGGTCGACTAGACCGGCCCAGGGGTCGCCGTCGACGAAAGCATAAAAGTCCATGCGCACCTGGCCGCTGGCCGGATCGGCTCTAAACGCCCAGATGCGCTGGCGCGAGATTGGCCCGTCGGGTCCGCCGCTGCGCCACTCCAGATACAGCACCTGCTCGCCAATAGCCGGGGCGTTGACCGGGGTAAAAATCGCGTGCTGGTGATCCAGCCAGTCGCCTTGCACGCTGGGCGGCACCTTGAGTGCGTCCGGGGCGGCCTGGTATTGGTCCGCGTTGTCGTAGCTGCCCGCCAGGGCAGCAGCCACGGCGGCAGCCGGATCGGCGTCGACTGGAGAGAAAATTTCGACAATGGCAGCGTCGGGCGCGCGCACGGCGAAGATGTTCACCCGACCATAAGGCGGCAAATCTATCTCGGCCGGCCCGCGCCAGGCAGAACCGCCCGCAGACTCGATATCAGCCAGGGCGGCACCGTCATCGGCGACCGGGTAGCGCACCGACAGGATGCCGAGATTGGGCGGTTTTGCCCGCTCGGAAAGATCACGGCCGTCCAGGCCAACAAACTGCATCAGCTCGAGTCGGCCGGTTTCGCCTGGTTTGGGCTGAAGAATTCGGGTGCTGCGCGGGATCTCGGTAGTCAGGTTCTGAGGCAGACCAAAGTTGTTCGGACCTGGCGCCGGGTCCAGGTAGTCGCCGGCCCAGAAGTGCGTCATGCCCAGAACACCGGTAAAGAAGGCGTCGGCACGCTCGATGTCTGCCACCATCTGCATGGCATTGAATGGCTGGCTGAGCCGCTCGAACTGCCAGAACTCGTCCAGCGGGGGCTCAAGGCGCTCGTAAAGGGCGATGTTGATGCCGTCCGGACCCTTGAGCACCACGTTGGCAAGCACCGACGGGCCGAAGTCGAAGCGCACCGGTTCGCTTTCGGACATCCAGCCCAGGGCCAGCGCGTCGTCGTAGACCGAGTCAAGATCGCGGGCGCGCATCATCAGGCTGAAATACCCGCCGCTGTCCCAGGCCCGCGCGCCGACCCGTATGGGTCGCTGCTCGACGCCGTCGAAACGCACCAGGCGCAGAAAACCGTGGTCGGTGTTCGCTGCGCGAAGCAGCAGGAATTCGCCCGCAGCCCCGGCATCCAGTTGCCAGTAGTCGATTTCATCTGCGCCCAGCTGGCCTCTATCCAGCTCCTCGAAGCCGCCGACCTCGACAAAGAACCGCGCTGCCGAGTCCGGATCGCGCACGCTGATTACGGCTTCTCGCCAGGGCTCCGCCAGCGGCGATGCGGTGTCGGACCACGCCGCATGCGGGTTGGCCAGAAGCAAAAACAGGGTCAGCCAGGCGGGCAGGAAAAGGCGGTTGGATGGCATGGGTGTACTCCAAAAACTTCAGACCGGAAAATTCAGCAAAATGCAGATGCTCTCAACCCTGTTTCGACCGCACCAGCGATTCTTTCGCCGCCGTTTTTCTGTCCCGACAAGACCATGATTTTCAAAATATCTCGTATGAACATAAGCTTGCGAGGCCATCACCTGGTGCCCAGCAGATCAGGATTAGCAACTACTCAATTGTTACATCGCTATTGACCTGTCCGGACAACAGGCCTAGAATTTGTCCGGACATATGATCGGCAGTATACGGGTTTCAGGACTTAAACAGGGAGAACCACAATGACTGATCAGCATTCCCAGGCGTCTGGCCGGTACCTTGAATATCTGCGCCAGCCCATTCGTCCCAGTGCGCTTGCGCTGGCCATCGCCATGGCCCTGGGAGGCGCCTCGCTTGCCGTGGCCCAGCAACCCGACGGCGATGCTGAGGAAGCGGCGACAGACTCCGCTCGCCTCGATCGAGTCGTGGTCACCGCCCGACGCCAGGAAGAAACCTTGCAGGATGCGCCGGTTGCCATCTCTGCATTCAGCGCGCAGGAAATCGCCAACCAGGGACTGAACAACATTGACGATCTGGCCCGATTCGCGCCAGGCCTGTCCTTTTCGCAGACCTTCGGCCGTTCCGGTGATCGACCCGTGATGCGCGGCCAGTCCAACGTGCTCGCTGGCGTTCAGTTCGGCGTCGAATCAGGTACCGCCTACTTTATCGACGGGATCTACTACAACGGCGATATCCAGTCGATCAACTTCGATTCCCTCGATCGGGTCGAAGTCATTCGCGGCCCGCAGAGCGCGCTCTACGGTCGTAACGCGTATGCCGGTGCCATCAATTTCATTACCCGCGACCCGACCAACGATTACCAGGGCAGCGCCAAGGTTCTTTTGGCGCAGCATGACGAGCGCGAGTTTTCCGGCTCGTTTTCAGGTCCTCTGGTAGAAGACCAGTTGTTCTTCCGGATCGGCGCGCGTTACTTCGAGTACGGCGGTGAGCATGTCAATACCCTGACCGGGCGCAAGATGGGCTCGGAAGAAACCAAGGGCTTGAATGGTGCGCTGCTTTGGACGCCTGGAGAAACCTTCCGCGCCCGGCTGAACGTCATGTACAAGGAAGACAACGATGGCCCGCTGCCGATCTTCCTGCATCCGGCCACGTTCAATAACTGTGCGCCCGGCTTCCGCTCGGCCAACTACCGGCGCGCGTTCTTTCCGCCCATTCGCGGCGGTGGACCGATCGTCAGCGACAATCAGTTCCAGTACTTCTGCGGTGCGATCGAGGCTTACCCCGAGCTGCTGCAGGCCAACACCGAGCCCCTGCCCGACGGCACGCCTGATGGCACTGCCTTCGACGGCATCTTCTCCAAGCAGTACTTCGCCGGCCTGAACCTGGACTGGGATCTGAATGGCTGGACCTTGTCGTCGCAGACCGGCTGGCGCGACGAGAAGCGCCGCTTCGGTTCGGATTCGGATTTCAGCGATGCTTTCGTGGTGTTCATCCCGGCCGGTGTTCCGGTTCCACCAGGCACTGGTCCGCTGTTCATGAACACCACGGTCAGTGAAATCAGCGAGTGGTCGCAGGAATTCCGCATTGCATCGCCGACTGACCGGCGCCTGCGCTTCCTGGCCGGCGTGTTCTTCTACGACTACGAGTTCGAGCAGCGCGCCCTGACCTTCGCCAGCCCGCGCAGCGGCAACCCCTTCGGCAATACCGACGAGATCACCAACCAGGCAATCTTCGGCCTGGTCAGCTACGACATCAATGATCAGCTGACCTTTACCGCTGAGCTGCGCTACCAGGACGAAGAAAAGAGCCGCCGCGACCTGAACCCGCAAACCGGTGCCGAGCTGTTTTTCGGCAAGGAAAGCTATACCGCAACAACGCCAAGGCTGACCCTGGACTACAAGATCGATGATGAGCGCATGGTCTACTTCACCTATGCGGCCGGAGCCAAGCCGGGTGGCCTGAATGGCTCCATCGGTGCGCCGATCGGTTTTCCGACCTACAAGCAGGAAACCTCGGACAACTTCGAAATCGGCCTGAAAAGCACGTGGCTGGACGGGCGCCTGCTGTTCAATGCGGCCTTGTACTACATTGATGCCAAGGACGTGCAGTTGACCACAGCGTTACCTTCGCAAGACGGCAGCGCCATTACCTCGGTGGCGACCAACCAGGG
>RECK01000075.1 GCA_007694055.1 Wenzhouxiangella sp.
CGGGAGTGCGTCTGAGTCGACATTGCGGCGTTGCGCCCCTTGTAAAGGGCTTGCCATTCACTGCGGGTCGCGCCTTGCACTGTCGACTCAGTCACACTCTGAATGTCACAGGATTAATGACGGGGTACACTAGGCTTTGAAGCAAAGCGGGCGGATCCAGCTGCTGGACGTGGACCTTCCAGGCTGGCAGTCAACATTCGATACGTCGTTTCAATGCCTTCTTCAATCAAATTCAGCAACTCCTCATCAGACCGGGCTTGCCAGGCCGCTGCTGCCTCGTAAGAGTCTATTCGGTCAACATCACCATCAATGGCTGGCCAGGCAAACAGGTACAGATGATGAAAGTGACGTTTGGGCCGCCATGAACCTGTATTCAGCGGGGTGGTCAGGTAAGCAAGTTCAAGGCTGACCAGGAGGGTTCGCATGTCATTCGAGAATTGAACTCTAGGGATCAGTTCGAACCAGGATTCTCCGCTTACCCACTCGCTGTAATCCGGGTCCTCTTGCGATACAGAGACCTGAGGCTCGTTCGAGAGCTCATCGAGCACACCGGCTTGCTTGATCCTGGACAGGTACATTCCGCCGAAGTCGATTCCTTCAAGTCGCTCCCGCAGATCAGAAATCAGCAGCTCGGCCTGGGCATCGTTTGCCGTATTGATTTCGTTGGCAACCAGGAGTCCATAAAGGCCGAACGCTGGGTAGGCGTACGGCAAGCGCCGGCTTTCCCTTGGCTCGATCTCGGTTTGTTCGACGAATATCCGGATATCGGCCTGGTCTTTGGGCAAATCCATTTCGGCCAGGCGCACAGTTGTCACGCAGCCGCTCAATAGCACCACCAGCGTCGCACCCAGACCGATGCGAGCAAGCGTCTTGTATCCGTTCAACGCACTTCTCCCCAAGTCAATGCCCCACGAAGTCGAAAGCCTTTTCAAAAAATCAGGCAACCTTATTATACCGAGGTCCATCCGAATCTCGAAACGTATGCCAGGCCCTGAGCGGCCGGATACCACGCGTTGCGAGAGGGGGAGGAGGCTGAAAGGCGGGGCCTTGCGATTGTTTTCCTTATCCTCCAACCTGACCAGCGTAGCCCGGGGCCACGTCCCGGGGGCCGTGCTCGGATTGTCTCCAAACGTAGGGGGTGTGAACCCAAGCCCGCTAACGTCCACTCGGCACCTGGCCTATACCCATCCAACCTCTTTTTCCCGAGTAGCGACCATGCGCTACGAGCAGTGGAGTCCACCTCCGCTCCCGGTGGCCCCCTGTCTGTTGCGAGATTCGGATAGATCCATTTTCTTGACCAGATAGTCCACCAGGCGTTCGTGTGGGTCCCAACCCAGAACGTCGAGGGGACGGGCGACAAAGTTTGACAGTGCATTGAGATCATAAAACAGGGCCCTGCCATCGCGGTCGTCGATCATGACTTCAACGCCACCGACATCCAGGCCTGCGGCTCGGGCTATGGCTTCGGCTGCATGCACCAGGACAGGATCCGGCCTGGCAGGAGTGATCGAAATAGGCGCACCGTCAGGCTGACAGCCATCAGCCGGGCATAAATCGAAGGCGCCGCCTCCGGAGACGTTGATGGCATAGAGGAAGTGGCGGTCCAGGGTTTCAATCCGGGTAATGAGGCCATCACGCACGGGGACGAATTCCTGCACCAGCAACACGCCGTCGACACTGGCCGGCAGGACCTGGTCGGCAACCGCTGCGCGCAAGTCATCAAGATTGTCGAAGCGGCTGATGCCGGCGCCTGCGCCACCGATATTGGCCTTGACGACCAGCGGAAAACCGATTGACCGTGCCGCAGCCTCGACATCGCAGGCGCGGTGAACCACGCGCGTTGCCGGGATCGCCAGGCCCAGACCTGCAAACAGCGAAAGCTGGCGCGCCTTGGAGGCATCGATTGCCATCACCTCGGCACCATTGATTACGCTCGCTCCGGCTCGTCGCCAATGATCCAGAAGCGCCATGGCATGGAAGATCGGGTGTTCACTCGAACGCAGAAAGCTCGACATGGCAATACGATTGAAGACCACGCGCGCGGGGAGCGAATGTTGTGCCGGGTCCCAGTCACCATCGGGAAGCAGACGCACTGCCCTGATGCCGCGCCGCTCCAGGGCCTGGAACAGCGGAATGAACCAGGCAGGGTGTTCGTACAGGATCGCCAGTTCGGTCGGCGTGGGCCCGGTCATCGGGTACTCCCTGCAGTGACCGGCACTCACTCTTCCTCGACTTGCTGCACGATGAGTCGATGGGCCGTGAGTCGCAGCGCGTTCACGCGGATGAAGCCGCGCGCATCCTGCTGATCGTAGCCGCCGGCAATATCCATGGAGCTCAAGTCCTGGTCGTAAAGCGAGCTCGGGCTCGAGCGCCCCTCGACCAGCACGTTGCCCTTGAACAGGCCAAGCCGCACCTCCCCGTCAATAAGCTCGGAGGATTTTCGAAAGGCCGCCTCAATGAAGTCCATTTCCGGCGAGAACCAGAATCCGTTGTAGATGATTTCAGCGAAACGCGGCGAGAGCATATCGCGCAGGCGTCGAACCTCACGATCCATGGCAATGCCCTCAAGGTCGCGCAAGGCAAAGTGGAGGATGGTGCCCCCGGGGGTCTCGTACACGCCGCGCGACTTGATCCCGACAAATCGGTTCTCGACGATGTCGATGCGGCCAATGCCGTGGCGCCCGCCAAGGTCATTGAGATAGCTGAGCAGTGCCACGGGATCGGTGATCTTCGTGCCGTCACCGATGTTTTCCAGCTCCACGGGCATGGCGTCCTTGAAACGAATCACGATGCGGTCAGCCTGGTCCGGCGTGGCCTCCAGCGCGCGCGTGAGCTTGAACATGTCGGCCGGCGGGGCTGCATCGGGATCTTCGAGCATGCCGGCCTCATACGAGCGATGCATGATGTTTTCGTCACTGGAATAGGGCTTTTCAGCGGTGGCTTCGACCGGAATATCGTGCTCGGCAGCGAAATCCAGCAGGTCACGCCGGCCCTGGAAGCGGGCAAGGAAATCCGGGTCTTTCCACGGTGCAATGACCTCAAGATCTGGGGCCAGCGCGGCAAAGGCCAGCTCGAAACGAACCTGGTCATTACCCTTCCCTGTTGCGCCATGAGCAAGCGCCGTGGCACCGACCTTGCGTGCCACCTCAACCTGGCGCTTGGCAATGACCGGTCGCGCCAGCGCCGTACCAAGCAGGTAGCGATTCTCGTAAACGGCGTTGCCTGCGATGGCGGGGAACATGAAATCGGAAACGAATTCCTGGCGCAGATCCTCGACGAAGACTGCACTTGCGCCGGTCTGGCGGGCCCTGCGCTCGATATCATCGAAATCCTCCAGCTGGCCAACATCCGCAACAAATGCGACAACGTCGTAACCTTCTTGAATCAGCGTTTTGAGAATGCAGGCAGTATCAAGACCACCGCTGTAGGCGAGAACGACTTTTTTCTGGGACATGGGTTTCCTGTTCAGATTGAGAAAGCTTTGTTGCGATTGCACGCCCTGACTATACCTGCCTGATCCTGCTGATCAATGGCTCATTTGATCTATTGACATCGATTACAGAGCTCTTGATGACAATTTAGATGAGTTTTGAAGTTTTCCTGAAAGGTTTTTCGGCTGCAATCCAGCATTATCGGCTCACCTGCTCGAAACCGACAACGGAGGATGCACACATGGCGGGAAGACAATACACAAAAACAAGCCGGGTTAGCTGGGGGCAGCGATTGATGCAATCGATTGCCGGCGTGGTCGGCGGGATAGTTCTCGTCCTGGCCGCGGTCGGCGGCCTGTGGTGGAACGAGGGCCGGGCGGTCAATACCGCCAAGGGTCTCAAGGAGGGCGCAGCGGCAGTGACCACGGTCAGCCCCGACCGCGTCGACCCGTCCAACACCGGCCAACTGGTTCACATCAGCGGACAGGCTGTATCGCAAGATACCCTTCGCGATCCACTGCTCGGCGTAGCAGAAACAGCCATTGCGCTGATACGCGAAGTCGAAATGTACCAGTGGCAGGAAGAGCGCCGAACCGAAACCCGGACGGCTGTGGGTGGCAGCGAAGAACGGGTGACCACCTACAATTACAAGCCGGACTGGTCATCGCGACACATTGACAGCAGCCGTTTCTACCAGGCCGCAACCCACAGGAACCCGGCCGTCTTTCCGATCGAGAGTGAAACCCGGCGTGCCGACAACGTGGCTTTGGGCGCTTTCCGTCTCAGCCCCGCGCTGATTGCCCAGATTCGTGAATCCAGACCCTATGCGCTGGGCGCGGAACATGTTGCCAGCTTGCCGGAACGGTTTCGCGAACGCGCCAATTCGGATCAGCCCGGCTGGCTGTATATCGGAGATCCAATGTTACCGGAAATCGGGGATATGCGGATCCGCCTGCAGATCGTGCGCGACCAGCCGGTTTCCGTGCTCGCCCGCCAGATCGACAACACGTTCGAAGCGCATGCAAGCTCCCATGGAACCACCATCCAGCGTCTGATGCCGGGCATCCTGAGTCCCGAGGCCATGTTCGATCAGATGGTGCGCGAGAACACCATGATGACCTGGGGATTGCGGTTCGGCGGCCTGTTGATGATGATGATTGGCTTCGGCTTGATCCTTAAACCAATCAAGGTCACGTTCGATGTCTTGCCGATGCTCGGCAGCATCGCCGGTGCCGGTATCGGCGTGATCTCGCTGGTGCTGGGCCTGGTGCTGTCTTTGTCAACCATTGCCCTGGCCTGGCTTTTCTACCGACCACTATTGAGCATTGTCTTGATTGGCGCATGCGTCGGCATTGTCTACCTCGCTCGCCAGAAGCTTGGCAAGCGCGAGCCTGATCCAGCGGAGAATGCCGTCCCCGCGGAGAGCCCGGCCAGCAACGGATGAAGTCAAGGCCTCCAATCATCCGGTCGCTGATGCGCTGCTACTTCAAGGGGTTACCAGGACCTGCACAAGGCTTTGCGCTTTGACTCAAAGGGGGGCTGTCTGGAGCTGGGAGCGCTTTTGCTTGCCGCAAGCTGATGAAAAAGAGATTGGAAGGGGTGGAAGATGCACCGGGTGGTATCTAGCCGCTCAGGGCCACTCGGCACCTGGCCTCTACCCTTCCAATCTCTTTTCCCATAGCCGCGACCATGCGCTACGAGCAGTGGAGTCAAGCTCTGCTCCCGGTGGTCCCCTGTCTGTTGCCAGATTCGGATTGCCCCATTCAAGGGTTCGGCCCGGGTCGATTCCTGAACTCGGGTCGATCGCTCAGGGGCACGATACCGGCATCCGGCCGATACCAGCGTTGACTGGCGTCGAAAGGCCAGGCCACATCAAGCTGGACATTGCCTGATCGGCCGCCGGCATCGAAATCCAGCGCCACGGTGCCGGCGACTTCGAAACCCGGCGCAATGACCGGGCAGCCAAGGCAGTACCCCTCAAAGGCCAGTACCTGGGTGACCGGCTCGTCGATCTCGCGGTTACCCAGGGCCCAGCGTGGATAGCCGTCGGCATCGTAGAAGTAGGCCACGGCAACCTCGGTCTGACCTTTTCGATCGATGGTCAGGCCCCAGCCGGAATCGGCCGGATTGAACCAGTGTCCGGTCACCTGCAGGTCGGTATCAACCGAGCTGCCGAAACCCAGTGGCTGCAGGCGCATGGAAATGGTTTCGTCACCGGTAATGTCATCCAGACGAACGTCGGCCAGGGCGCCGATATTCCACCCGCCGGCATCCCAGCCCCCGAAAAACTGCAGGAACAGTTCACCGAACTCACTGCCGATCAGGGCACCACCGTCGGCCGGTCGCTGGTACAGCCACAGGGTCATGGCCACGGCGGTATCGGAGCGCTGCTCCACGTTGCCCAGCGGGGCATGCCCAAGCAGCCAGAATGGCTGGCCCTGCAGGTCGTAGGTAAAGAAGACCACGAAGACTTCATCTCCAACCATCTGGACATCGAAGCCGTGGCCGTTGAATTCCGGGTCATAGAACATCCCGGCAGGTCCCCTGAATCGGGGGCCGTAGGCAAAGTAACCGCTGCTGGACAGTTCAGCCCGGATCAGCCCCGACTCGGGATCGTAGCCGGAACCCTCGATCCGGCGCCAGTAGGGACGGACGCCGTTGGCCATCCGCATTTCAAAGACCTCATAGTCTTCCAGCGATCGGTCATTCAGGTAAAAGGGCTGTGGCTGGATGCTGAATTTCAGCGAATGGTCGAACTCGACCTGCTCGGCCCAAGCCGAGTCATTCTCGCCTTCCGGCACGATGGCGAAGATATGCGGGAATGCCGTGGGTGCCAGAAAGCCTGGCCCGCTGCCCGGTTTGTCCAGGCGAAAATGCCGATAGTCTGGCAAGGCATCAGCCGGAATATCAATGCGGATATTGCCGGCGACGGCTGCGTAGTCGGCCGCCACCGGCCCGACGCTGAACTCCATGCCTATGCTCTCGTACTCCCACTCGCCACCGATAAACGCCCCTGCCGTGTCGTCAGCCAGGGCGGCGTCAAGCAGGGCGCGAAGTTCGGCCAGGCTGGTGGTATGACCGCCATCGGCATGCAGGGTATAAAAGCCTTCCCTTGCGCGGAAGCGACGATCCAGTTCGATCAGTGCATCACGCACATGGTGGCGGGTCAGGCCATGGTCTCGACACAGTTCATGGACGGGCCGCGTATAGGGGTTCTGGGCATACAAAGGGGAGCAGGGATCGGCCTGCGGGCTGTCCGGATCGACGATTTCCCAGGATGACCAGTAGGTGAAGTACTCGTAAGACCAGCGATGCCGTTCGAACAGGATGACATGAGCGTATTCATGCAGCGACAGCACGTGTTCGCGCTGGCCCAGGTCCGCGCCCCGCTCGACCTCGAACAGACAGGTGAGGCCGCGTCGATCCTCCCAGCCGCGATGCGTGCCGACCCTGGCATAGCCGGCAGCGCTTCCAAGCGGGGGGCAAATCGAGGACGTATTGATGTGCATCTCGACCGGCTTGAGCTCATCAATGACATCGAGGCCGTGCCAGTCAATGAGATCCGGCAAAAGCGCGCGAAAATTCATGTAGTAGGCCTGGACTTCGGCAACTTCAGCCTCGCAGGGCTGCCGGCAGTAGATCATGAAGTCATCGTCGGGCAAATGCCAGACATCGAAGCTTTCGTTTCCCAGGGTTTCGACACTGTGCTGGGGTGCCGCCAGGGCAGCGCCCACAGGCAGGATCAACAGCAAGATCAGGTAGCCAGCTTTCATATCGAAACTTCTTGTGTCCAGATTGTGCTTGTTACGCAATAGGCGCCAGAAACCGGCCATGCCGGTCCCAGTCGCCCACAGCCTGGCCCAACGCATTGCCACCGGAACGACCGATCTTTGGTACGGTCCCATCATTGTTTCCATGTATTCCGATTATCAGGGGTCTGAACGTCTTGAAATTACATTTTTTGGTTTTGGTGCTGCTGGTTGCCGGCGCTTGCATCGCACGCGCCGATGATGGGACCCAGAGATTTGCCGCCTGCCTGGACGAGCTGGCAATGGTGGCGCGTTCGGAAGGCATTCCCGGAGCGCTGGCCGATGAGGTGCTCGGCAGGCTCACATTTCAGCCCCGGGTGATCGAGCTGGATCGCGCCCAGCCGGAGTTTCAGCAGACCTTTGCCGCCTATCTGCGTGGCCGAGTATCGGCGGCGCGCATTGACCAGGGTCGCGTTCTGTTGGCCCGGCATCGCGATCTGCTTGACGGTTTGACCCAAACCTACGGCGTGCCGGGACATTACCTGGTGGCACTGTGGGGCATGGAGTCGGACTTCGGCCGCTTTACCGGTCGCATGCCGATTCTTGATTCGCTGGCAACCCTGGCTTGCGATGCTCGCCGGAGTGACTTCTTTCGCGCCGAATTGATCACCGCCCTGCGTCTGATCGAGCGGGAATCGCTGGAGCCTGCGGCCATGCGCGGCTCCTGGGCCGGCGCCATGGGCCAGACCCAGTTCATGCCCTCGACTTACTACGCCCATGCCGTCGATGGCGACGGTGATGGTCGGATCGACCTGTGGGGCAGCCCGGCCGACGCCCTGGCATCTGGCGCCAATCTGCTGCAAAGCCTGGGCTGGAAGCGCGGCCAGCGCTGGGGACGGGAGGTCAGCTTGCCGACCGGTTTCGCCTACGAAAAAAGCGGCATGGAACAACCGCGCTCGCTGACCGAATGGGCGGAGCTGGGCGTGCGCCGTGCCGACGGTGCGGCCTTGCCGATCGCCGACCTGAACGCACGTTTGCTCCTTCCGATGGGACATGCCGGGCCTGCTTTCCTGGTCTATGACAACTTCGACGTACTGCTCGGCTGGAACCGTTCGATCTCGTTTGCCATCGCCGTAGGCCACCTTGCCGACCGCATCAGCGGTGCCGGCGCGCTCCACGCCAGACTGTCGGATCGCGACGTGGCCATGGCCACCTCGGAGATGGCCGAGCTGCAGCGGCGCCTGACCGAACTTGGTTACAGCCCGGGCGAGGCCGACGGCATCCTGGGCCCGGCCACCCGCAGCGCGGTGCGCGCTTTCCAACTTGACCAGGGCCTGATCGCCGATGGCTATCCGGATGAAACCACCCGTACAGCCCTGGCTGCGCTACCCGAAGTCTCAGCCCGGTAAGGGCGTCCTGGCGGCGCGCCGCCGAGAACACAGAACCTTGTCAGAATCTGGCGTAAGCTGGACTCTGCTGCGGTTCTGGCCACAGCTGTCACCAAAGGAATCAAGCATGCCGAAACTCACACTCATGTTCGCCGCCCTGCTCATTGCCCTGGGTGTCGGCGCGTTTCTCTTTTCCGGCAGCCAGACTGCCCTGCTGCCCGCCTACCCTGGCCTGCTGCTTGCCATACTGGCAGGCCTTGCGCTGGCCTTTGACGGTGCACGGAAGCACCTGATGCACGTCGCTGCCATCGTTGCCCTGCTCGGAGCGCTGGCGCCGGCGGCGGCTCTGGCCATTCGAGTCGCACAGATGGGCACGCTTGCTCTGCTGGTCAACCTCGGCATGCTGCTGCTCTGCGGAGGCCTTCTTGCGCTGATGATCCGCACATTCATTGCTGCTCGCCGCTCGGCCTGATGAATTCGGGACGTAGCGGTCACTGACTCGCCCTGAGCAGTGCCCCCCGGCCACCATTGATTCCTCTCACCAGGCCGGCAACCCGGCCGCAGTCCTCGGCCAGCCGCCAGGCAGGCGCTTTCCCGATGCCACCAAGGACCCCAGGATCGACGATGGACACTGTCATGAGAGCGATCCTGTTCAGGCCGCTTTCTCAAGCATTCTCCGGAGGCTTCCGCTCAGGCAGGCGGATGGTGAAGGT
Organism: Wenzhouxiangella sp.; assembly: GCA_007694055.1. Taxonomy (GTDB): domain Bacteria; phylum Pseudomonadota; class Gammaproteobacteria; order Xanthomonadales; family Wenzhouxiangellaceae; genus Wenzhouxiangella. The sequence continues at coordinate 9,282 of RECK01000075.1, forward strand.
TGAGCCCTCACCTGATGTGCT
>RECK01000257.1 GCA_007694055.1 Wenzhouxiangella sp.
GAACCCAGCCGCGACCAGACGCTGCCCATTTCCAGCCCGATCACGCCGGCACCGATCACGCCCATGCGTTTCGGCACCTCGCCAAATTCGAGGACGCCGACGTTGTCAACGATGAATTCGCCGTCGATTTCAACATTCGGAATGGTGAACGGAACCGAGCCGGCGGCCAGCATCACGTGCTTGCCCACTGCCGTAAAGGCATCGCCTTCGTGCGGCTTGACCTCGACCCGACGATCGGCGAGCAGCTTGCCGCGACCGTTGGCGAATTCGATCTTGTTGGCCTTGAACAGCTGCATCAGGCCACCGTTGAGCTGCTTGACGATCTTGCGCTTGCGCTCGATCATCTTGCCGATGTCCATGCTGACGCCATCGACCTGGATGCCGTGCTCGGTGTAGTCGTGCTGGATGTGGTGATAGTGCTTGGACGAATCGAGCAGCGCCTTGGACGGGACACAGCCCACGTTCAGGCAGGTTCCGCCGGGTGCCGGCTTGCCGTCGCTTCCCTGGCGGTCGTCGATCAGCAGTACTTTCAACTCGAGCTGGGCGGCACGAATTGCGGCCGCGTAGCCGCCCGGTCCACCGCCAATCACGACGAGATCGAATTCCTTGTCAGACATCATATTTCCTTTGCTTCAAGCCTACTTCAGCGAGGTTTCAACCCGGGTTACAGCCCCAACAGCATGCGCGCGGGATCTTCCAGTGCTTCCTTGACCGCAACCAGGAACTGAACTGCATCCTTGCCGTCAATGATGCGGTGGTCGTAGGACAGGGCGATATACATCATCGGCCGGATCACGATCTCGCCGTTCTCGGCGATCGGCCGCTCCTTGATCGTATGCATGCCCAGGATTGCGCTTTGCGGCATGTTGAGCAGCGGGGTCGAAAGCAGTGAGCCGAACACGCCACCATTGGTGATGGTGAAGGTACCACCCTGCAGGTCCTCCAGCTGGATCGAACCTTTGCGGGCCTTGTCGGCATAGTCACCGATGGCGGCTTCGATGTCAGCCAGGCCCATGCGGTGGGCATCACGAAGCACCGGCACCAGCAGGCCACGCTCGGTGGAAACGGCCACGCCGATATCCTGGTAACCGTGGTAGACGATTTCGTCGCCGTCTATCGATGCATTGACCACCGGGTGCTTCTGCAACGCCTCGCAGCAAGCCTTCACGAAGAACGACATGAAGCCCAGCTTGACGCCATGACGCTTCTGGAAGTCATCCTTGTAGCGGGCGCGCAGGTCCATGACGGCCTTGAGGTTGACCTCGTTGAACGAGGTCAGAATGGCGGCCGTGTTCTGGGCCTCTTTCATGCGTTCGGCAATGCGTGAGCGCAAGCGCGACATCTTGACCCGCTCTTCCTGGCGCGGGCCGGTGCCGCTGCCCTGGATGTGCTTCATCACGTCGCCCTTGGTGACGCGTCCGCCACGTCCGCTGCCGGCGACTTCCTTCACATCGACTTTGCCTTCGGCCGCTTCTCGCCGTGCAGACGGGGAGGGGCCTTTGCCTGTCTCGCCTGAGTCTTTTGCCGGTGCCTCGCCCTTGGCTGAGGTTTCCTTTTTCTCGGCCTTGGATGTCTCCTGTTCGGCATCAGCCTTGTCGGAGTCATCGGAGTCGTCCTGGTCTTTGCTGGCTGCCGGGGCTTCTCCTTCCTCAAGCAGGCCCAGGGCCTGACCTTCGGTAACCGTTTCGCCTTCCTCGGCGCTGATTTCCTTCAGTACGCCATCGGCAGGTGCTGGCACCTCGAGCACGACCTTGTCCGTTTCCAGGTCGACCAGGTTTTCGTCACGCGCCACGCTGTCGCCCGGCTTCTTGTGCCATTTGGCCACGGTCGCGTCGGAAACCGACTCGGGCAGATTGGGAACCTTGATTTCTACGCTCATTAATCTTCCTTACTCTGTTTGTTCACCAAGCGTCAGCGCCTGGCTGACGAGTCGTTTCTGTTGTTCAAGATGGATCTGGTAATAGCCGACGGCCGGCGATGCTGACCCTTCGCGCCCGACGTACATCAATCTCTGATCGTCCCGGATACAGGCCTGCAAGTGATGGCGGATCTGGAACCATGCGCCCTGGTTGAGCGGTTCTTCCTGGCACCAGACGACCTCCTCGGCCTGGTCGTACAAGGCGATGATTTCCTGCAGCTCCTCGCGCGGGAACGGATAAAGCTGCTCGACCCGGACCACGGCCACGTCATCCACGCCCTGTTCCTGTTGCTGCGAGGCGATATCGAAGTAAACCTTGCCGGCACAGAAGACGACTCTTCGCACCTTGTCCGGGTTGGGTTCGGACGGGTCGTCGATGACAACCTGGAATTCGCCCTTGGCCAGGTCTTCCAGGCTTGAGGTCGAGGCCTTGTGGCGCAGCAGCGACTTGGGCGTCATCACGATCAGCGGCTTGCGGAAAGGCCGCAGCATCTGGCGTCTGAGCATGTGGAACATTTGTGCCGGCAAAGAGGGCACACAGACCTGAATATTGTTGCCCGAACAAAGCTGCATGAAGCGTTCCAGCCGCGCTGAAGAATGCTCGGGGCCCTGACCTTCGTAGCCGTGAGGCAGGAACATCACCAGGCCGCACAGGCGGCCCCACTTGGCTTCACCGGAAGTGATGAACTGATCGATGACCACCTGGGCGCCGTTGACGAAATCGCCAAACTGAGCCTCCCAGATAACCAGGGAACCGGGATCGGCCGTGGCATAACCGTACTCGAAGCCGAGGACGGCCTCCTCGGACAGCAATGAATCGATTATGGTCACCCGGCGCGGGTCTTCGGCCAGGCGCGCCAGCGGCAGCAGTGGCGTCCCATCAGCCTGGTTATGCAGCACCGCGTGGCGATGGAAAAAAGTGCCCCTGCCCGAATCCTGGCCGACCAGGCGCAGTCCGTGACCTGCGCGGACCAGGCCGGCGTAAGCCATGGTCTCGGCAAAGCCCCAGTCCATCGGTATGTCGCCCGCGGCCATCTTGCGCCGCGATTCAACGATGCGCTGGACCTGCCTGTGCAACTCGAAGCCTTCGGGAATGTCGGTCAGCATCTCGTTGAGGGAACGGATTTCCTCAATCGTCAGGCGGGTGTCGGCAGCCTCGCGCCAGTCGGCTTCCATGTAGGGTGACCAATCGGTCGTGACCAGAGCCTCTTCTTCCGGCACCAGCTCGACTACCGGATCTCCGGCGTCCAGTCGATCCCGATAGTCGCTGGCCATCTTTTCCAGGGCCGCCGTATCAACCAGTTTCTCTTCCAACAGGCGGTCGGCATACTGCTTGCGAATCGGGTCGAGGCTGCGAATGACCTGGTACATGCGCGGCTGGGTGGCCGCGGGCTCATCGGCTTCGTTATGACCATGGCGACGGTAGCAGACCAGATCAATGACTACGTCTTTCTTGAACTCGCGACGGAAGTCGGCGGCCACGCGGGTGGCGTAGAGAACCGCCTCGGGATCGTCGCCATTGACGTGCAGAATGGGTGCCTGCACCATCTTGGCGACCTCGGTGCAGTACAGCGTGGACCGGGCGTCGATGGGATTGGATGTGGTGAATCCGATCTGGTTGTTGATCACCACGTGGAAGGTGCCGCCAATGGCGAATCCGCGCGCCTGCGACATGTTGAGCAGTTCCATCACCACGCCCTGTCCGGCAATTGCGGCATCGCCGTGGACCAGCACCGGCAGAACCTGCTCGTGTCGATGATCACCCAGCCGTGCCTGGCGAGCGCGCGACGAGCCGGCAACGACGGGATTGACGATCTCGAGGTGAGACGGGTTGAATGCCAGGGCCAGGTGCATGATGCCGCCGGGCGTGCGCACATCGGAGCTGAAGCCCATGTGGTATTTCACGTCGCCCGACCGGTTCGGATCATCCTTGGCGATGACACCTTCGAACTCGGCGAACAACTCGCCCGGGTTCTTGCCAAGAATGTTGACCAGAACGTTGAGGCGACCACGATGGGCCATGCCGATGACCATCTCCTTGATACCCTGGCTGCCGGAATGCCGAATCAGCGTATCGAACAGCGGAATCAGGGATTCGCCACCCTCCAGGGAAAAGCGTTTCTGGCCAACGTAGCGGGAATGTAGATACTTCTCCATCCCTTCTGCCGCAGACAGCTTTTCGAGCAGGCGCAGGCGCTCGTCCTGCGACGGGGTATAGTTGCCGCGCGTCGACTCCAGACGCTGCTGCAGCCAGCGGCGCTGGTTGGTATCGGCAATATGCATGTATTCCACGCCGATCGATCCGCAGTAGGTCTTGCGGCAGATATCGAGGATTTCGGCCAGGGGCAGGTGGTCGGGTGCGGCCAGGCTGCCGGTATGGAAACTGGTTTTCAGATCGGCGTCCGAAAGACTGTGAAAGCCCAGCTCCAGGTCAGGAACGTCCGGGCGCTCGCTCAGCTCAAGCGGGTCCAGCCTGGCGCGCTGATGTCCGCGCACCCGGTAGGCATTGATCAGGCGCAGAACGCCAGCCTGCTTGTAGTCTTCCGCTACGACCGGCGCGGCCTGGTAGTGACCGTTCTCATGCAGCTGGCGAAAGTGCTCAAGGATGGCAAGGTGGCGGCTGTCTTCGCGTCGACCCTCGGCAATCTCACCGAAGATCTGCTGCCAGTGCTGCGGCACGGCCTCGGCATCATCCAGCCAGCTTTCGTAGAGCTCTTCGACATAGGCGGCGTTGCCGCCGGAAAGATGAGAGGCCTGATACTGCGCCTTCAGAAAATCAGTCATTAATAGGGACGCTCCGTGCTCTGGACCATGCAACGAATAACCCATGATTATAGCCGCGCAGGCTTCAACTTGGGTGCGGAATTGCCTATGTCGATGATAGTTTCCGGCGATGGTTTGCGGGGTCGGTTTCAAGCCATCGGACCGGCGCCGCAACAGCATCAAGTTCACACAGCTGCTCGACAGCAGCCGGATAGTCCACCCATGCCGAAGAGAGCTTGCGCTGCGCGGCCAGTTCAAGGGCCAGCGTGGCGGGGCAATCGACGCGTTCGCCGTTAACGTGAAGTACCGTCCCCCGGGCGCTGTCAGTCAACGCCAGGCGTGCCGAGGCGGCCAACGGAACTGAATGGCCCTGTTTCAGGCAGTTCAGGACGCGCTCGGGCTCAACCGGCTCGGTATCACCCGACCACTGCCGCCAGCGACTCAGGTACTCGCCACTGAACTCTGCGAGCTTGATGTCGTCCAGGCTCAGCGCCTCCTGCAACAGTTGCCGGATCGCGGCCAGCTGGGTGTCCGTGAGCCTGCTTGGGTTGCGAAAGTCAATGTCCTCGACCGGCAGTCGCCGCTCAGCCGTCTCATCCGTGGCCAGGGATTCGGCCAGCGCGAACAGCATTTCAGGTCCGGATGGCGTGCGCAGTCCGACCGACCAGGTCTGGCAGGGACCGAGGGCCACACCGTGATGAGCGACCCCGGCCGGAAGATACAGCGCTTCTCCGGGTTCAAGCGTGACGGCCAGTTGAGGCACCCAGGATTTGAGCAGGCGCAGCTCGAAACGCTGGTCGTACTCGCTGTCGAAATCCATCGCCAGTTCCCAGCGACGCTGGCCGGCAGCCTGAACCAGGAACACGTCGTAGGCGTCGACATGCGGACCCACCGAGCCGCCATCGACCGCATCGCTGATCATGATGTCATCGATGGCCCAGTCGGGCAGAAACCGAAACTGGTCAAGCAGGCCGGCAACCGCTGTGCTGGCCTTGTCCACGTCCTGGACCAGGACAGTCCAGTATTGCGCGCTGATCGGCAGATCCTCGACCTCAAGCGGCCCGTGGACGAGCTCCCATGCCTGTTGCTGCATGTGTCCGCTGACCAGGCGCGTGGGCAGATCATGGCTGACGGCAAGATCTAGCAGTTCGGCCAGGGGCAGGGCCCCGGGCTCGAGCCAGCCACTGATTATGCAGGGCCGCTGCTGCCAGTAGTCGGCCAGGAAGCGGTTGCTGGAAAAAGCCTCCAGGCGATCGAGCTTCACACGTAACGGACGATGGCTCGGGCCATCTCGGCCGCGTTGCCGATGTAGCTGCCTGGTGTCATGGCGAGCAGTCGGTCCCGGTCCTCGGTCGGGATGTCCAGTTGGGCGATGAACCGCTGCAGGCTGTCCTGATCGATGCCCTGGCCCCGGGTCAGGGCCTTGAGTTTCTCATAGGGCTCAGGCACGCCGTGGAGGCGCATCACGGTCTGCACGGGCTCGGCAAGCACTTCCCAGGCCGAGTCAAGATCCGCCGCCAGGCGAGCCTGGTCGGGAGCGATACGAGCCAACCCACGCAGAATGGAACCCCAGGCCAGCGCGCAATAGCCAAAGGCGCTGCCGAGGCTGCGCTGAACCGTTGAATCGGTCAGGTCGCGCTGCCAGCGGGAGACCGGCAGCTTGGCCGCCAGGTGCTCCAGCAGGGCGTTGGCGAGGCCAAGATTACCTTCGCCGTTCTCGAAATCGATCGGATTGACCTTGTGCGGCATGGTCGAGGAACCGACTTCGCCTTCGACCAGCTTCTGGCGAAAGTATCCGAGCGACACGTAACCCCAGGCGTCGCGCGAGAAATCCAGCATCACGGTGTTGATCCGGACCAGCGCGTGGGCGACTTCCGCGATCATGTCGTGTGGCTCGATCTGGGTGGTATACGGGTTCCAGACCAGGCCCAGGCTTTCGACCACCTGGCGCGACAGCGCCGGCCAGTCGAGATCGGGGCAGGCTGCCAGATGAGCGTTGAAGTTGCCGACCGCACCGTTGATCTTGCCGCTGATCTCGATCTGCTTGAGCAAGCGCCGCTGACGCCTGAGGCGAAACAACACATTGGCCAGCTCCTTGCCCAGGGTGGTGGGTGAGGCGGTCTGGCCATGAGTTCGCGACAGCATCGGCTGCTCTGCGGTGGCCAGGGCCAGATCCTGCAGCGCATGGTCCAGGCGGCTCAGCATGGGATCCAGTTCCTGCTCCAGCGCGGCCTGGATGATCAGGGCCCAGGACAGATTGTTGATGTCTTCGGAGGTGCAGGCAAAATGAACGAATTCGAGGTAGGGCTGCAGGGACTTCCGCTGGCCCATCTGCTGCTTGAGCCAGTACTCCACGGCCTTGACATCGTGGTTCGTGGTTTTCTCGATCGCCTTGACTTCGCTGGCCTGCGCGGCGCTGAAATCGGCTGCCAGCCGGTCCAGGAAATCGATGTCATCCGCGCCCAGGGCGGGCAGCGCGGTGAAGTCGGGATGGGCGGCCAGCGCCTTGAACCAGGCGACTTCCACGGTGATGCGCTGCCCGATCAGCCCGGCTTCGGAACACAAGGCTTTCAAGCCATCGAGTCTGGCGGCATAGCGGCCATCCAGGGGTGACAGCGCGGTCAAAGCAGTCAGGTCCATGCGAGGTGTCCAGTCCATCAAATCTTCAAGTCAACTGTTTATGATAGCTGACATGAGCGGCCATATTCCCGTGGTTCCGGCTCTCCCCGGCCGGTTCGTCGGCCGGCCCCGGCGCCTCAGTCGCGCCAGCGCTTGAGCAAATCGGCGTAGGCATCGATGCGTCGATCGCGCATGAACGGCCAGATGCGCCGCACCCGCTCGCCACGAGCCAGGTCCAGGTCGGCAACAAGTACCTCGGCTTCCGTGCCGGCTTCATCAATGATTTCCCCCTGCGGCCCGGCGATGAAACTGTGGCCCCAGAATTCGGCATCACAGCCCGCACCGGACCGGTCGGGCTCGAACCCGACCCGGTTGCAGGCCAGTACCGGAATACCATTGGCCACGGCGTGCCCTCGCTGGATGGTCCGCCAGGCGTCGAGCTGGCGGAATTGTTCGTCTTCGCTGTCGTCCGGGTCCTTGCCGATCGCGGTCGGATAGAGCAGGATTTCAGCCCCGGCCAGGGCCATCAGGCGGGCAGCCTCCGGGTACCACTGGTCCCAGCACACCAGCACACCCAAGCGCCCCAGCGAGGTCTGTATCGGTTCAAAGCCCAGGTCGCCAGGCGTGAAATAGAACTTCTCGTTGTAGCCCGGATCGTCCGGAATGTGCATCTTGCGATAGATGCCGGCCAGCGAGCCGTCGGCATCGATGACCATGGCCGTGTTGTGGGCCAGGCCGGGTGCCCTGCGCTCGAAGATACTGCCGACGACGACGATTCCAAGCCGGCGAGCCGCATCGGTCAAGGCGTGTCGGGTCGGTCCATCGACGGATTCGGCAAGTTCGAACAGGGCCGGATCCTGGTATTTGCAGAAGTATTCGCTGGCATGCAGCTCCGGCAGCAGGACCAGCTCGGCACCATCGGCCGCGGCCCGGGCCATGCCGTCCAGAGAGGCTTGCCGGTTTTCCTCGGCATCGGGGCCCATGGCGTGCTGCACCAGTCCAACGCGAAGAATGCGCTTCATGGCGGAGCCTCCGGCAAATGCATGCTTGCGCAGTGGAGGCCACCGAACTGGCGAATCATCTGGCTGGCCGGAACCGCCTCGATTCGATGCTCGGGCAGGGCCTGCTCCAGGATGGCACAGGCCTGCTGGTCTGCGGCAACACCGTAAACGGGCACCAGGCAGGCACCATTGACGAACAGGAAGTTGACATAGTTGGCCGGCAGGGCCGGATCGACGCCGTCGGGAAACGGCAGCGCAATCAGTTCGAATGCGTGTCCCGAGCGATCCCTGAGTCCTTCGAGCTGAGAGCGCAGTTCACTGGTTCTGGCGTTGTTGCCCTGGTCCTGGAACGCGATGCGTTGGCCGGGCAGGAATCGAGCCAGGGTGTCAATATGGCCGTCGGTGTCGTCCCCTGGGGTGGGCTGCATATCGATTCCCAGGACCTTGCTGACATTCAGCAGGCTGCGCAGTTCGTACTCGATCGCGTCACGGTCCAGATGCGGGTGGCGGGTTTGCAGGCAGTGCCAGTTGATCAACAGCAGCCCGCGGCCATCGCACTCGATGGCGCCGCCTTCGAGTTCGAACAGGGACTGTCGAAACTCAACCCCCTTGAAAAAGGGGTGCCGGCTCAGATGGGTGTTGACCCGGTTGTCCAACGCTGCCGGATACTTTCCGCCCCAGCCATTGAACAGAAAATCAAGTGCCCGGCGCCGACCAGATGAAATCAGGGTGATGGGCCCGTAATCCCGGCACCAGGTGTCGTTGAAAGGGACCTCCAGCAGGTGCAGATTGGCGTGACGTGCAAGCTGCCGCTGCGCCGAACTGTCGCCGGGTTGGATCAGCAGGGCGACCGACTGGTAAGCGAGCAGGGCTTCGATGAAGCGCTGGTATTCCGAACGAATCGCGGGCAGATC
>RECK01000071.1 GCA_007694055.1 Wenzhouxiangella sp.
CCCTTCAGCAAAAACGAAACCGCAATCCCCAAAAACAAAATAAAACCAACCCAATGATTGCTCAAAAACGCCTTGAAGCAAGCTTCGGGTTGGCGTTCTCGGATGCGCCACAGCTGCAGCTGGAAGTGGAGGAAGGTCAGGGCGACGGCGGTGAAATAGGCCGGATGCGGCAGGAATTGAAGACCGATCAGGAGCAGTAGCGCCATCTTCAGTCCCATCAGCGCGCCGATGATCGGCACGTCCAGGCGGCCGAATGCAATCGCCGTTGATTTCACTCCGGCCTTGATGTCGTCGGCCCGGTCGGCCATGGCGTACTGGGTGTCGTAGATCACCGTCCAGACCAGGTTGGCGGCAAACAGCCACCAGGCCAGCGCTGGAACCTGGCCGGCTTCGGCGGCGAAAGCCATGGGGATGGCCCAGCCGAAAGCAGCACCCAGAACAACCTGGGGGAAATGGGTAAAGCGCTTGAAAAACGGGTAGGTGCCGGCCAGCAGCGCGCCGCCGAAAGCCATCAGCACGGTCAGACGGTTGGTCATCAGGACCAGGGCCAGGGCGATCAGCAGCAGGGCGAAGAACAGGGCCAGGGCCTGGTTCGGGCGTATTTCGCCGGCAGCTATCGGGCGCGAACGAGTACGCTCGACCTGGGGATCCAGGTCGCGATCGGCATAGTCGTTGATGACGCACCCGGCCGCGCGCATCACCACCACTCCAGCAGTAAAGATCAGCAGGTTCTTGATGCTGGGCAGGCCACCAGCGGCAAGCCACAGCCCCCACCAGGTGGGCCACAGCAGCAGGGCGATGCCAATCGGGCGATCAAAGCGCATCAAGCGCAGCCACGGCCCCAGTGGACCCTCGAAAACTGCCGTGCGAAGCCTGAATTCCATTCCGGGTTACCAGTGGTCCTTTGAAAGAAAGCCTCGCGTAGAGCCGACGAGCCCGCTGTCGCGAAACGAACAAAAAGCATCACGCAGAGGCGCAAAGATGCAGAGATCGCAGAGGAAAAATAGTTACTTTCTCCGCGAACTCTGTGCCTTCGCGTGCGGGCATTCGATGTTGCGGTCAGGCGAGAAAGTGAAGTTTATTCGATGAGAGGCGCAGAGGCGCAGGGAAAGACAAAAGTTGAATTTACTGGGTGACCCGGCGGGTAGTGGCCACCCCGTAAACCGTAAAGCGTAAACCGTAAACCGTGCTTCATTCATCCCAACAAGGAATCTCCCGATGCTGGGCGCCGGGCGATGCCCGCACGATGAATCGCCAGGGAGAGCGGTCTTCGGCGCCAATACGATAATCAACCCAGAATTGCGCTACCGATTCGCGGCGCACTTCCAGCTGCGCCTCGAAGCCCAGCCGCTGCATGCGCGCCTGGCGTGAGCGTGCGTTCTGAATGTTCTCGAACAAGCCCACCGAGACCATGTTTTCAAGCGCGCCGCTGGTGATCACGAAGAAGTCTTCCTCGCCGCGGTCCACCAGCTCGCGGGTCAGGCTCACGGCCTCGGCGCGACTGGAGGCCGGCAGGTAGACGGTCCAGCCCAGCTCACTGTCGGCGATGGTCTGGCGCGAGCGAAACGAGCTGGCAAAGGGACGCAGCCGCTCTTCGGCACGCTCCTGCGTTTCGCGGCTCGGCAGCGGTCCGATACTGAAGCACAGCTCACCGCCGGCCTCGGCGCGTTCGCGGTCGGTGATTTCGGCGACCAGCTCAAGATGGGGCAGGGCCGGATCCAGCGGCGGTACGACGCGCTCGGCCGGCGCGGATCCGCCGCGGGGCCACAGCACGACCCAGAACAGCAGGCCAAGATTGGCCAGCAGCAGCATCAGGGTGAAAACGCGCCACAGGCCCGGGTTCACAGCGCCTCCGCGGCCAGAGCCAGCCCACGCAGGACCAGGTCGTCGTCTCTGCGCACAGGCCGCGGCAGCTGCGCGGCGATGCGGCCGGCATCGCCACCGCCCAGCCAGGGGATCAGTGATCGACCCAGCAGGGCCTCGCAGCGCAGCAGGGCCTGCTCGATGCCGCCGACGGCCTGGAGCAGGGTGCCGGCAGCAATGGCCCTGGCCGACTCGGTTGCCGGTCTGGCCAGGTCGATGTCATCGCCGGCGGGTTTCGGCAAGCGCCGGGCGCGGCTCAACAGGCCGTGCTGAAGACTGCCCAGCCCGGCCATGATCCAGCCGCCCAGATGAACCCCGCTATCGTCGACCAGGTCCACGGTAATGGCCGTCCCGCAGTCGATCACGCAAAAGCCCTGTTGCTGCTCAAGCCACGGCCATTGCAGCGCCAGCCAGCGATCGCAGCCCAGTTGTTCGTAGGCCGGTTGCACGGATAAGGTCGGGGTTCCAGTGGTCACGGCGTGCAAGGATAACCCGGCCCGGTGCAGGCGGACCGACACCGCGTCGACGACTTCGGGATTCGATTGACCTGACAGCACCGCGCGGCGCATGGCGGGTGCTCCTGTCATGTTTCGCAGCGCCTGATCAAGATCTTCGAGGGCTTCGACAGGGCAGGCCGAGGCCGTGCCGGCGATCACTTGCCCGGCCTGGCCGCAGGCCCACTTGACCCGGCTGTGGCCCAGGTCGACCAGGCAGTCAGGCGGCGCGGACACGCACGTCTCCGCTGTGGACGGCAAGTTCGCCCTGGTCGGTGGCAAGGCGTAACTGGCCCAGGTGATTGATGCCTGCGGCCGTGCCATGTACCTGGCGGCCATCTTCCCAGCTTACTGCCACAGCCTGGTCAGCCAGCGCATCCAGGCTGGGCCAGGCAGCCAGCAAGGCCGCGCTGCCCTGGCTGTCGAAGACGCGCAAGTCCTCGACCAGGGCGGTTACCAGGGCGATGGCCAGGCTGGTGCGGTCGGCCTTGCAGCCCAGGCTGTGCAAGTCGGTCCAGGGTTGGTCGATGGTCGAACCGGCGGCTATCCGGACGTTGATGCCCACGCCGATCACAAGCTCGCTGGGACCGTCTGCCGAACCGCTTGCATCGACCAGGCAACCACCAAGTTTCCGGCCATTGACCTGCAGGTCATTTGGCCACTTGACCCGAACTGGCGGCAGCTCGAAACGATTGAGGGCGCGGGCCGCCGCCATGCCGCCAATCAGGCTCAAGGCGGCCAACTCGGCAAGTGGACGCGGGCTGCGCCAGCCCAGGGACAGGTAAACGCCGCCGCCAGGCGGTGATGACCAGCTGCGCCCACGACGGCCCCGGCCGCTGCTCTGACCCTCGCTCAGCAGCACGCAGGGCAGGGGTCGATGGTCAAGGTCGCTCAACAGGCTCTGGTTGGTTGAAGGGCACAGCAGGCTCACCGACAGGTCCAGTCCCAGTGCGGCCGTTGCTGCTTCCAGCCGGGCCCGGTCCAGCCAGTCAATGGCCGATTGCAGCTGCAGTGAATTGGCGTTTGATTCGGCGTTTGATTCGGCGAAGGGCAGGCCCAGCGCCGACAGCTCGGCACATGCCGCTGCCAGCGATTCAGGGCTTGCCTTCAATTCCCGGCATAGCTGCTGTCGCGATCTTGGCCGGCCGTCACCCAGGCGGCGCAACAAGTCCTCAACCAGGCTCATCGCCGCCGTCGTTTGAGCAGGCGGGCTTTCTCGAAGCGGTTCTCCGTGCCGCTGCGCAAGCGATCCAGGTTGCCGCGGTGGGTGAACACCAGCAAGACGGCCAGGGCAATGGCCAGCGCACCCAGGGCCGGATGCAAGGGGTCTGGTCCAAGCAGCCACATCGTCGGCACCAGGCTCAGCCCGGCCAGTACGGTGGCCAGTCCCACGTAGCCGGTGCCGACGATGGTCATGACCCAGACCAGCAGCAGGGGCAGAATGCACCAGGGCGCGAGAACGGCGACCGCGCCAACCGCTGTGCCGGCTCCCTTGCCGCCGCGGAAACGGAAATACAGCGGCCAGACATGGCCGATCACGGCGCTGAATCCAGCCACCGCACCAAGGCGGATCGGATCGGCATCCGGCGCCCAGGCAGCGATGATGGCAAGCGGGACGAGCACGGCGGCCAGGGCGCCCTTGCCCAGGTCGATGACCACCACGCCCAGGGCGAACATCCAGCCCACCGAGCGCAGCGCATTGGTGCCACCGGCGTTGCCTGAACCCATTTTCCGGATATCCACGCCGCGGAGCTTGCCCAGGATCAGGCTGCCGGACAATGAACCCAGCAGGTAGCCGGCCAGGGCGGCGATCAGTATCTCAACCACGCCGGTCCTCCGGTGCCGTCCACGGGTGGAATCCGACCAGCAGTGCGCCGGGACCGGCATGTACGCCGATGGCTGGGCTGGCATCTTCCAGCCAGCACCCATCGACCTTCGGGTGTCCGGTCAGGATGATGTCGCGAAGAAGACGGGCATCTTCGATGGCGTCAGTGTGGCTGATCACCACCCGGTAGGCGCGGTCGCGCTGCATGCGCTTGAGCAGGCGGCGACCGAAGCGTTCGACCACGTTGCGCTTGCCGGCGATCACGCCTTTGGGTCCCAAGGTACCTTGTGGTGTTCTGGCCAGCACCAGTTGCAGGGAGAGTCGTCGCGACACGGTCTCCATCCACGGCTTGATCCGTCCGCCGCGCACCCCCCAGGACAAGTCACGAACCAGGGCAAAGGTGCTGAATTCCTCGCGGATTTCCTCCAGGCGCCGAACAATGGCCAGCCGCTCCCAGCCGCGTGCAGCGGCCTCGGCGGCCCACAGCACCATCAAGCCCTGGCCACTGGCGCCGTTGAGTGAGTCAAACACCTGGATGCGCTCGGCATCGACCATGCGCGCAGCGGTTTCGGCCGCCTGCCGCGTGCCGCTGAGCTGACCGGAGATCTGGATGGCCAGCACGTCCAGGCCGTGCGAGGTCAGCAATTCGAACTGGCGTCGAAAATCGGCCGGCGGCGGCTGCGAGGTTTGCGGTTTTTCGTTGCTGCCGGCCAGCTTGCGATAGAACTCGGCCGGCGAAATGCTGAGTTTGTCGAGGAATTCCTCGTCGCCAAAATTAAGCCGTACCGGCACCACGTGGATGCCGAGCCGGTCGATTTCTTCGGCCGGCAGGTCGGCGGCCGAATCGGTGACGATGGCAACCTGGCCATGCTGGTTCATCAACCCGTGCTGCCGGGTCATGTCGTCGGCCTTCTGCTGGCGAATCTCGCCGAATTCGGTGCAGATCCTGAACACCTCGCCCGGTGCGTCGGTGTGAATGTGAACCCTGGCCCGGCGACCACCGCCGGCCACCACCAGCGAGCTGGCCGCCAGCGTCTCCAGGCGCCCACGCAGGCCGGGCACATCCAGGTTCTGTCCTTCGATCAGGCATTCGGTGCAAAAACGGTGTTCGCCAGGGGCCTCGGTATGGGTCATGCGTGCATGGCCAGACGACGCCTGGCCCGGCGTCGATCGGGCATCGGGCATGGCCTGAATTTTTCCGGAGCGCATGTAACGCCAGATGCCCTCCAGGAAATCGACAAAGCCCTGCGCACCCGCATCGACCACGCCGGCCTCGCGCAGAACCGGCAGCTGGGCGGGTGTATTGGCCAGCGACTGGCGGGCGCGCTTGAGTCCGCGCTGGATCAGCTGGCGTATGTCCTCGATGCCGCTTTCGGCAAGGGTGGCCAGCTCATCGGCGAAATCTTCGAGCACGGTGGGCAGGGTACCCGGCACCGGTTCCGACATGGCACCCCAGGCGGAACGGGCTGCAGCATGCGAGGCCTGGGCAAGTCGCCGGGCGTCGAGCACCTGGAATTCGCGGCTGCTGTCGCTCAGACCCTGGAAATACTGGGCCATGATCGCGCCGGAATTGCCGCGCGCGCCGTTGATCGCGGCATCCGCGACCTGTTCGAGCAAGTCGGGCAGGCTGCGCTTGCCGGCCTGCTCGATGGCCTCACGCACGCTGACCAGGGTGAAGGCCAGGTTGGTGCCGGTGTCGCTGTCGGCCACGGGAAAGACGTTGATGCTGTTGATGTAGTCGCGTCGGCTCAGCACGTTGGCGATGCCCGAAAGCATCGCCCTGGACAGGCGCGGGGCATCGATGTGGGTGATGGTCGCGCTAGTCATCAATCAGCGTACGCGCCTGCGAGGCAGTGAAGGGCCAGGCCAGCTTCTCGCCGGTCTCTTCCTTGTACAGCACGGGAATCTGGTCGCCGTAACGCTGGAGCAGATCGATGTCATCGTCTATGTCGATCTTTTCATACTGTTTGCTGAAACCGCCTTCGGCAAGCAGGGCTTCGGCCTTGTCGCAAAGGCTGCAGTCGGTGCGTGAATACAGGAAAACGCTCATGGTCGGGTGTTCGCGTTCGATCGGAGGGCAAGTATTCCATTCTCGTCGCCGGGCGTCCAGTCGGCTAGTGGGCCACTAGTGGTCCTTCAACTTGATAACTTAGGATTCAGCGTTCCTGTGGCGCTTCGCTGCAAGGCGCCGTGCGCAGGGAATGGCCGTCGCCCTTTCCAAGCACGGGAACGACGCAGCGGAGCGCCACAGGAGCGCCCGAAGGGTTGGCCTGTCAGCGTCCATGGCAGCGTTCCGGCTCTTGTAAAGGGCTACGGCCATTCACTGCGAGCCGCGCCTTGCCCTGAACGCTGACAGACCAACTGAATCCTAATTTATCAAGTTGAAGGACCACTAGGGCGGCTGCCGGCATCAAGCCGGCGTGGCCTGGACCGCGGTAGCGTATAGAATGACGCTCATGGCTGTGAGCATTTTCGACCTTTTCAAGATCGGCATCGGGCCGTCGAGTTCCCATACCGTCGGGCCGATGCGCGCGGCCGGCATCTTTCTGGCGCGCCTGCGTGATGGCGGGCACCTGGCGGCGGTGGATCGGGTGCGCGTCGATCTGTTCGGCTCCCTGGGTCATACCGGGCGCGGCCACGGCACCGATCGTGCCGTACTGCTGGGCCTGGAGGGGGAGGTGCCCGACCGGGTCGACCCTGACCATATCGGCAAGCGCATGGCCGAGATCAGCGAGCGTGGCCGGCTTTGCCTGGCTGGCGAGCGCGAGATTGGCATCCGCCTTCGCGATGACCTGGTTTTCCACAAGCGCCAGACCTTGCCGCACCACTCCAACGGGATGCGATTCGCAGCATTCGACGAATCCGGCCAGACCCTGCTTTCGCGCGATTACTACTCTGTCGGTGGCGGTTTCGTGGTCAATGCCGACGAGGCCGCCGCCGATCGCATCGTCGCTGACAGTACCCCCTTGAAATACCCCTACCGCACCGGCGATGAACTGCTGGCCATTTGCGATGACCACGGCCTGCGCATCAGTGACGTGATGCTCGCCAACGAGCAGGCCTGGCGGAGCCGGGACGAAGTTCGCGACGGGCTGCTGAAGATCTGGCAGGCCATGCAGGACTGTGTCGAGCGCGGCATCGAGCAAGTCGGCTACCTGCCCGGCGGACTCAAGGTGGCGCGGCGCGCGCCCACGCTGTACCGCAAGCTCAAGCACCGGGCCCGCGAAGACAATCTTGATCAGCTTGACTGGATCAATCTTTATGCCCTGGCCGTCAACGAGGAGAATGCCGCTGGCGGGCGCGTGGTCACGGCTCCGACCAATGGGGCCGCTGGCATCGTTCCGGCGGTGCTGCATTACTATCGTCGCTTTGTTGCCGGGGCTGACGAAGACGGCGTGATCGAATTCCTGCTCACCGCCGGGGCCATTGGCATCCTGTACAAGGAAAACGCGTCGATCTCGGGTGCCGAGGTGGGCTGCCAGGGTGAGGTAGGCGTGGCCTGCTCGATGGCTGCCGGCGGCCTGACCGCGGCCCTGGGTGGGACCATGGACCAGGTCGAGAACGCCGCCGAAATCGGCATGGAGCACAACCTGGGCCTGACCTGCGATCCGGTCGGCGGCCTGGTCCAGATCCCGTGCATCGAGCGCAACGCCATGGGCGCGGTCAAGGCGGTCAACGCCACCCGCATGGCCATGGCCGGCGACGGCAAGCACCGGGTCAGCCTGGACAAGGTCATCAAGACCATGCGCGACACCGGCCGCGACATGAAAACCAAGTACAAGGAAACGTCCAGGGGTGGGCTGGCGGTGAATGTTATTGAGTGTTGATGTGCTTGGGGAAGACGGGAAGAGGGGTAGAGGGGGAGAAGGAAAGGCTGGTCTGCTCATGAACCTTGGGCTGGCGCCCCTGTCTACTCGGTCAATGAAACCTGCGACCAAGTTCCCTCTTATCCTCTTCCCCTCTGCCCTTCTTGCCCTGCTGCTGGTTTTGCCAGCAGCGGCCATTGCGCAGACGATATACAGCTACACCGACGAAAACGGCATCCTCCATTTCACCGACCGCATGCCGGACACCGATGCCGAGGTGCGTGTGCAGCGGGCAACGCGTGAGCCGGAGGCGCTGCTGACGGTGCGGCGCACCGGCCCCGACGAGGCGCCGGTGTGGTGGTTTCGCAATCGCAGCCACGGCCCCTTGAGCGTGCGGATCGATCTGGGTGAGGCGGTCAACGTGGTCAGTGAGCCTGAATTACCGGGCGTGTTCGTGCTGGAGGCAGCCAGCGAGCGCGAGCTGGTAACCATTGGCGCACTCGATCCGCGCCGTTCCTGGCGCTACCAGATCCAGACCGAGACTGTGCCCGGCAGGCCAGGTGCACGGCACAGTCCGGAGCAGCCGTATCGCCTGCCACTGCCGCCTGCGGGTGAGTTTCTGATCGGCCAGGCCTTCGGCGGGGAGTTCAGTCACAACGAGCCGGCCAATTACCATGCCGTCGATATCAGCATGCCGATCGGTACGCCCGTACACGCGGCCCGCGCCGGGGTGGTCATGGACAAGGCGCGCTGGTTCAGCAGTTCGGGTACCCGCCGTGAATACCATGGCCATCGTGCCAACTACGTGCGCATTCTGCACGACGACGGCAGCATGGCCGTCTATGCCCATCTTGACTACAACGGGGTCTCGGTGCGCCCGGGCCAGCAGGTGCGCCGCGGACAGGTGATTGGCCGCTCGGGCAACACCGGCTTTTCCAGCGGCCCCCACCTGCACTTCGTCATCCAGGTCAATCGCAACATGCAGCTGGTCTCCGTGCCGTTCGAGTTCGAGGATGCCGAAGGCAACCGCTTCACCCCGCGCGCCGGCCAGCGCGTGCGTGGAGGTATTGCGGCAGACTGACGCTGGATCCTGGTTTATCCTGACCTGATTAGAGTCGTGTCTCAGCCAGATGGATCAAGCATCAGAAAAGCAAAAAGGGGTCTATCCGAATCTCGCAACAGACAGGGGACCGCCGGGAGCGGAGGT
>RECK01000095.1 GCA_007694055.1 Wenzhouxiangella sp.
AAAAAGAGATTGGAAGGGTGGAGGAGGCACCGGGCAGGGCCACTCGGCACTTGGCCTCTACCCATCCAACCTCTTTTCCCAAAGCTGCGACCATGCGCTACGGGCAGTGGAGTCCACCTCCGCTCCCGGTGGTCCCCTGTCTGTTGCGAGATTCGGATAGACCCCAGAAAAGAGCTGACTGTGATAGATCCCGCCCCCGAATCCTGTTTGGCACAACAAGTGCATTTAGTATTTTGTTGATTGTGCAAACAGGGGCTGACCAGTAACGTGCCAAACCGGAATCAAGCAAACAGCAGCAGCGGCGAGGCCTTTCTGAGCCCCTGGGAGGTCAATGCCCGTACTTGCAGGGTATTGCTGCGCATGATGACCGGTTTGTCGCTGACCCTGCTGGGGCTGCTGCTCGGACTGGTCAGCTCATCGGTCGCCGTGGCAGCCGTCAATCCGGGCAATACGCCAACTACCGGGCCCGGACTGATCGTCGGCGCTTTGCCACCTGTAGTGCCAATCGTTTTTGCAGTCGTTTTGCTGGTAGGCGCCGCGGTCTTTGTTAGCCGACGTCAGCGCCGCGAAAGTGACCGAACGGGGCAGGCTCATGGACGCAAAGCGTCAGCTGTCGCCGCTGTCGACAAGTCCACCCTTACGACCGGGCCCCATCCCCTCAATGATCAGGAGCTTGAGCGACTGCTGGACCAGCACATCCAGCAATGTGCGGCCCAGGCCGACGCTCTGGCAGTCATAGCGATCAAACCCGACGGTAACGAGGAGCGCTATCAACCCGAGGTGGCCCAGTCTCTGTTCGGCCTGGCCAGGTCGCGGGGTGCACGCCTCGTCCAGTCAGCTTCCCGCGGATTGATGGTGCTTGCCCCCGGACAACTGTGCGACCAGGCCCATCGCCTGGCCGAAGATCTTCACCAAAGCATCGTCAGCATGGCTTTGCCCAGCGGCGACAGCGAAATCGGCGTACTGACGGCCAGCGTTGGCCTGGTGGTAGTCGAGCCATCCAGTCGAACCGCGGTTTCAGACATCCTGGCCAATCTGGATCGCGCGCTGGGGCGCGCCGAACGCAGGGGCGGCAATCGCATCGAGGTGCTCGAGCAAGACTGAGACCCGGTTTCTACCCGAGAACCATCATGGTCAGGCGTGCATCGGCGACCAGCCTGTCAGTCTCATCCCGGACCCGGATTTGCCACAAGTGGGTGCTGCGACCCAGATGAACCACTTCGGCACGCGCGGTGACGACACCTTCGCGCATTCCGCGCAGGTGATGAACCGACAGCGATGTCCCGACCACGCTCTGCTTGCTGATATCGATGCGCAGGGCAGACGCTGCACTGCCGACCGACTCAGCCAGTGCCGCCGTGGCACCACCATGCAGCAAACCCATGGGCTGATGGACCACGGGCCCGACTGGCATGGTCGCCTCCAGATGATCATCGCCCACTGCCGTGTATCGAATCTCGAGCGTTTTCATCAGAGTATTGCGGCTGCTTTGATTGAGCCGCTCCAGCAGCATTTCCTGGCGTTGGGCATCCATCAATGGTTTGCCTCCACGGCATGGGTCCGCAACTGGTCCAGGCTGACGTACTCCAGTGCCCGCTCATGCGTGGCCGACAGCGACACCCGCGGTGCACAACCAGCCTCCATCGCTTCGCGCCAGCGCGGCGCGCACAGGCACCAGCGATCGCCCGGTTTCAGGCCCGGGAACCCGAACGCCGGTCGCGGCGAGACCAGGTCATTGCCCCGGCTGACGCTGAATTCGAGAAAGGACTCGGTCATCACCGCACAGATGGTGTGGCTGCCGACATCCTCGGCAGAGGTGTTGCAACAACCGTCACGGAAAAAACCGGTCACGGGCTTCATGCTGCACGGCAGCAAGGGTTCACCGAGCACGTTGCGTGCGCTGGCCTGCTCCGCCATCTCAGTTCTCCCCGTCCAGTCGATAATCGAGGCGGAAATCAGGCGGCGCACCGCCCTCGCCCTTCAGATAGTGATCCATCCAGCGCATCAGGCGCAGGCTGTAGTCCCAGCGTGTCGCAGCACGCTGATTGCCGTGACCTTCGCCGCGGTAAAGCACCAGCCGGACTGGCGGTGGATTCTCCTGCAGGCTCAGGAAGCGAAACAGAATGCGCGATTGCGTTGGATCAACGCGCGGATCGGCATCGCCGTGCAGGATCAGGATCGGGGTCCGGGCACGATGAGCGAAGAAAATCGGGCTGGCCTGAACGAACAGGTCCCAGTCTTCCCAGGGCCAGGTCAAGTAGTGAACCAGATAGAGTTCTTCGGGAATGTCAGAGGTGCCCAGCATGGAAATCTTGTCCGAAATACCAACATTCATGACGGCTGCCGCGAATCGTTCGGAATAATAAGTGGCACCCCAGGCCGAGGCATAGCCGCCGTAAGAGCCGCCGGTAATACCGACGCGCTCTGAATCAACCAGCCCGCGTGCAATCAGGTGATCGACGCCGTCGACCAGGTCCTTGAACTCCTCCATGGCCGGACGACCCTGTGAAGTCAGCGCAAACTCGACCCCGCGCCCCGTGCTGCCGCGGTAATTCGGGTAGAACATGAAATAGCCTTCTGCAGCCGCGTGATGGCCCGGCAGGTTATAGGTGGTTAACCAGCCGTTGGAGTAATGGGCTTCCGGCCCGCCGTGCACGGCCAGGATCAGCGGGTAACGCAGCCCTTCTTCATAGTCCAGCGGCCAGATCAGCAGCCCTTCGATTTCAAGGCCATCAGTCGCCGCATAAGTGACGACCTCCTGCCGGGCCAGGCGGACATCAGCCAGCCATGGGTTGGAATCGGTCAGGCGCTCAGGCTCAAGGTTCCGCCGTGACAGGGCATAGACTTCGCGCGGGTGTTCCGGCGTCGACGCCCCGAAAACCAGCCGGCCATCACTGGCAATGCTCAGCACGTCAAAAATCAGGCCATCACGCTGGACCAGGGTCGTCTGGTTGCGACCGTTGGCACTGATCTGGCCAATCCGGGCCTCGACGCCCTCGTAGCTGATGAAGACCACTTCGCCGGGCTCCCGCCAGCCCACATGCCAGACATGGCCCGCCAGATCAGGCAGGAGGTTGCGCCACTCGCCACCGGATGCCGACGCCACCAGCAGTCGGCCTTCGCGGGTATCGTGGACGCTCTCCGTGCCGATGAAGGCGAGCTGACTGCCATCCGGGCTCCAGGCCATGGAACCGAGTTTGCCGGGATTTTCTATGCGGCCCAGCTCCTCCCCATCGGGCGCAATGATCCGAATGCGCTGGAACATCAGCGTATCGTCGACCAGCTGACGCGGCGTTACCTTGAGGGCCAGTCGATCGCCCGCCGGCGACCACTGCACTTCCTGGACGGAACCTTCCAGGTCGATCATCTCGGGCTCGGCCCCGCGGTCATCCAGGTCCAGCATCCACAAGCGCCGCGGGCGCCAGTCTTCTTCAAAAATGATCTGATCGAATCCGAGTTCGGCAAGACGCTGGTCCTCGGCCGACTGCGGCTCAAGCGCGATCAGCGCCACGCGCGAGCTGTCGGGGCTGAAGCTGTACCCGGCAACACCGGTTTCGATTTCGGTACGACGCACGGCTTCGCCGCCACCGACGGCAATGGTGTAAAGCTGACGGTGGGTATCGTCTCCACGCCGGGCCAGGAACGCGATGGCCTGACTGTCGGGCGTCCAGGCTATGTTGCCGACATTGACCTGGCCACTGATGAAGGGTCGGCTGTTGCCGGCCGCATCAATCACATGCAGCTCGGTCCAGGCGCCCCCATCGGACTCGTTGTTCAGATCTCTGGGCACAATGCGCGTGTAGGCGATATGGCGCCCGTTGGGGCTCACCGCCACCTGGCCTACGGACTGCAGTTTGGCAATCTGCTCAAGGGACATGCCCTGGCTGCCCAATGCAGGCAGACTCAGAAGAAAACCAAGGGAGATCAGCGCTAGCAACGATTTCATTCTCTTTCCTCTTGTATTGGTTTGCATGCCGCCTGAGCGATGAACCTGAAACGGACCAGCGGCAGCGACGCGCCGCGGTGGCAATGCCGGGCTAAGATAGCAGATCAGGCGACAGCATCTTGCCGGGATTCAGGATCCCGTCCGGGTCGAACTGGCGCTTGATGGCTGCCATCATGGCCAGCTCTTCGGGGCTTCGGCTCCAGCCCAGGTCATCGCGTTTGAGTAGTCCGACGCCATGCTCGGCCGACACGCTGCCACCATGGCGCTGGACCAGCTCGAACACTTTCGGGCTCAGTTGCTTGCCGGCGCGGTGAAAATCCTCAACCGACCAGTCCTCGGGTCGCAGCACGTTCATGTGCAGGTTGCCATCGCCAATGTGGCCAAACCAGACCACCTCGAAATCGGGGTAATGCGACGCGATCAGCGCATCCAGATCGCGCAGGAAATCAGTCACCCGCCCGATCCTTACCGACAAATCGTTCTTGTAGGGCGTACGTGCGGCCAGGGATTCGCTGATCGCTTCGCGCCAGTGCCAGAGCTCGGCTGCCTGGGCACCGGACTGGCTGATGGTGCCGTCAAGCACGTGCCCGGACTCGGTCAGTTGTTCAAACAGTGCCAGTGCGCGGTCCTGATTGCACTGATCGGGATCGTCGAACTCCACCACCGCAAACATCGGGCACGCATCGTCAAGCGGGAAGACGCGGTCGCTGCCTTGACTGACATGCCGTGTTGAGGCCAGATCGAAGAACTCGAAGGCCGACAGGCTGAGTTCGCGCCGCAATCTTTCGAAGACGGGCATGATGGCCTCCAGCCCGGAGAAGCCCAGCAACAGCACGGACTGCTCCGGCGGCGGCATGGTCAGACTCATGGTCGCCTCGGTGATGATGCCCAGACAGCCTTCACTGCCGATCATCAAGTGGCGAAGATCCAGGCCCGTATTGTTCTTGACCAGCCCCCTGTTCAATTCGAGCACTTCGCCACGCCCCGTCACCACGGTCAATCCGCTCACCCAGTTACGCGTCATGCCGTAGCGAAGGACGCGAATTCCTCCCGCATTGGTCGCAATGCTGCCCCCGACCTGGCTGGAGCCGGCCGCAGCCCAGTCGACTGGATAGAACAGTCCGGATTCCGTGGCCAGCCGCTGCAGCTCACCGACCGGCATGCCTGCCTGAACGCTCAGGCTGGGCTCGAACGGATCGAATGCCAGCTGTTCACGCATTCGGTCCATCGATACCACGACCTCCCCAGCCGCGGCAACAGCGCCGCCGGACAGACCCGTACGACCACCGCTGGGCACCAGCGCGGTGCGGGTGGCGCGGGCCCATCGGACCAGTTCCAGGACCTCTTCAGTGGAGCGAGGGAAAGCGATGGCCCGGGGCCTAGGCGTCCAGAACCGGGTCCAGTCGCGCCCGTAGTGGAGCAGGCTGTCGGCGTCGTCGGTGAATTCGATCGGGGGTGATTGACTCATGTTGGCTTCATTTTCGAACGGTTCGTTGCATAATGCGTGTCTTCATCATACGAGCGGCCGTGGCCGCCAGCGCTAAAACATGACCACTGGCACGCTTTCCCTGGCCAAGGACAAAATCAATTTCCTGCTGCTCGAGGGCATCCACGCGCGGGCAGAAGAGTATATCCGCAGGTCCGGCTACACCAGCTTGTGGACCCGAAAATCGGCGCCGGAACCCGATCAACTGCGGGACCTGGTCCGGGAAGCCCACTTTATCGGCATTCGCTCACGCAGCCAGATCAGCGCCGATGTGCTCGATCAGGCCGAAAAGCTCAACGCCATCGGCTGCTTCTGCATCGGCACCGACCAGGTCGACCTGGCCGCCGCACGCCAGCGCGGCATTCCGGTATTCAATGCCCCCTATGCCAATACCCGATCGGTGGCTGAGCTGGTTCTGGCCGAGATCATCATGCTGATGCGCGGCGTCCCGGCCAAGAACATGGCCTGCCATCGCGGTCAATGGCAAAAATCCGCCGCCGGTTCGCACGAAGTGCGAAACAAGGTTCTCGGTATCGTCGGCTATGGCCATATCGGTTCCCAGCTTGGCATCCTGGCCGAGGGACTGGGGATGAAGGTCCTGTACCACGATATCGTCGACAAGTTGCCGCTGGGCAATGCCGAACCGGTCACCAGTCTCGACGAACTGCTTCAGGCGTCCAATACGGTGAGCCTGCACGTACCCGATAGCGAACAAACCCGAAACCTGATCGGGTCAGCCGAGCTCGCCCGAATGCGGCCCGGCGCGCACCTGATCAATGCCTCACGCGGAAAAGTCGTGGACATTTCCGCCCTGGCCGATGCCCTCGAATCCGGTCACCTGGCCGGGGCCGCCATCGACGTCTTTCCGGTCGAGCCCAAGGGCGCAGAAGAAGAGTTTGCCAGCCCCCTAAGGGGCCTGGACAACGTGCTGCTGACACCGCACATCGGCGGAAGCACACGCGAGGCCCAGGAAAACATCGCCGTGGATGTGGCCTCCAAGCTGGTTCGCTACTCGGACAACGGCTCGACCATGGGTGCGGTCAACTTCCCGGAAGTTTCGCTGCCCGACCACATTGGCACCCGCCGTATTCTGCATATTCATCGCAACGAGCCGGGTGTCCTGCAGGCAATCAACACGATCTTTTCCCAGGCCGGTTTGAACATCGTCGCCCAGTACCTGCAGACCATGCCCGATGTCGGCTACGTGGTCATGGACGTAGAGGCGGCAGACACACCGGCCCTGGTCGCAGAGCTTGACCGCGTCCCGGCTACCATCCGAACCCGATTCCTGTACTGACCAATGACCAATACCTCCGACTTGAACGTACAACACGACCTCCAACGCGGCCGCTTCGTCGCCACGGTGGACGGGCATGATTGCGTGCTTGAATTCAAGCTCAGTGCGGACCGGGTGGCCATGACTGCCGTGCGAGTGCCGGACGCGGTTGGTGGCCGCGGCATTGCCGGTCAGCTGACCCGTCATGCGCTGGACTGGGCGCGCTCAGAAGCGCTCAAGGTTGATCCCGTCTGCCCGTACGTCAAAACCTGGATCAAGCGCCATCCCGACTACCAGGACCTGCTGGCCGACAGCTGATCACCCGCCGGACAGGACCCGATCCAGACCGCGGCCCAGTTTCTCGACCAGTTCTGCCAGCTGCGCCTCTGTGATGATCAGGGGCGGACAGACCGCGACGACATCCCCGGGCAGTGCCCGCACCACCAACCCCTCGGCGAGACAGGCTGCTGCGACCTTGAACGCCGTCTTGTTTTGGGCAGGGAACAGCTCGCGGGTAGCCTTGTCGGCGACCAGTTCCAGCCCTGCGATCAGACCTTTGCCGCGCAGGTTGCCGACTAGCGCATGGTCTGCCAACGGCGCCAGTTTTGCCTGCAGCAGCTCACCCATCTCGGCCGCATGGGCCATGATGCCGCGCTCCTCCATCAACTCGAGATTGCGACAGGCAACCGCCGCGGCTACCGGATGTCCGGCATAGGTCAGGCCGTGAGCGAACAGACCGACTCCGCCGGCTGCCTCTTCGATCGCCTCGTACATGAATGGTGGCACGGCAACCGCTGAAATCGGCAGGTAGGCCGAAGACAGCGCCTTGGCCATGGTCATGGTCGCCGGCTTGATGTTCCAGGTCTGGCACCCGAAAGGATTGCCGGTACGTCCAAAACCGCACACCACCTCATCGTCGACAAGCAGAATGCCGTTGGCTTCCAGGATGGGCTGGATGCGATCGAAATAGCCTGCCGGCGGCGGAATCACGCCGCCTGCCCCCATCAGCGGTTCTGCGAACATGGCCGCGATGCTGTCCGCACCTTCCCGTTCAATCACTGATTCAAGCTCGCCGGCCAGGCGTTCCACGAACTCCGCCTCACTTTCACCGGCGTGCCCCTGCCTGTAGTAGTGCGGCGAGGTCAAGTGGATGACATCGTCACCCGGCAGGTCGAAATGGCGATGGAATGCCGGCAGTCCGGTCAAGGCGGCCGTGGCCAGGGTGATTCCGTGATAGGCGTTGCCCCGCGACAGAATTTTTTTCTTGCGCGGCTGCCCGATGGCGTTGAAATAGTAACGAACCAGCTTGACCTGGGCATCGTTGGCGTCCGAACCAGAGCAGCCGAACAGGAAACGGGCACCCTCGATCGGCACCCACTCCGACAGCTTCGCAGCCAGGCGGATACTGGGCTCGTTACTCTTGCCGGCAAACAGCGGGCCATAACAGAACTTCGACATTTGCTTGGCGGCCGCATCCACGAGTTCCTGCTCTCCGTAGCCCAGCGCCGTACACCAAAGACCGGCCATGCCCTCCAGATATTTTCGCCCTTCGCTGTCGTAAACATAAACGCCCTCCCCGCGCTCCCAGATTTGCGGCCCGGCCTGGCGATGACCGCGCAGGTCGGTGGCGGGATGAAACAGGTGGTCAAGGTCAAGCTGGGCTAGTGATGCGGATGAGGTCACGATTTACGGTCCCTGGCAATGGCGGTGGCTGAAATCAGCGCTGAAGGATAGCAAATCCAGCCATTGGCTGTTTCTCCATGGCGGCGCGCTACAATCAAACCTGGACCACAGGATTATCCCCATTGCCATGCTTCGATTCGTCCTCGTTACCCTCGCTTTTTTCACCTTGCCGGCGCTGGCCGATCAGGGATTGCCCCGGGCTCTGGCCAACATCGTCGATGGCGACGGTGAGCCGATCGGTCAGGCCGAATTCATCCAGGCCGCCTCAGGCACCCTGGTTCGGCTGAGCCTGAACGGTTTACCGCCCGGCCCCAAGGCCGTGCACATTCATGCTGTTGGCACCTGCGACGATCACTGTGACGGCTTCATGGACTCCGGTGGCCACCTGAATCCCGACGGGCGCAAACATGGTCTGCTCAATCCCGACGGCCCCGACGCCGGCGACCTGCCCAACTTCTACGTTCATGAATCGGGTCAGGCCTGGGCCGAGTTCTACACCACGGCTGCCAGCCTCGATGGCAGCTTCGGCGCCACCATTCTCGACAGCGATGGCGCCGCCCTGGTCATCCACGAAAACCCCGACGATCACTTGAGCCAACCCATCGGTGGCGCTGGAGCCCGTATCGCATGCGGGGTAATTGAAGCCGCCGAAGCCTGGGCTCTGCCCGAAGCGAGTGAGCGCGAGTAGTCCGGTGTTCGAAGATTCGGGCGTTCAATATTTACCCAGCAGGTTGAATAAAACGGTTATATCCGGATCCCGCAAACCCTGATTGCCCGAAGAGTACCGAGTAGGCAGA
>RECK01000066.1 GCA_007694055.1 Wenzhouxiangella sp.
TCGATCCGTTCCTGCTGCATGCGCACGTGGCCCATGGCCTGATGAATGACGGCCTGCTCGTACTCGGTGCGGCGACCGCGGTCAAGCAGGCTTTGAAGTGCTGAATAGGCTTCAGCATACTTCTCTTCGCCGATATCCTCGTAAATCCGCGACAGTCGATTGAAGGTGGATTCCTGCAGCGTTCCGGCACTGACCTCGCGCTCAACGCCACACTCGATACCCTGAACCCGGGTTTGCTCCTGGGCTGAGGCAGACACCGCAAGGAATGCCATTACCGCCAACAGCGTTGTCCTGCCTGCTTCAAGCATCATGCGTCATCCAGATTGAACTCGATCACCTGGGTAGCCTGACTGGAAACAGCCACGCCATCAACTACGCGCGGCTTGAACTTCCAGCGCAGAATGGCACGTATGGCCTCGCGATCGAATACTCGCGGTGGACGCGCCTCGATGACGCGCGGAGAGCGCACGGAACCGGTTTCATCAATGGTGAATTCAACGCGCACCCATCCTTCAATCTGATTCATCGCCGCCTCGCGGGGATACTGCGGCTGAATGCGCACCAGCGGAACGACACCGCCTTCCTCAGTTCGCTCAACCTGCCCAAAGGCGCCGAGAAACGGTCCGGAGCCAGTCATCGGTACGTCTAGTGGCGGCATGTCCAGCCTCGGCATATCCTGAACCTGCTGCTCCATCTGGGCGATTTCCATATCGGGCGGAGGCGGCGGTGTGTCGGGCGGAGGCGGGGGCGGCGGGCGACGACGATCGCGCGTTTCGACGCGATCATCAATTTCGACCGGGCCAAACCGGATCCCCGGCGGCGGCTCGAGGCTCTCAGCGTCGCCACGGGTCCCGGAAATCAGCACGTGCATCAGGTAAAAGGCCGCAAGCGTCACCACAATGGCGAGCACAACGGAAACCAGGTAGCGCAAACCGGTATTCATGAGCTATCCACCGCCAGCCTCGTCGGCAGAAATCGAAATGCGCGTGATACCTGCAGCCTGCACCTGATCCATGACTTCAATCAACATGCCGGTACGAGCACCACGATCGGCGATCAGTACCGCCGAACTTTCAGGGTTCTCCGCCCTGGCGCGTTCAACGTGTGTCCTGACCTCGTGCAATTCAATTTGCTGGCGGTTCATCCATATTTCATCGTTAGGCCGAATCGCGATCAAAACGTTCCCCTGCGGACGGGGCTCGGTAGTGAGCGCGGTTGGCTTGTCGACTTCGATACCGGTCTCGCGAATGAACGACGTAGTGACGATGAAAAAAATCAGCATGATGAACACGATGTCCAGCATCGGCGTGATGTTGATTTCGGGCTCATCCTTGCTGGCGTGTCTACGTGCCATACCTGATCAGGTCGTATTCATTATTCGTAGCGTAGCAGATCTTCAAGGCGCTCGGCCTCAACGTCGGCTTTACGCTCGAGATAGGAGCCAAAATACAGGCCGGAAAGGGCCGCCACCATGCCGGCCATGGTCGGAATCGTCGCCTGGGAAACTCCCGCGGCCATGGCGCGAGCATTGCCGGTGCCGAAAAATGCCATGACATCAAAAACGGCGACCATGCCGGTAACCGTGCCGAGCAGACCCAGCAGGGGACACACAGCGATCAGTGTCTGGATGGTGCGCACATTGGCCCGCATTTCCAGACTGAGACCACTGACCATCTCCTCCTTGATCCGCCCGGCATACCAGGACCGGTTGTCCTCGCGGCTGCGCCACTCCTCAAGGATTGCGTCGCGCCGCACCGGCAGTACACGAAAAAAGAACCAGAAGCGCTCGAGAATCAGCGTCCACATCACCAGCAGGACGGCCATGATGGCCCAGAGCACATTGCCGCCGAGCTCGATGAAGCCGCGAATAGCCTCGAAGAAGTTAGCCAGCGCGAGCATGACGATTCTCTGCAAGACGGGCAATGGTGCCCGCGGCCTGCTCTTCAAGTATCTGAATCAGGGCCCGGGCTCGCGAATGCAGGATGCTATGGATGATGGTCAGCGGTATGGCAACGACCAGGCCGAGGACCGTGGTGATCAGTGCCATGGATATGCCGCTGGCCATCATGCGTGGATCACCCGTGCCGAACAAGGTGATTTGCTGAAAGGTCAAAATCATTCCGACAACCGTGCCCAGCAGACCAATAAGCGGCGCCACGACATAGAGCACCTTGATCAGCGGCAACCCGGATTCCAGCGGTGCCGTTTCGCGCAGAATCGCTTCGTCAAGCTTCAGTTCCAGCGTTTCCACATCCTGGTCCGGATCATCCTGGTAAATCTTCATGACCCGGCCAAGGGCATTGCCCTCACTGGCCTCCTCGCGCTTGAGCTGGCGCTTGATGGCGTTACCGCGCACGAACAGAACCACCCCCTTCCACACTGAAAACAGCACACCGAATATTCCCAGGGCAATAATGATGTAACCGACGGTTTGCCCCTGGCGAATCCGTTCCTGCAGGTTCGGCGCCCGCACAACCTGGGCCAGAATGGCACCGCGGGTACCATCGATGGCCATGTCCTCTACGGCTCCCGGCGATGCATTCTGAAGGCGCTGAGCCATGGTCTGAAAGCGACCGGCCGGCTGGCGCGGCAGCTCGATCAACAGCTGCTGGGCCCCATCCCACTGCAGAAAGCGACCGTCAGAAATTACATTGAACACGCCGATTCGAACAACTTCGCGATTTGACTCAAGCACGCCGTCGGCGTTGATCACATCGGCATTGAGAGAGACCACTCTTCCGGACTCGTAAATCTCTCGAACCATGGTCAACCACATTCGGCTCAGCTCGGGAACGGTTGGCAACTCACGTCGCTCCGCCAGATCGGCCAGAAATTGTCCACGGTCAGGCAGCTGAGCGCTGACCATGGACTCCTCGATGTTGCCGCGCACATCGCCGGCGACCTGGCGAACAACGCCGAACAGCTCACCGAGGTTACCCATCCGCTCATCAAGCAGGGTTTCAAGCTCGACCAGACGCAACTCGTTTTCTTCAAAAGCACTGCGCAGCCGGTCGGAGCGCTGCTCTTCACTTCGCAATTCGGCTCGCGCTTCCTCGAGCAGCTGACGCTGATTGTTGCGTTCCCGGATAAATCGCTGCAGGCGCTCCTGGTCGACGCGAGCCTCTTCGGAGGCCGCGCGTTCAACTTCACGCAGTAGCTCTTCGAGCGTCTGCTGCGCCTGCGCGGTCAAGGGTGCGGCAATCAGGGCCACAAGAAACAACAAGATCCTGGAGTTCATGATCAATTCTCCGCAGGGACCGGCGCCGGCACGGGCAGGCGCACGAGATCGGGGGCAACCTGGTTACGGGCGATCGCCAGACCATCGCTGACTGGCAGTCGATAGCGATCGGCAAGGCGCTCGAATTGGCGCTCGGTCGGGTTCCACCAGCCGGTATCACGACCATCCAGGGACTGCCAGAAAAGCAGCGTGCGGCCAATCCGCAGAAACTCGACCTGCTGACCATCGGGCAGCGCGCCGCGATAACCTTCCATGGTGCGACCGTACTCCATTTCGGCCTGGTAGGCTTCAAGAATCAGACGATATTTTTCAGAGGTCGTGATATCCGACTGGTCGAGCAGATTGACCAATCCATCGGCTCGTCGAATGCGCTCCTCAAGCCGGAAAGGCAAATCAGCGCGAACCAGCTGACCGAGTCGCTCGGCCATCTGAATCATCAGCGGAATCACCTCGCGATTGGTCGTCTCCAGGCCGTCCAGCTGCTGGTTTATCGACACCATCTCGGATTCCTGGTTTTCGACAATGGCCTGCATCTGGTTATTGTAGATTCGCAGGCTCTCGGTCTCACTGATGGTGCGCCGATACTCATCGATGAGGGTCTGGGTCTCTTCATCCACGCGGTTGATCTGCTGCTGAGCTTCAGCGGCATCACGCGTTATTCGGTTCTCGGTCTCTATTGTGCGGTCCAGAACCTGGGCCTGAACACCCGAGAAACAAGCGGCACATGCAGCTCCAATGACCAGTGACCGAAAAAATGAGCTTGACTGTTGTGACATTCTGCTACCCGCCATACTTGGAATTCGATGGTCGACTCAAGCCAACCGCGCAGCAAGCCGGCCGACAAATATGCTTTTAGAATATCGCGCTCGCGCAACAATTGAAAGGTTCCCTACTCATGGACCCTTGTGACGACTACACTTGAGAACCTAACCATAACAGCGCCCGAGGTCAAATCGATTGCCCCAGAACGCCACGAAATCGGACCTTGAAGATCAGTCCATTCGCCCCTGCGGTTTACTCCGGCGCCTGACTGCGATGACCTACGATGGCTTGTTGCTGATCGGGCTTTGGATGATCGCAGCAGCGGCTGTCGTCATTCCGCTGGGTGCCGAAATCAGCGCTTCCAGCACCCTGTTTCAGCTCTACCTTCTGGTCATCGCATGGGCTTACTTTGCCATTTCATGGCGCGGCGGCCAGACCCTGGGCATGAAAGCCTGGCACATCCGTGTGGTGGGCGAACGCGAGCCCATGCCTTGGCTGACGACGCTGGTGCGCTTCGTTGTTGCCCTGGCCTCGCTCGGCAGCCTCGGACTGGGCTTTGCCTGGAGCCTGTTTCATCGGCAAGGCAGAACCTGGCACGACCTGGCCTCGGCAACTCACCTGGTTGTGGTTAAACCCCCGGGCAAAAACAGGAAAAACAAAACGAAAGCGAAGCGCTGATGGCATGCCTCACGATCGCCTGACAACCAGCAGCAAGCCGGCCGAGATGACCAGGGCTGGCAGCATGGAAGTCAGCCACACCGGAATAGGCATGATGGCAGCCAGCCCCTCGAACAGCCTGACCAGCACGAAAACCAGCAGCCCCAGACCGACCCCGGCAAACAGGCGCAGGCCCTGGCCCTGCTGTCGGCTGCCGCGAAAGACAAAAGGCAGGCCAACCAGAACCATGACAAGTACGTTAAGCGGATAAACGATGCGCGCCCACAGCGCGCGCTGGTATGGCAACTGGTCCAACTCGTTTCGGGCCAGAAAATCCAGCATATCGAGCAGATCAGCCGTGGGCAGCAGGCGCGGTCTGGCAACCGTTGCGGCAAACAACTCCGGACTCAGACCCGAACTCAGATCAGCAACAGCAAGAAACTCGCGGCCTGCCCCCTGCCCGACCTGCCAGCGTTCAACTTGTTCGAGTTGCCAGGAAACACCATCGTGACGGGCGCGATCTGCCGTAAGCACGCGTTCCAGCAGCATGTCGGCCCCAAGCTCGTAAACAAGCAGATCTCCGAACTCCAGCTGATCGTCGGTCAACCAGGCTGAATAGCCGATCCGGATCACGCGCGGCCCGTCACGCAACCAGAGCGATCCAAACTGTCCCTGGTAGACCTGGCCGCTGCGGGCCGCTTCACGCTCGGCGCGGGCCTGGCTTTCCAGGCGCGGAATGGCCGTTTCCGACAGGATCACGAGTACCAGCAGACACAGGGCAATGGCAAACAGCGCGCGCAAGGCCACCTGCCGACGATCGAATCCGGCAGCGCGCATGGCCACCAGTTCGTTTCCGGATGCCAGCGTCCCCAGCCCCATCAAGGCACCGATCAAGGCAGCAAACGGAAAGATGTCGTACAAGCGCCGCGGCGTTGTCTGGGCCAGGTACCAGAGCATCTGCGGCAAACCGTAACCATCACCCAGCGCACGCGTCTCGCGAACCAGCTCGATCAGCGTGTACAAGCCGACCAGCAGCAAACTGACAGCCAGCACACCCAGCAGCACACGGCCGACCAGGTACCTTGTCAACAAGCCAACCCCTACCATCGGCGCCACTGCCTGACCAGTAACAGCAACATCATCGCTGTCAGCGCGCCGTGCAGCGGCCACAAGCCAGGGCCGGCACTCAAACCGCGCTGCTCCATCCACAGCAAACCTGCGTGTATGGCGTTGCTGTAAAACAAGTAGAGAATCAGAGCAACGACCAGACTGCCAAACCGACCCTGTCGGGGCAGTCGCACGGCCAGGGGTACAGCCAGCATGCCAAGCACCAGGGCGGCAACAGGCGCGGCCAGGCGCCAGTGCCACTCGCGGAACTCGGCCGCCGTGCTGGCAGGCCACAGGGCCGACAAGGGCTTGCTCGTCTCCTCCCCGAAACCTTCCATCGAAGGCTGGGGCAGACGCACATCGTTGCGCTCGAAGCGGATTTCGCGCATACCCCCATCGCCCGGACTGGCCGCATGGCGCACCTGTTGACCATCGAGCAGGGACAAATAGCGCGTGCCATCTTCCGGATCTATCCAAAGCCTGCCCCTGGCGGCAGTCAGCAACTCGGGATAGCGCTCGTCATCGAATTGAACCAGGATGTCACCCAGGCTGCCATCACTGCGATCGACACGGCCGACGTAGACGGTCAGCCGGCCCTGATCAAGCTTGTTGAAGCGACCAGCCTGCAAACCGGACAATAAAGCCTGGCGGGCCGCGTCTTCCAGCATCTGGCCCGTGCGATCACTGGCCCAGGGTGCCAGCCAGCCGGCCACGGCCAGTAGCCCCGCTGCCCAAAGCAGGGACAGCACGACCATCGGCATGACGCTGGCCCGAAAACCGAGGCCGCCTCCACGCATCACCACCAACTCGGACTCTTCGCCCAGACGCCCCCAGGTCAGCAGGACGCCGGTCATCAAGGCCAGCGGCCCGACCATCTGCAAGGCTTCAGGCAACCGCAGGAACAGCAGCAACAACACACTGGATGCCGGCAGGCGACCCTGGGCCGCATCGCCCATCACCTCGGCGAAGAACAAGGCAAGAATAATGACAATGAACACGACCAGGCTGGCCAGGCTGGCCGCCAAACCCTCACGGAACAGGTATTTTTGAAGGATCAACATCGCATTCCGAGAGGGTTACAATGGCCAATTCGACACATATGAATGACCGCATGGCCGCGAATTCAGGCCCGGCCACGGTCTTGATGCCCAATCCCCAAGCTCAAGCACAAGGAACCAGTTTATGCAGTTTACAACCTCCAGCGAAGCAGCAAGCCAGCTTGCTACCGACTGTCTGATCGTCGGACTGTTCCAGGACCAGCCTTTCGACGACGATCTGACCGCCCTGGACCAGGCCACAGACGGCGTCCTGACCCGCTTGCTGGAGGACGGTGACCTGCCTCGTGGCGCCGGCAAGACCCTGATCCTGCATGCCCTGCCTGGCATCAAGGCCAGCCGCATGCTGATCGTCGGGCTGGGCAAGGCCGAGAAATTCAACGGCATCGCCTTTACCAGGGCGGCACAGGCTGCCGGCAAGGCACTGCGCCAGTCACGCGCCCGCCATGCACACTGCCTGCTGGCCAACAGCCCGGTAGCCGACCGTGACGAAAGCTGGAAGCTGCGCCATGCCGCTGTCGCCCTGGCCCATGCCGATTATGTCTATACCGCCACCAAGAAGCCCAAGGACGATGCGCCACCAGCCACCGACAGCGTCAGCTTCCCGGCCGGCGATGCCGCCGAGACACAGCTGGCCATTGCCGAGGCCGTGGCCGCCGGTGTGCAGCTGGCGCGCGACCTCGGCGATGCCCCGCCAAACGTCTGTACGCCGATCTACCTGGCCGAGACCGCCACCCGCCTGGCTGGCGAGCACGCTGGACTCGAAGTCGAGGTGCTGGACGAAGACCAGATGGCCAAGCTGGGTATGAATGCCCTGCTCGCGGTCGGCCAGGGCAGCGTCAACCCCTCGCGCCTGATTCGCCTGAGCTGGCGCGGCGGCAAGGACGGAGATGCACCGCTGGCCCTGGTCGGCAAGGGTGTTACCTTCGATACCGGCGGCATCTCGCTCAAGCCGCGCGAGCTGATGGAACAGATGAAGTTCGACATGTGCGGCGCCGCCACCACCCTCGGAGTAATGGAGACCGTGGCTCGCATGAAATTGCCGATCAACGTCGAGGGTGTGGTTGCCGCGGTCGAAAACATGCCCGACGGCAAGGCCTACCGCCCCGGCGACATCATCACCACCATGTCGGGCAAGACCGTGGAAGTACATAACACCGACGCAGAGGGCCGGATGATCCTGGCCGATGCCATTTACTGGACTGGCCAGAACCTGAAGCCAGCCAAGATGGTCGATATCGCCACCCTGACCGGGGCCTGCGTGGTGGCGCTGGGTCATCACGCTTCCGGCATCATGAGCCAGGACGATGAACTGGTCGAGGAACTGCTTGGCGCCGGTCATGCCGCCGCCGATCGAGGCTGGCGTCTGCCGCTGTGGGACGAGTACCAGGAGCAGATCGAAACCCCGTTTGCCGACATGAAGAACCTCGGCGGCATGCCGGCCGGCAGCGTTACCGCCGCTTGCTTCCTGTCCCGTTTTGCCGATGGTCAGCGCTGGGCCCATATCGACATCGCCGGCAGCGCCTGGCAGTGGGGCAAACCGGAAAGTGCCACAGGCCGCCCGGTCGGCATGCTGGTCGAATGGCTGGTCAACAACGCCGGTGGCTGGAGTGCCCTGTAAAGTCATTTAAAGAAAAGCATGGAACCACCGAACACACCGAGTACACCGAAAGTGGTCAACAGCAGCTTCGGTGATTTCGGTGCATTCGGTGGTTACCAGGTTTTTCACTCGTCGGTTTTGCCAGTGCCCAAGCCCCGAATGGATTCATGAGTGACTTCCGTGGAAAACGTTGAACATGCAGGTTGATTTTTACGAGTTGAGCGGGCGGTTTACCGATCCGCTGTTTGTTGCCACGGTACTGGTCGGGCGAGCCTGGCCGGCCTCGGACTCCATTGCCGTGGTCGGCGAACGCGCCACCCTGGAAAAACTCGACGAACGTCTTTGGCAAGAGCCCGAAGGCCGCTTCCTGCCGCACGAAATCGGCGGCAGCCTGGCCCCCATTCGCCTGCTCGAAGACGCCCCCGACCAGGCCGAGCTGCTGATCAACCTGGACCCGAGCGCTCCCCTCCCCGGCGGCCAATTCAAACGCATCCTGGAAATCATCCCCCCGGATGAAGCACTCAAGGAAAAGTTACGGGAACGGTGGAAAGCCTGGCGAGCCCGAGGCGCCCAAGTCAAACATCATGTATTGAAGTAAAAAAAGGTTTCAGGTTTCAGGGTTCAGGTTTCAGCCCCCCGGAAACCGGAAACCCTGAACCCTGAACCCTGAACCCTGAACCCTTACCGCCCCCCATGAACAAAACCTACAACCCCCACGACCTGGAACAACGCTGGTACGCGCAA
>RECK01000220.1 GCA_007694055.1 Wenzhouxiangella sp.
GGTCCTGGAACAGGAAGAGGAAGAAGACGAGCCGCCCGAAGAGGAAGGCGGCTAGCGCGCCGGGTCGATCTGGTTGTTGACCGAGGCATTGAGGCGATACCAGCCGGCAATGCTGTAGCGGTCGCGCTGTGCCGGCAGGACTTCGTGCGGCAGTTCCTCGCTCAGGAAAAGCACCATGCGCCCGGCCCTGGGTGCAATGCGGGCCAGTTCCACGCTCGAGGTCTCGGCATACAGCACCAGTTCGCCACCGTCGTCCTCGCCCCAGTCTTCGTTCAAGTAGATCACGGCCGAAACGATTCTGTTGGCCGCGCCGCGGAAGCTGTCCAGATGGCGGCGATAGAAGCTGCCCGGGGGATAGTAGGCGTAGTGGGCCTCGAATTCGAACAAGCCCAGGAACAGGCCCTGGTTCAGGGTCAGGCGCAGGGCTTCCATCTGGTCGAGCAGGCGGGTCTGGACGGCATTGGCCCGCGATAACCAGTGAATCCGGTCGCCGCGTACCCGCTCGGCGAGCTGGAAATCCAGGTCGCGCCCGATTCCAGCGCGCTCCAGCGCATCTCTGGCACGCAGTGTCTCGAGGTCGGCGCGCAGGGCACGGGTCAGGTCCGGGTCCACGGCTGCATCGCCCAGCCACCAGCCCTGGTCGCACAGGGCCTGGCCAACCGAGTCGAGCAGCGGCTCGGATTGCAGAACGGCCAGGTCTGGTTCAGTGAGTGTGGTCAATGGCGCGGACGTCGGTTTCGGGTGGTTCGCCATTAGAGCATGGAATTCCGACACGGTTTCAGGGCACGGCCAACACGCGCTGGCCGGCAATCACGTAGCGCCGGCCGGCCGGAAAGCGGGGCTGGTCGTCGAGGCCGGTGAAGCGTCCGAAAGCAGGCAGAATCAGGTGATCTGCACTTTCCAGAAAGGCCGGTAGTCGCGCCCGGTCGCGGCCATTTCTGATTACCACGCCCGGATGCAGGTGGCCCGACACTCCCGGACCTGCCAGCTCTGCTTGCCATGCATGAACCAGGTTCAATCCATCCAGTCCGTAGGGTTCGCTGCGGGCCTGGATGCCCCACTGGGGCAGCCAGGCCGACAGGTCGCGGTCGTGGTTGCCCAGGACCAGGTCGATGTGCAGGGATGAGTGGCCCGTGCGCCAGGAACGGATGCGATCCGGCCAGGCATCGCCAGCTGCGGGCGGGGCATGGACCCAGT
The DNA here is from genome assembly GCA_007694055.1 of Wenzhouxiangella sp. Taxonomy (GTDB): domain Bacteria; phylum Pseudomonadota; class Gammaproteobacteria; order Xanthomonadales; family Wenzhouxiangellaceae; genus Wenzhouxiangella. The sequence continues at coordinate 1,198 of RECK01000220.1, forward strand.
CACCCAGGATCAGCAGCAGCTCGGCCCCGGTCTGTTCCAGCAGGGCGTCGATGCGGCCCAGGTCCTGTTCCATCACGCCGGCGGGCACGGCCAGGCCCTGGCTGCGAAATACCTGGTCCTTGCCCAGGTGGACATCGGCCAGCAGCAATGCCCGCCTGGCCGGCCACCAGGCCGCCCGCTCGGGCAGCAGAATCATCTTGTGCGGGCCGAGCCTGACTTCCATCAGGCCGCCTCCAGCCGGGTGATCATGCGCTCGACCCGGCGCTCGAAATCCTCGCTGGACACACGACTGCGCAAGCGGTCAGCCCACAGCGGGAAGGCCAGCGGTGTGAGGCGGCCGGGCCGGATGATCAGCAGCTTTTGGTCGCGGCTTCTTTCCAGGGTGCTGCGAATGCGCGACAGCTCCATCTCGGCTTCCAGCACCTCGCTGCGGGCCTGGTCCAGCAGCAAATTGGCCGGATCGTGCTCGCTGAGCATGTCGAACATCAGGCCGCTGGAAGCCTGGACCTGGCGTGCGCCCTTGGCGCTGCCGGGGTAACCCTGGAACACCAGCCCGGCGACGCGGGCGATTTCGCGGAAGCGGTGGCGGGCCATCTCGGCCGCGTTCAGGCTCAGGAGGATGTCGCGTTCGAGCTGACCGGGGTTCAGCAACTGCCGTAGCAGGGCTTCATCCAGCGCAAGTGGCTCGTCGCCGACCAGTTCGATGCCGTAGTCGTTGACGGTCATGGAAAAGCTGGCCGGCTGGCGCTGGGACAGGCGCCAGGCCAGCAGGGTGGCCAGGCCTTCGTGGGCAAGTCGTCCGGCGAAGGGAAACAGGAACAGGTGCGCGCCTTCGCGGCTTTCGATCTGTTCGATCAGCAGTTGCCCCGGTCCGGGCAGGGCCGAGCGCTGACGCTGTATGGCCAGCAGTTCGGCTACCGGCGCCAGCGCGCTCGGCATCGGCTCGGATCGGTCGGCCAGCCCGAACATGTCCAGCACGGCATCGGCCAGCAGGGTCGACAGCGGCAGGCGGCCACCGGCCCAGCGCGGTACCGTGGCCCGGCTGCCGGAGGCCGAGCGCACGTAGGCGGTCATGTCGCGCACCCGTACCAGCTTCAACAGTCGGCCGGCAAACAGGAAGCATTCACCGGGTTTCAGGCGGGTAATGAAGCGTTCCTCGATCTGGCCCAGGCTGCCGCCCTTCTGGAACCGCACCTTCAGGTGGCCGTCACTGGTTATGGTGCCGACCGAGAGCCGGTGACGGGTTGCGATGCGACGATCCGTGACCCGGAACTGTCCATCGATCAGGTCGACCCGGCGAAAACCGGGGTAAGCGGCAAGTGCCGGCCCGCCGCGAGTGATGAAGTCCTTCAACCATTGCCAGCCGACTGCATCCAGCCGGGCATAGGCATGGGTGTCGGCCAGTTCGGCGCGCATCGTGACTTCATCGAAGCCACCGCCGACGGCACGGGTGACCAGGTGCTGGGCGGCCACGTCCAGGCAGCCTGTCAGCGGACGACGAGACTCGATTCGGCGCCGGGCGACCTGGCGCCGGGCCGCTTCGATTTCTATGATTTCCAGGGCATGGGTGGGCACGCACAGCAATCGACTGGGCTGGCCGGGGCGGTGGCCGGAGCGCCCGGCACGCTGGATCAGGCGGGCGATGCCCTTGGGGCTGCCGATCTGGATGACCTGGTCGACGGGCGAGAAGTCCACGCCCAGGTCCAGGCTGGATGTGGCGACCACGCACTTCAGCTCACCGGCCCGCATCCGGGCTTCGGCCTGCAGGCGCTGCTGGCGGTCGATAGAGCCATGATGCAAGGCAACCTGGTCGGGCCAGGCTACGACCGAGGAGATTGCCCGAAACCACAGCTCGGCCTGGGAGCGGGTGTTGGTGAACAGCAGCGTGGATTCGGCCTGGTTCAGTGCGCGCAGCACCCCCGGCAGCTGCGGCAGCCCGGAGCGGCCGGCCCAGGGAAAGCGCTCGATATGCGCGGGCAGCAGCACGTCAATATCGATCTGGCGCTCAAGGTCGCCGGCGATGAGTTCACCTTTGCGATTTGGGCCCAGCAGCACCTGCATCGCCTCATCGACATTGCCCAGCGTGGCCGACAGGCCCCAGGTCCTCAAGCCGGGATTGAGCGCGCGCAGTCGGGCCAGGGCCAGTTCCAGCAGCACGCCGCGCTTGGAGCCCAGCAGTTCATGCCATTCATCGACGATGACCGCGCGCAGGCGGCCCAGGCGCTGGTTGGCATCGGCGTAGCTGAGCATCAGGGCCAGCGACTCCGGCGTGGTGACCAGGGCCGGCGGTGGTGTTTTCTGCAAGCGCCGCCGCTCGCTGGGCGAGGTGTCGCCGGTGCGCAGGGCCACGCGCCAGTCCAGGCCCAGTTCGGCCAGTGGCCGGTTCAGGTTTTCGGCGGTATCGCCGGCCAGGGCGCGCAGGGGCGTGATCCACAGGTAACGGAGTCCCGGCGGTGGCTGGTCCAGACTTTCCGTCAGCGGGCCACCCCAGGCGGCCAGGGTCTTGCCAGAACCGGTCGGGGCATGGATCAGGCCGCTGGCACCGTTGGCATAGGCGGCCCAGGTTCGACGCTGGAAGTCGAATACCGGCCAGCGGCGCTGGTCGAATACCTGGGACAGTGATTTCATGCCGCGCTGTCCGGCAACAGCTTCTTCAAGTCGGACAGGCTGTCGGCGTCGCTAACGGCCAGGTCTTCGCGCCAGCGATGAATGCGCGGGAAGCGCATGGCAATACCGGACTTGTGCCGGGGCGAGGCCTGGATGCCCTCGAAAGCCAGCTCGAATACCTGCAGCGGCTCGACCGAGCGCACCGGCCCGAAGCGCTCCAGGGTATGGGCCCGGATCCAGCGGTCCAGGCGGTCGATTTCGGCCTGGGTCAGGCCGGAGTAGGCTTTGGCCACCGGAACCAGCTGCTTGCCATCATGGACAGCGAAGGTGTAGTCGGTAAAAAGCCCGGAGCGGCGACCGTGACCCGGCTGGGCATAGATCAATACCCCGTCGAAGGTATACGGCTCGACCTTCCATTTCCACCAGTCGCCGCGCTTGCGCCCGATCTGGTAGGGCGAGTCCAGGCGCTTGAGCATGATGCCTTCAACGCCGCGCTCACGTGACTGCGCTTGCAGTTCAGGCAGTGCCTCCCACTCGTTGAATTTGATGGCCTCGGACCGAAGCAGGCCGTTGGCCGTGGCGAGAACACCATCCAGTGCGCTCATGCGCTCAAGCAGAGGTCGATCACGCTGGTCCTTGCCGTTGTGTTCCAGACAGTCGTATGCCAGGAAAGCGACCGGTGCATCTTTGAGCGTTTTCGGTCCCGGCTTCTTGCGTCCGATGCGCTTTTGCAGCACGGCAAAGGGTAGCGGCTGCCCAGCGTGCCAGGCCATGATTTCTCCATCGAGTACGCTGCCGTCGGGCAAGCCCTCAGCCGCTGCTTCGACTTCCGGGAAACGGCCTTCCATCAGCTCCTCACCGCGCGACCAGACAAAGGTCTGGCCGCCTCTGCGAATCAGCTGGGCGCGGATGCCGTCCCATTTCCACTCGGCCTGCCAGTTGGCCGGTGTGCCCAGGCTGTTGGGGTCTTCGGCCAGCGGTGAGGCCAGGAAGAAGGGGTAGGGCGTGGCCAGGTCGAAATCCTCTTCCGAGGCCGGGGCGACCAGGCGTTGAAAGAATTCAGGCGTGGCCTGCCAGCGCCCCATCAGGCGATGAGCGATCAGGCTGGAATCGACGCCGGCAACCTCGGCCAGGGCGCGGGTCACGAGGCGCTTCGAGACGCCGACTCGGAAGCCACCGGTCAGGATCTTGTTGAGCAGGAACCGCTCGGTGCCGGCCATTCGCGACCACAAGGCCATGACCTGGTCCTTGCGTGTGTCGTCGTCAAGCTGGCGCAGCGGCTGGATCTGTTTCGCCACCAGCTCGTGCAGCGGCGGTGAAAGTTCATGCGCCGGAGGTTCGGGCAGCAGCAGGTGCATGGTTTCGGCCAGATCGCCGACATGCTCGTAGCTGTCTTCGACCAGCCAGGCCGGCAGGCCGCTGGCCGCCACCGTCCATTCACGCAGCTCGCGGGTGTTGACCAGGCGCTTCAGGCGCCGGCCGATCAGAAAGCGCACCGCCCAGGCCGCATCGGCTGGCGGGGTATTGTCAAAGTAGTCCACCAGCGCGGCCAGCTTGGCGTTGGTGGCCGTGGTCCGGTCGAGACGATCGAATAGCGCGGCGAATCGCTTCATGCGGCAAGACTCTGGCGCAGGTTCCAGCTCTCGCTGTCCAGGCCCTGTTCACGCAGGTAGCCGCTCAGCGCCTCGCCGTTGCCGTGAATGGTGATCACTCTTCGGGCGCCCATGTCGGCTGTGGTGTTGACCAGGGCCGGCCAGTCGGCGTGGTCGGAGAGGACAAAGCCACGGTCATAGCCGCGCCGGCGACGGTTGCCACGGACGCGCATCCAGCCGGAGACGAAACCGGCCGAGTGCTTGGGAAACCTGCGCATCCAGGGCGAGCCGGCCGCCGAGGGTGGAGCCATGACCAGGTCGCCGGCGAACTTGTAGCCCTTGTCCGCGCTGCTGACCGGCCGGGTGTCGATCAGGTTCAGGCCCTGGTCCCGGTAGCAGTCGGTGAGCGGCTGCATGGCCCCGTGCAGCCAGACTGGCCCTTCGGCCCGGCCCTGCAGCTCGGCCAGTACTCTTTGCGCCTTGCCCAGGGCGTAGCAGAACAACACGGCTGGCCGCCCGGCTTCCCGGCAGCTGGTCCACCAGGCCAGGATTTCGTCGATCACTTCAGCAGTAGGCTGCCAGCGATAGATCGGCAGGCCGAAGGTACACTCGGTCACCCAGGTGTCGCAGTCGAAAGGCTGGAAGGGCGCGCAGGTCGGGTCGGGCGCGCGCTTGAAATCGCCGGACACCCCCCAGCTGTCGTCATCGGTTTCAATGCGAACGGTGGCCGAGCCGAGAATGTGGCCGGCCGGAAACAGCGTTACCCGGGCCTGGCCAAGCTCGAAGGGCTGGCCGTAATCGCAGGCCGTGATTGCATCAGCACCGCCGACACGGTGGTTCAGCACCGGAATGCCGGGGGCGGCGGCAAATACCTCGGCGTTGCCGGAGCGGGCGTGATCGGCATGCGCGTGGGTGATGATCGCCCGCGGAACCGGCTTGAGTGGGTCGATCCAGAAGTCACCGGCCGGGCAGTAGAGGCCGCCGGCGTCAGGGTAAAGCAGGCCCTTGTTCATGCGCTCAAGCTTGCCTGAATGGCGGTGAAGTCACCGCCAAGAGGAAACGACGCACTGTAGCCCCGAGAAAGAACGCCCCGGCTGCGGGGAGAGTCGGACAGGAGATGCAGCCGGGGCGCGGATGGAACTGGATTTAACGCTAATGATAATGATTTGCGTTCCATTGTCAAGCGGAAACGCCAAGTAACGGTTCCCGGCAAGGCCCTACCCTCTACCCCTCTACCCCTCTACCCCTTTCACCTTTCACCGCCCTTCAACCACCTATCCATCCACGCCTCTAGCCGACTGTACATATCCACCCGGGCTGACGGGTCCGTGAACTGGTGGGGCTGGTCCGGGTAGCTCACGGCTTCGAAGGTGCGTTCGTGGCGTTCCAGTGCCTCGACGACGAGTTCGAACTGGCGGAAGGGTGCGCGGATGTCAGCCTCGCCGTGGAGCATCAGGATGGGGGTGCGAACCTGGTCGAGCAGGGCTACCGAGTCGCTGCGCCGGTAGGCTTCGGGGTTGTCTTCCGGTGTGCCGCGATGGCCTTCGCGAGTGAACAGGCGGCCGAGGCGGTCGGCGTTTTCGTAGGCATCGGCAAAGTCGTAAATACCGCCCATGGGTACGGCCGCGTCGAAGGCATCGAGATCGCGGGTGACGGCGCCCAAGCTGATGATGCCGCCGTAGCTGTAGCCGTAGATGCCAACCTTGCCATTGGACCAGGACTGGCGGCGAATCCAGTGAGCCGCGTCGGCCGCGTCCAGCGACTGGGTGTTGGCCCAGTCCTCGACAGCCATGTCCTGGAAGCCGCGGCCGAAACCGGAGCCGCCGCGATAGTTGACGGCCAGCACCACGTAACCTTGCTGGGCCAGGCGCTGTTCGACCAGGTTCAGGCCGTTGTAATAGGAATTGGTGCCGCCACCGTGGACCTGGACTACGGTCGGGTAGGGCTGCCCGGGGTCAAAGTCCGGTGGCAGAAACTTGAAGGCCTGGATGTAGAGCCCGTCGCGGCTGCGATAGCTGATTTCGATTGGCGCCTGAACGCCGGCCCAGTGCGTGGCGACTTCGGTGAGTTGGCGGGCCTGGCCGCCACTGTGTTCAACCAGGTCCAGCTCGCGTCCGCGGACGGGAGTAGATCGGACCAGGGCAAAGCGTTCACCGTTGGCGCTGACATCGAAGCCGTGAATGACGCCGCCCATATGGGTAACCCGGGTGGCAACACCGCCGCTGGACGGTACGCGCCACAGCTCCAGTTCACCGCGTTCGTGCACGGCAAAGAATAGTTCGCTGCCGTCGGCCGACCAGGCCGGGGCGCTGACTTCCATGGCCGTTTTCTGCATGGCAAGGCTCTGCTCTCCGTTGCCGCCGGCATCGACCAGGTAGATATCGGACATGTCCAGGTACCAGAATCCGGTCTTGTCCGTACCGTAGACGGCAATGGTCGAGCCGTCCGGGCTGAAAGACGGGATACCGCGGGCCATGAAGCCCGAGGATAACTGCCGGGTCTGGCCGTTCTCGATGTCTACCAGCCACAGGTCCTCTTCCCAGAATTCAGCGCGGTTGGAGATGTAGGCGACGTAGCGGCCATCCGGCGACCAGGCGTGGCCGAAGCGGGTTTCGTCGAAATCCATGGACGCTTCGGTCAGTCGGCGCGGGGCTGATTCACCGTCGGTTGCGACCAGCCACAGATCCTGGTGACCCGAGCGGCCGCTGGCAAACAGGATCTGGCTGCCATCCGGCGACGGGCGTGGCAGGCGCACGTCGTCGGAGTCATCGGTAAGCGCGCGGCTGTTGCCTTTGGCCAGGTCAAACAAGTGGATATTGCTGTCGCGAACGAAAACGACTCGCTGGCCGTCGCCGAACCATGCCGGGGAAGTGCCTTCGGTGAGGAAGTCAAGCTCACCGCTGTCGATATCGAGCAGGTGCAGACCCTGGCGGCCTGGCGTGAAGACAGTGATGACGGCCTGGCTGGCATCCGGCGACAGCCTGGCATCGAACACCCCGTCATGGCCGGTGGCCCGACAGACCGTGGTTTCACAGAAGTTTCCCCATTCAAGCGCAACCTCTGCTGGCCCTGCCCAAGCGTTGCCGGCGGGCAGGGCAAGCATCACTGACAAGGCCACGGCAATGCGGGTCATGATTGGGTACAGGTAGGTAGCGGTCATGAGCAGGGCCTTGGAAAATATCAGTATGGCACGGGATGAGAAGATTGGTGGACTACCAGGCCAGAACGCGCTGAGGAATGACAAGAATTGCCTGGCGGGGTCAATTGAGGCTGCTTGGAAGCACATGGAGGCCTGTCAGGACGCGTCATCACGCCAGGTCCAGGCCCCCTTTGTGGACGGCCGACAAGGGTTTGATCTGCTTGGCACGGTAGTTGCATCTATGCGGGCATGGATACCAAACCCAACAATGAAACCCAGCAGCGGCCGCGCATCCTGTTCGTCGATGACAGCCGGGTGATGCGTGTTTGTGCCGAAAGAATTCTTGCCGATCAGTTTGATGTGGTTGCCTGCGATTCAGCCGATGCCGCCTGGGAACTGCTGTCCAGTGATTCTTCCATCCAGTTGCTTTTCACTGATCTGCAGATGCCCGGTCGGAGCGGGTTTGATCTGCTGACGGATATCCGAAAAAGTGACCTGCCGGGACTGGCCGAATTGCCGGTGGTATTGATCACCGGGTCCGAGGATCACGAGGAAAAGCGCAAGCAGGCGCTAGTGTACCCCGTCATTAATCCTGTAACATTCAGCGAGTCGGAAAGCGCTTAGCT
>RECK01000093.1 GCA_007694055.1 Wenzhouxiangella sp.
CTCCAGAGACTCGAGAGTTTCTCTCGAGTCATGTAGTTTCCGGAGCAATCGACCAAGCTCAAGAATGCCAATTTCGGTATTCGCGGATTTACCGGGAATCAGCAACGTCGGGCATGAACCCAGCCATTCGGCCGGAACGTGCTGCACGACATCAACCATCGAAATGGAGTCTTTGTCAGGGACAACAGCCTGAATCTGTGCTGTCTGGCTGAATGGGTTGAGCATCACTTGAATGACGTCAGCCGATCCGTCCTTCCTTGGAGACTCCCTCACAAGTATTGCGGTCAGCGTCGGCCCAAATGGGTTGACTATGCCGGCCGCAAACACCAGCAGGAAATCTTCTGAAAAGACTTGATCCAGGTCGACATCAACGCCTTCGTCATACAGCTTGATCCGACCATGCGCCACCGACTTTGTTTGCGGGGGAGCTGGTGGCCGCACGACGGACGGTTTTTCGTGCGCATTGCCCTCCGGTTTCGAAAAAATACGGTTTATCAGGTCTTTAAGCATTGGGCGATCTGCAGCTGGGTGTTCAGTTAATCACGGCGCCATCCGATTTTGTCCAGTAGCTTTCCCAGGGCGGTTTTGGACGGGCTGAATGATGCTGTTTGCCAGTCATTGCCATTCATGATCCGGTCCATCATCGCGGCGCGTTCAGCGCAGGAGAAGTAAAGATTGGGCAAAAGCCCTGGCCGGTAAAGCGCATTCGGGAAGAACGCGTTGAAGACGATCATGCCGCGCGCATGCACGAAACTGCCAAACCCATAGCCATGCGGCCGCTCGGTCAGTTCGCTTTTGTTTAGCGCCAAGGCGAGCGCATTTGGGTCTTCCGAGCCAGCGGAGAGCAGCGGGAAGCTCTGCACCACCAGAAGGCCGCTGCCATAACGCGGGTGCGGCTGGTCGGCGTTGATTTGGCAGAGGGACGACATGCCGCCATAAGGAAACTCAACCGTGAGCCCCAGGCCGCCACCACTGGCCATCAGTGCGGGAGGCTGTTGCATGTAATGGTCCACGGCCTCATCGAATTCCGACACGGTCCAGCGCGAGGGGCCCGCACCGAGGGGCAGAATCAACTCATCAACCAGCATGGCCATCTCGTCTGGATCTTCGCGCGCGCCACTTTCGGGGTGCTCGCTGGTCGCCCATTCAGCGTCCAGCGCTCTGGCCAATTCAGGACCGAAGGTGGCTGCTTCGTGAATCTGGCAAACCGCTGCCACGCTGATCAGCGGATTCATCCACTGCGCAATGGCACCGTGTACGCGCACCAGACTGGCCAACTGCAGGGTGCCGGTGGTGTCGTCAAAGACGAGCCCGGCCATCGAGGCCGTCGGCATCAGGGTTTGGTTCAGTGTTTCGAAGACCTTCGGAGAAGCTGTCAGTTTGCGCAGGAGGTCCGTCCGCACACTGATGTAATAGGCCATTTCTCCATCTGGGCCTTGCTCCTGGCCGGCAACTTCTACGGTCTGCGCGACGCTGAAGGGCCACCACTTGAAGCCACCCGGCGTGGAAACCGACCACCGGTCGTCTACCCGCAACTGCTCACGGTACAACCAGTCGATTGTTCTCTGCCCTACGTTCATTGCCATGTCCCCTACTTGCCCCGAGTCCAAAGTACCCCAACAGATCTTGAATTGGAAGCGTTGTCCCGCTTAGGCGGCCCTGGTCCACCTTCCGTCACTTGATTATGGGCATCAGCAGGCCGTTGGCCAAAATTCCCCTGCCAATTTGCTGCCCAGGCTCATGGAAAGCTCGCCGGAAGGGCAGTAGGTTGGAGGGCAGGGTTGCTTACCGCGCGTAAGAGAGAGGGGGCGTAGGTCGGCCAGTACCGCATCAAAATGACCTACGCATCAGGAGTGCGTGGATTGTGCGTGGGTCACGTGGTCACAGCCTGGTCACAATCTGGCCCCAGTTTGGCCCCAATTTGGTCACAACGCGGAAATCGACCGCCTTCCCGAGGGCTCGGAAGCGGTGTAAGCTATTGAAATAAAGGGTTTATTAGATGGTGCCGCTGGAGAGATTCGAACTCCCGACCCACGCATTACGAATGCGTTGCTCTACCAACTGAGCTACAGCGGCATAAAACGTTGTCCATGCCCATTGCGGGCAGGGCGGCATTATAGCGGTTTGGCCCGCCTGCTGCATCAGGCGCGCTGCATCTGGTGATGACGTGAAGTCAAGGCTGAGGCTCTTGGTGGGCAAGGCCTCGACGCCCAGGTGGGCACCGATCGCCACAAGGGGTTCGGAGCCATGCGCAGGCGGGTCGTTGCGGTCGGATCGGAAACCCGAAGGGGCATGGTTCGCGGTCGTAGCAGCCTGGGTCCGGCAAAGAGTAGGATGTTGCCATGACAATCTCACTGGTTCGGGACCGTATCAATGCCGGGCTCGCAGCGCACCTGGCCGCGCTACAGCGGCTGGTGGCGCAAAAAAGCATCAGCAGCCGCAATGACGGCGTGGTCGAGTGTGCACACCTATTGCGTGAGGTGATGATCGCCGGCGGCATCGAGACCGATTTGCTGCCCACGGCCGGTCAGCCGGTGGTCTTCGGTCAGGTGCGCGCGCGCGCCGATCAGCCAAGGCCAACCGTGCTGTTCTACGGGCATTACGATGTCCAGCCGCCAGAGCCGCTGGAAGCGTGGACCAGCCCGCCGTTCGAAGCCACGGTACGCAACGGTCGCCTGTATGGCCGCGGTACCGGCGACAACAAGGGCCAGTTGCTGGCCCATGTGCTGGCGGTGCAGGCATGGCTGGAGACCGTCGGCGAGTTGCCGGTGAACGTCAAGTTCCTGTTTGAAGGCGAAGAGGAAATCGGCAGCCCTTCGCTGGCACCGTTCGTGGCTTCGAACCGTGATTTGCTCGCTGCCGATCTGGTGCTGACCGCCGACGGCCCAATGCACGAAAGCGGCGCGCCCCTGGTGGTGTTTGGTGTGCGTGGGGTGATGAATTTCGATCTGCACCTGCACACGGCGACCACGGACCACCATTCGGGCAATCGCGGCGGGGTCATTGCCGATGCGGCCTGGGAGATGGTGCAACTGCTGGCGACCATGCGAGACGCCGATGGCCGCATCACCATCGACGGCTTTTACGACGATGTGCTCGCCCCGACTCAGTTCGAGGCCAGCCTGCTGGCGCGGCTGCCGTTCGACCCGGAGCAGCTGGCCCGGGTTTACGGGGTGGCCGCGGTGCGCCAGCCGGCAATGGCCTTCTACCAGCACCTGATGTTTCAACCGACCCTGACCATCAACGGGCTGAGCAGCGGACACGCGGGCGAGGGAACGCGCAACATCATCCCGTCCAGCGCCACGGCCAGGCTGGAGGTGCGCCTGGTGGCCAACCAGGACCCGAATGACCTGATCGAAAAAATTCAGGCTCATATTGCCCGCCACAACCCCGATGTGCGCCTGACGCGCCGCGAAGAGGACATGCACCCCTCGCGCACTTCGGCCGAATTGCCGGTCTCTCAGGCAGTCATTGCCGCGGTGGCAAAAGGCTTCGGGCGCGAACCGCTGGTCTACCCGTGCATGGGTGGCAGTCTGCCCGACCAGGTCTGGACCCGGGTGCTGGGTGTGCCGTCCATCCTGGTGCCCTACGCCAACGCCGACGAGGCCAACCATGCACCCGACGAAAACCTTCGGCTGGACTGCTTTCATGCCGGCATTCTCTGCAGCGCCACGCTCCTGGACGAGTTGGGCCGGCTGGACTCGACCCCATAGTCAGTCCACAATGTGATGCGATTCGCGACGTAGAACGTTGACCGGCTACATGAATCCTCGTCCGCCTGACTCGTCGCCCCTCCTGCGGGTGTCCACGCTGGCCTGGCTGAGCATCATCTTGCTCACTGGGGCTGTTGCGATGGGCTGGAAGGCATGGGAGATTGACCGCCAGATGCGCGCAGACCTGTTGACTGAGGCCGAGCACCTGGTCGAAACGCTCAACCCTCAGCGCCTGGTGGCCCTGAGCGGCACGGAGGCCGATGCGAACTTGCCGGAGTATCAGCGCCTGAAGACCCAGTTCCAGGCGGTTCGACAGGCATTCCCGAGCTATCGCTTCATCTACCTGATGGTGCGCCGGGAAGACCAGACGGTGATCATCCAGCTCGACAGCGAGCCACCAGGCTCCGAGGACGAATCTCTACCCGGCGAGGTCTACGACGAAATCACCCCGGAAGACTTGCAGGTTTTTGATCCGGGGATCGGCGTCACCGTCGGTCCAACCGAAGACCGCTGGGGAGTCTGGATATCGGCCCTGGTGCCGGTGCCCATGCCATTGGACTATCCCGGCCAGATGGCGCTGGGCATCGACATCGATGCCCGGGACTGGCGACGCCAGATATTCGTGCGTGCAGCCCTGCCGATTGCACTGGCAATGCTGGCCTTGCTTTTTATCGCCGTGATCGGCCAAGTGCTGGTGGCTCGGCGCGCTCGCAACGAGCGGGCGCGACTTGGCGTCTTGCGCCACCTGGAGCCTGCATTGGTGATCGCCGTGGGCCTCGTGCTCACGGCAGTCGCCACCTGGATCGTTCAGGGCGAGATGCAGCGCAATCAGGCCCGAGCTTTCGACCTGCTGGCCAGGACATCGACGCAGAGTGTCGGGGTTGCCCTGCGCAACCTGCGTGATTTCGGGGTGGAGGGCCTGGGGCGCTTTTTCGAGGCCAGTACGTTCGTGACCGAGGAAGAATTTGACCACTACACCGAACTGTTGACGGAAAAAGGCCTGGCTCGGCACTGGGCCTGGGCCCCGAAAGTGCCAGCCGCTCAGCGCGAAGTCTTCGAGCAACAGATTCGGGCCCAGGGGCTACCCGACTTTCGGATCTGGGAGGCCGAAAACGATGGCCAGTCTCCTGGCCCGGATCGTGATTTTCACTACCCGATTACTCTTCTGACCAAGCAACTGCCGGCCTTGTCTCTGCCGGGCCTTGATCTTGCCTCACTGGCTCATTTCCGCAATAGGCTGGAATCTGCCCACCGCACCGGCCTGGTCACTGCATCGGCACCGGTGGCCGGTACGTACGCACCGCAGCTGCAAGGACACATGCTGCTAATGCGTCCAACAGGATCGAGGCTGGAGGCGGCCGCCCAGGAAGGCGTCGTGCTGACCACTCTGGCTTTTGACGAGTTACTGTCGACTGCGCTTTCCGGCGGCATGCTGGATGTCGGACTCTGGCTTCTGCACGAGGATGGTTCGCGGCAGCAGTTGGGTCCACCGGGCTCGACCGGGAGCCCAGACGCCGGCCGATTGGTCCTGCAGCAACCCATCCTGATTTTCGGCGAGGCCTTCCTGATCCGCGCCATGCCAGGTCTGGGGTTTGCTCCCGCGCATCGCAGCCTGGCCGGTGCGGGCACGGCGCTTGCCGGGACTTTGCTGACCATGATGCTGGCAACCGTCGTGGGCCTGGTCGTGCGGCGCCGCGAAACCCTGGAGCAGGCGGTGCAGGATCGCACCATCGCGCTGCAGAAATTCCGCACCGCCGTGGAGCAATCCAACGAGGGCATCGCCCTGACCGACCTGGATGGGACCATCCGCTTTGTCAACCGGGCCTGGGCCGAGATGCACGGCTACCGGGCCGACCAGTTGACCGGCGGAAACATCAGCGTGTTCCATGCGCCCAGGCCGATGGGAAACGATGGAGACTCAGCGCGTGACGAGTTGATGGAGGTGGGGTTCACTGTGGGCGAAGGCACGCATCTTCATCGCAGCGGCCAGCGCTTTCCGGCCCGCATGTCCTCCAGCCTCGCGCGGAACGAACAGGGCGAGCCGTTCGGCATCATCGAGATCGCCCGCGACATCAGCGAAGAGATGCAGCAGCGCGAGCATGAGCAATTCGATCAGCGCTTCCGCGCGCTGGTCGCCGACATTGCCGCCGGCTTCATCAGTGCCGCCGACGATGTCGGCCTGGATCAAATGCTGGAGGAGGCTCTGTCCTCTCTGGGCCATTTGTTCGAGGCCGATCGGGCGTACCTGTTTCGGTTCTCCAGCGACATGGCCACCGCAAGCAACAGCCACGAATGGTGCGCGACCGGCATCAGCCCGCAAAAGCAGGCGTTGCAGGACATTTCTCTTTCCGACAAAAAATGGTGGATGGCTCAGTGGTGCGAAAAGCGCCCGATTCGGATCGAAAGCGTTGCCGAATTGCCGCCTGAAGCCGCCAGCGAGCAAGCGCTTCTGGAGGCCCGGTCCATTCGCTCTCTGATCCGTCTGCCGATGTTCGACGAGCAGGCCCGCCTGCTCGGTTTCATGGGCTTCGATTTGCTGCGCCGTGAGCGCCGCTGGCCGGACGAACAAGTCAGCCTGCTCCAGGTGGTGGCCGACATTCTGGCCGGGGCCCTGCGGCGCCGCGACACTGTTCGGGCGCTGGCCCTAAGCGAGTCGCGCTATCGCGAACTGGCCGAGGAGAGCCGGTCGTTTCGCTGGCAGGTGGATACCGACGGGCTCTATACCGACGTCGATCCGCTGGTCGAGGAGGTTCTTGGCTATCGGCCCGATGAACTGATCGGAAAAAAATACTTCTTTGACCTGGCGCCGGAAGCCGACCGGGACGAAATCCGGCGCGAAGGCCTGAAGCAGATTCGCGCCGCATGCCGGTTCAGCAGCTATTCGAATCGGATCGTGAGCCGCGACGGCCGAATTTTCTGGGTCAGTTCCACGATTCTGCCGCTGTTTGACGCAGAAGGCCGGTTGATCGGCGTACGTGGCTCGGATACCGATATCACCGAACGCAAGCAGGCCGAACTGCAACTGGAGCACCTGGCCCATCACGACCTGCTCACCGGCCTGCCCAACCGCGTGCTGCTGGCCGACCGCATGCAGCAGGCCATGGCCCAGGCCGACCGGCGTGGCGAGTTGCTGGGCGTGGCCTGCCTGGACCTGGACGCATTCAAGCCCATCAATGATCGGTTTGGCCACGAGGCGGGCGACCAACTACTCGTCACGGTGGCCCAGCGCATGCAACTGGCCCTGCGCGAAGGGGATACCGTGGCCCGCCTCGGCGGCGACGAGTTCGCCCTGGTGCTGGTCGGCCTGCCGGATGTCGAATCCTGTCAACCGCTGTTGCAGCGCCTGCTCGATGCTGTGGCCGAGCCGTTCGAACATCAAGGGCATTGGCTACAGATTTCGATCAGTCTCGGCATCAGCTTTTATCCGCAAAGCGACGCCATCGACGCCGATCAGCTGCTGCGCCAGGCCGACCAGGCCATGTACCAGGCCAAACTGGCCGGCAAGAACCGGTATCACCTTTTCGACTCCGACCACGACCGGCGCCTGCGCAGCAACCACCAGCAAATCGACCGGCTCCGGCAGGGCCTGGAGGACAACGAGTTCGTCCTCCACTACCAGCCCAAGGTTGACATGAAACAAGGCCGCGTGGTGGGCATGGAGGCGCTGATCCGCTGGCAGCATCCCGACGAAGGCCTTCTGCCACCGGCCGCTTTCCTGCCGCTGCTGGACCAGCACAAGCTGATGATCGGTCTGGGAAACTGGGTGATCGATTCGGTGCTGACCCAGATCACATCATGGCGTGCGGCCGGGCTGGAGTTACCGGTCAGCCTGAACATCGACCCGCTGCAGTTGAACCAGCCGGATTTCATCGACAACCTGGCAAGCACTATCCGGCGCTATCCCTCCGTCCAGGCGGGCGATGTTGAGCTGGAGGTACTCGAGACCAGCGCACTCGACGATGCCGTGTCCATGGTCGAGATCATCGAGGCCGCCGGCCAACTTGGGGTAAGTTTTTCACTGGATGATTTCGGCACCGGCTACTCGTCACTGTCCTACCTCAAACGCCTGCCGGTCACCACGCTCAAGATCGATCGCAGCTTCGTACACGATATGCTGCACGATCCGGACGACCTTGCCATCCTTCAGGGGATCATCAGCCTCGCCCAGACGTTTCGTCACGCCGTGATCGCCGAGGGGGTTGAAACCGAGGCCCATGGCGAGATGCTGCTGCAGCTGGGTTGCCGGCTGGGCCAGGGTTACGCCATCGCCCGGCCAATGCCGGCCGAAGAAGTGCCCGACTGGCTCAACCGTTGGCGTCCACCGCCGTCGTGGCCGGGCGCCGAGCCGATCGACACTGCGCGCCTGCCCCTGCTGGTGGCCATGGTCGAATATCGCAACTGGCGCGACCGCCTGCGGCGCCTGGCATGGAACGAGCAGCCCGGCCAAATCGTCACTGTTCACCCGGCTTCGGAGTTTGCCGCCTGGCTGGAAAGCAACGTCTCGGAAAGTCAGGCGATGACGGATTGCCTGACGCTACACTGCAAGGCCGAGCGGCTGGCCGCCAAAGTCATTGAGCTGTCCGACTCGGGCCAGAGCGAACTCGCCGGTGAGCACTTCGCAAAGCTGGATGCGATGCTTGATGACTTGATGACGGCTCTGCGGACCGAGATCGGCCGGCCCTCATGAGCCCGGCCCGCACGCAGGCAATGAACCACAATCAGTCCAGGGCCAGTCCGCTATCGCGTTCGACGCCAGTGTTCGGCCCGCCCTGCACAACCATGACACTCATCAGCACGAGAGAAATCAGCACCAGGATGGACGACGAGGCCAGCAGCGGCTCGAGCACATGGTGACCAAGTCCGCCACCGTAGAGCAGCAAAAGCCCTGCCACCAGACCGACCACACCCAGATGATGAACGATGAACTGAATCCCCTGCTGCAACCTGGAGGCTTTCTGTAGCCATAGCCGGGCAACCACGGCGTACAGAAACGACAGCAAAAAACCGACCAGCAACAAATGTGCATGCGCCACGGCCAGCCCATGGTCATGGCTGGCCGCCATGTAGATTCCCAATCCGATCCCCAGGATGGCGTAGGCCAGCGCAGCCAGCAGGTGTAGACGATCCATGTTGTAGGTCATGTCCAGAAACTCCTCGCAAGTACGTTCAATGGGGCTGCAATACTTGCAGGCTCCGGAACCCGGGGCTTTCGGAGATCCTGAAATTTCCCTCAAACTTTTCTCGACACACGGCCCTGGTCAGTCGCCAAGGCCGGAAGCCTTGCCGGACGAAGCCCGGCTGACCATGGGAATGGTCAGCATGGTGCTGGCCGCGGCCATGAGCAGCAGGGCGGTGAAGATCCCGGCTGAGATGATCTGCTGATCGAGCAGGATGTTGGCAAAGATGATCATGATCAGGGCCTTGG
>RECK01000153.1 GCA_007694055.1 Wenzhouxiangella sp.
TCATCGGCATAGTAGGAGTCGCTGCGAATCGACTTGGTCGAGATCTCGGCAAAAATGCAGCCCTTGCGGGTACGGAAGGCATGCAGCTGGTCGCGTTCGACCAGCAACTTGTCGCCGGGTTTCAAGTGAATGATGTCGCCTTCCAGATCGACTTCCAGATCACCCCACAGCATGTGGAAAGTCTCTTCCTTGGCCTTGTGCTTGTGATGCGGATGCTTCTGGCCCGGCAGCATGATCAGAAACTTGTTGCAATACTCCCGGTTGATCGAATTGATCAGCACACAGCCGGTCTCGCGGAAGCGCTCGATGCCGTAGTGATGGGAGATCTCGATGCCGATATCATCCCCCAGGGCGATGCCGGCCTCGTAGAGCTGACCCTTGGCATCGTGAAGAATGCCGCGGATCTGGCTGTACTTGTCTGACTGGGCACGCTCGAACAAGGCCTCGTCGACACCGTAATCGCGCGATGCGATGAAGTGGGCCCGGTACTGGCCAAACTGGCCCGAGGTCAGCTGACCATCCTGGCAAGGCATGGCAAAGTAGACATCCTCACGGCTGACTTCCTCGCCCTTGCGAATCGGTCGGCGGGCAAATACGCCGCGCTGCAGCTGCAGCAGCGACTCGTATTCCTTCTGACTGACATGCTTGCCGTCATCAACCCCCATGACCGCCCTGGCACGCTGCGCCGCGGCGATCCATTCGCCGGCCTGGGTCGGGTTCATCGAGTACTTGTTCAGTGAAATCTCGTCGGTTGCCACGCCGAAGTGCCGCTCCAGCAGCTTTGCGCCCTGGGCTACGGCCACCATGACCACGTCGGTATTGTCCGGTGCCTCGTGGCCCGAGTAGCCTACGGTGACGTAGGGATAACGACGAATCATCTTGGCCATGAAGTTCATGGCGTGCTGTTCCAGCGGCGTCGGGTACATGGACACACAGTGCATGATGGCCAGTTCGGGAACCCGCTTGCTCAGGAAAGTGACGAGGTTGTCGATCTCGTAAATCGACAAGCCACCAGTGGAGGCAATAACCGGCTTGTTGGCGCGAGCAATCTCTTCCAGTAGCGGCCAGTCGGTGGCCGAACAGCTGGCGACCTTGATGATGTCGATTCCCAGCGACTGGCAAAGACCCACTGAGGGCTCGTCGAACGGGGTTGCAACATTGACCAGGCCGGCGGCCCGAGTGGCATCGACCAACTGACGGAACTGCGCCTCGTCCAGGCGCGTGCTCTCGAATCGGGGGATATGCATGATGTCATCCCGCCCCCTGGCAGCCGGATGGATAAAACTGTCCAGCTCGCGAAACTGCAGCTTGACCGCCGCTCGCACGCGATGCTCGCGGGCCAGGCGCGCTGCCGCGTCGATAATCTTCAGGCCGTGATTGACATCACCCTGGTGATTGTTGGCCATCTCGAAGATATGCAGGTTTTCAAATAGCTTGCTCATGACAGTTCCGTAATCAATGTTGATTGCCCGGGTCGATCAGGCCACATAAGGCCAGGGCCTGGGGCAGTGAGACGAGACGATCGTCGACGTAGTAATCGGCTGGCGGCTTGCCGAATCGGAGCTCATGATAACGCACACCCCAGCGTTCCATCTGCGCCGCGGTCACGGCCTGCCAGTCCTTGCCGGTTCCCGAGCCGCGTGCGGTAAAGAGCACGATATGGCAACCGGCCTCGAACAAGGCGTTGACCCGCTCGACATTTTCAGAAATTGGCCCGGCCTGCGCATAGTCCAGGTCGGGCACGGGTTCGGCCAGGACGCCGTCAATGTCGATGACCAGGCGACGCGGCCGATCGGGCACGGCCGCCGCTCGGGCTGCAGCCGGGGCATCGCTGTAGTCATTGAGTTCAGCGAGCGCTCGCTCGACCCGATCCACATCGGCCAGCGTATCGATGCTGACCTGCGCTTCCTCGATGACGACTGCACCGGCCCGCGCGCCCATCAGGGATGCTTGGTCCAGCAGCGTATCCCTGCGCAAGGCGTAAGCCACGCCGTTGCGGTGATAAACCGGTTCGAGTTGCTGGCGCGCGATGATTTCGGCGCCGCGCTGATCGAAATAGCCCATCCGACCCTCGCTGTCGACAACCAGCTGCTTGAACGGATGGGCCTTGAGATCGGTTGGGCTGACCGTCCAGACCGCGTCGAGCTGATCATTGATCAGCCGTTCGACGGTAGCGCGGACGTGCTCGGCCCGACGCAGCGGTGAGGTCGGCTGCAGCATCACGATGATGTCGTAACGCAGGCCGTCATCGGCCTCGGTGGCCTGCAGGGCGTGGCGGAGCACGTCAACATCGCCGATGCGGTCACCTGACAGATCGGTTGGGCGCATGAACGGCGCGTCCAGGCCATGGGCCAGTGCCGTTTCCCGAATCACCAGGTGATCGGTGGAGACCACGGCCCGGTCGACCCAGTCCAGTTCAGCGACCAGATCGGCCGTATGCACCAGCAACGGCTTGCCGGCCACCGGCAGCAGGTTCTTCATCGGTATGCCCTTGCTGCCACCGCGAGCCGGGACCACCACCAGTATCCGTTGCTCGGCAAGCATGGATCAGACGTCGATGCGAACCAGGCGGCCTTCGCGAGACGAGGCCAGCGCCGCGACAATGACCTTCATCGTATCGACCCCGGTCTCCAGGTCCAGCGGCGAAGGCAGCGACGGGTCGCCCGCCACGGCCTCCAGGTGCGCTATCTCAGCGCGAAAATCATCCGGCCGGGTCTTGGCCACACGCTGTTCCAGGATCTTGCCATCATGCCGAACCAGGCGCACCAGGTCATGCGATGGATCAACGCTGACCTGCCATTCCAGGTAGCCTTCCGTGCCCTCCAGGCGCAACCATTTCTGCGCCGGCTGGGTGACCACATCCTGAACAATGGTCCCGACCAGGCCGCGGTCGGTGCGAACCGAGAGCTGGGCGACCCGATCGTAGGCCGCGCCATCGCTCTCGACCTCGTCGAGCATGGCCATGACCTCGCAGATCCGACCCAGACCGGCCAGATCGGCAAAGTACTGCCAGATATTGATGGCGTGACTGTGCTCGGCCAGGGCACCGCCGCCGCGCGAGGTAA
The DNA here is from genome assembly GCA_007694055.1 of Wenzhouxiangella sp. Classification (GTDB taxonomy): domain Bacteria; phylum Pseudomonadota; class Gammaproteobacteria; order Xanthomonadales; family Wenzhouxiangellaceae; genus Wenzhouxiangella. The sequence continues at coordinate 3,066 of RECK01000153.1, forward strand.
AGCCCAGATAGGTATCGGCCGGTCCGGCCAGCCAGGGGTGGGCGCCAAAGATGCCGCCCCAGTGTTCGCGCGTCATGGCGCGCAGGGTGGTGATTTCACCGATCGAATGCTCGCTCAGCCACTCGGCAGCCAGACGCGTATGCTCGGTCAGGCGATGGTTGTAGCCGACCAGCACCCGCACCCCGGTCTGTTTGGCCGCACTGGTCAGTCGCTCGCAGGACGCCAGGTCAGGTTCGCACAGCGGCTTTTCAATCAGGATGACCCGCGGAGGCCGAGTTGCCATCTCGGCCAGGGCCAGCGCTACATGGCTGTCTGGCGGGGTACCGATGATGACAACATCGAAAAGTTCGTCGGCGACCTGGTCGGGCGAGCAAAGCAGGATCTCCTCGTCGAAGCTGCCGTAGCGGGTCGGGTAGATATCGTTGCGCGTGCGCTCCAGCGCCGCCGGATCGATATCGCACATCGTCACCGCCCAGCCACGCTCGCGCGCACCATGGGCCAGATGGTTGCCGATCGAACCGGCACCCAGAATTTTCGCTCGGATCATGCCTGGAGTCACAGGGTTAGATTAGCCCGGCATTTTAACCGATTACCGACATCCGTCTGACGACATCCAAAAGAGTTTGGCTTTTCGTTGTTCCCATCAACAAGCAAAGCCCTGGAACCACGGAAAACACGGAAGGCACGGGACCTCTTCGTGGCCCTGCCCGGTGCCTCAACTACCCCTCCCAATCTCTATTTAACCAGCTTGCAGCATGCAAAAGCGCTCCCAGCGCCAGACAGCCAAAACCCCGTGTAAACGAACACCGGCTTTAGACGGTGGTCGTTTGGTCACCCGAGGCGGAAGACGTTGGTTTCCAGTTGGGTGATTGGCGGGAGGGTGTCGAGGCCGAGGCAGTCGGCCAGCAGCCGGATGCGTTCGCGAACCTGCTCGATGTCGGTGTCGGGAAACATGTGGGCCAGGTAAGGGCCGTAGTTGGCTGTACCCGGCAGGCGACTTTCGACTGGTCGCAGCAGGCGTCGCAGAACCATGGCGAGGCGCCCCGACCGGCCCGCTTCGTTTGTCGCCGACAGCCCTTCGTCAAGCAAGGGTGCCAGGCTGCGAAGGATGCGCTGACAGGCCAGCTCGGTTTCACCCAGCCCGGCCAGCGCACGCGCCATCACCGCCCTGCCCCCGGCCTCAGCCTGGCGCGCAAAGACCGCGTCGCGGTCGGCCCGGCAGGCGCTGACTTCATCGATCAGCTCCGGCAATTCCAGGCAGCTCAGGCTGATATCGTTGGGTAGCGGATGGTCGTAGTCGGGGTTCAATACCGGACGGTAAGCCAGCGCCGGACGACCCAGCTGAAAGGCCTCGACGGCCGTGGTGCAGCCATTGTGGACCAGGCCATCGGCAGCCAGCAGCCAGGCCACAACATTGCCATCTGCGGCAACACGAACATTGTCCAGACCGGCGGCAATGTCCTGCCAGGTCCGGACCCGCTCGCTAGGGTGCGGGCGGAGTACGAAGCGCAGCTCCGGCAAGGCCCGGGCAAGCGCCGGCAGCGCCTTGACGAAAGCCTGGAACAGCTCGTACTTGTGCGCGGCGAAGCCGCCCCGGGGATCGTCGGGACGCTGCTCCCTGAGCCACTTGAGGTGACGATTCTGGCGCGGCTGGACGTGGTTGACCCGTGAAAAATTGGTATTGATCAGCACGAAACGCCCGTACTCGCGCTCGATCGCATCGACCTCGGCGGCGAACAAGGCGGTCAACTTCGGGTGCAACAAATCGGCCCGGGGATTGCCACAGACCGTGATCGGGACACCGGCATAGTCCGGATGCTCACGCCAGGCAGCAGCGTTGTCTTCGCCCCAGGCAATCAGCATTTCCGGCTCGTTGAGCGTGGCACCGTCGACCTTGGTGCGCCAGTAAACCTCGCGTGATGCCCACACCAGGCCCTCCTCGTCCCAAAGCACCACGCGATGACCGCAGCGACGCGCCAGGTCCAGGTTGTGGCGTGAGCGGGCAGTCACGCTCTTGCCGACATAAACTCCTGGCGGAAAACGGTCCAGGTTGATATCGACGACCTTCTTGGCACCGACGATGGCCGGCGTGCCGCCGCTGGCAGCCACCAGTGCGAGCAGCAGCTTGGCGTCAAACTCCCGTACCTGTGTCTCGCAGGGCAGAATCAGCGTGCGCCGCCTGGCTGACATGCAAGCGACCTCAGTCGTTCGACTGACGGAAATGCTCGGCCAGGTCCGGCAGCAAGCGTTCCTCAACGTAGCGGTCGATGCGATCGACCTCGCTGTCGCTGAAGTAATCGCGGTAGCCGCCGACCTTGCCGCGGCGCACCTTGTACGAGTCCGGGTCCTCGACATTGCGCGCTTTCAGACGCGAGTTCTTGAAGAAATTATCCCGCTCCTTGCGTTTCAACGCCTCGAAGGAAGTGAATTCAACAGCATCTGCGATCTCCTCGGCACTGAAATCCTGCCCCAGGAAGCTCAGCAGCTTCATCATCTCGGCTTCGGGCTCGGCTCGCAGGGCCTCGTAGAACAGCCGGTAGACTCGGTCCCAGCCGGCCAGCTCGCGGTGCCAGTGATTGAGGTAATCGCAGATGGCAGGCAGGCCCAGCGGTGACTGCATGACAAACTCGAACATCGTGCCCGAGTCCTCGACCTGGTAAAGCTCGCGCTTGTAGGCGCTGGCCCTGCGCGTGGACTGGAAGTACTCCGAAACTGCCACGTCACGCGGATCGCGCAACAGGAAAATCACGGGCATGGCCTTCAGCGCGCTGCCGTGACGCGAATGCGCGGCCAGCTTTTCCAGGTAGTGGCCATGGGTCATGGCAACCACCGGAATGGCGGCATTCTGGGCATGGAAATTGTCATACTCGAGCAGCTGCTGTTCAGGCAGACCATGTCGTTTCTGGTACAGCCGGGACAGCATCGCGCGCAGCCAGGTCCGGCCGCTCTTGGCGCGCGACAAAACCAGGATATCCGCGGCCAGTACGCGTCGGTTGTCCAGCTCGGCCCGCAGACGATGGCGCAAGCTCACCCGGCGAGCGCGCGGCAAGGGAGCGGTCAGGGCCCAGATTCCGGCCCGGTACAAGCGAAGTCGATCAATCATGATGGCATGTCTGGAAATGGACGCTGCATTGTAGCGGATGCAGCCGCCGTCAAAGCCCTGCCGGGCGGGTCGGCCGGTTTCGTCAGGCACCTCAACCGACCTATACTGAAGCGGTCTTTACCGCAGGCAGCAGCGATGAACGAAAGGCCCGATCGGGACCAGGATCCAACCGAGGTGGAGCAGACTCGATTGTTCGACATCGGATCGCGATCTGCCGACGGCGAACATGTGCTTCGGTTGCCGGGCTTTCGGATCCAGCGCGAACTGGGACGCGGCGGCATGGGCCAGGTCTTTCTTGCTCGCCAGGTCGAGCCCGTGGAGCGTGATGTAGCGATCAAGGTCATCTTGCAGCAGATGCGCAACGCGGCCACCGTTCAGCGCTTCCAGGTCGAACGCCAGGCACTTGCGCAAATGGTCCACCCGGCCATCGCCCAGATTCACGATGCCGGCACGACAGAAGATGGTTTCCCCTACTTTGTCATGGAGTACGTGCCAGGCCATGCCCTGGACAGATTCTGCGCGGAGAATCGCCTCGACCTGCGCCAGCGCCTGATCCTGTTCATGAAGATCTGCCAGGGCGTTCAGCACGCTCATCAGAAAGGGATCATCCACCGCGACCTCAAACCAGCCAACGTGCTGGTGTCCTGGGTGGATGGGATACCCAGCCCCAAGATCATCGACTTCGGCATTGCCACGGCGGCTTTCCCAACCCAGAGTCGCGACTCGGAAAGCTCGGCTGGCACCCCGCTGTACATGAGTCCGGAGCTGTTCGCCGACCAGGTCAGCATCGATACGCGCAGCGACATTTACTCCCTCGGCGTCATGCTCTACGAGCTGCTATGCGACCAGCGACCCTACCCCCGCGAACTGTTCAAGGAGCCCAGCGCACTGGCCATTCGTGACGCCATGGCCAGGCACAAGCCCGACCTGCCCTCGCGCCTGGTGATGGACGCCGGTGAACACGCCTCGGCGATCGCGGAGCGCCGCCAGACCACGGTCCGTCGGCTCGCGGTCAACCTGCGCGAGGACCTTGATGCCATTGCCGCGCAAGCCGTGCATCCGGATCGGGACCAGCGCTACGCCAGTGGCACCGAGCTGGTCGATGAGATCAGAAACTACCTTGACCGCAAGCCGGTTCGGGCCATGGGCGATTCACGCCGCTACCGGCTGCGCCGCTTTGCGGCCCGCAACAAGCTGCTCCTGGCCAGCCTGGCAACCGTCATTCTTGGTCTTGGCCTGGGTCTGGGCCTGGCCATCTATGGGATGCTGGAAGCACAGCGTCAGCAGGCCCTGGCCGAGCAGCGCCAGGGCGAACTGGAGCGCGTGGTCAACTTCCAGCAGTCCATGCTCGGCGAACTCGACCCACGCGCATTCGGCGAGGGTGTGGTCGACGGTCTGCGCCGCCAGTACCGGGCCACCCTGGCTGAAGAGGCCGATCCGCAGCAGGCCGAAAGCGCCACCGCAGCCTTCGAGGCGGCAGTCAGTCGGGCCAGCCCGACCGACCTGGCCCGGGAGCTGATCGAACAATTCATGTTGCGCCGGGCGGTGGATCAGATCGAAGCAGGCTTCGCCGATCAACCCCTGGTCCAGGCCGACCTGTTTCAGGCGGTGCTCGAAGTCTATCGATCAACCGGCATGGTCACGCCCAGCCTTGAGCTTGCCGAGCGCGTCGTCGATCTGCGCGCCAGCGTACTGGGATCAGATCACCTGGACGTGCTCAGAGCGCGCCATGAACTGGCCCGAGCGCTGTTCGAGACCGGCCAGTTCCCGCGCGCGCGCGCCGCGCTGGACGAAGTTGTCGCACGTGCCGACGGCGGCGATCCGCGCCGCCTTGAGCTGCGTTTCCAGGCCCGCAACCAGCTCGCCATCGTTCTGGTCGAAAGTGGCGAGCGAGAGGAGGCCCTGGGCCTGGCGCAACACAACATCGAGCGTGTCCGGACCGAAAGCGGACTCGGGCACGAGGCCTACATCCAGGCCTTGAATACCCTGGGCTATGTTCACGGCCGCAGCGGCGACCCGGAATCCGGGCTGGCCAGTTACCAGGAAGCGCTGGCCCTGGCGCGACAAGTCGCCGACACCTCCGACCCTGCGGTCTATGGCGGCATGCTGAATGTATCGGCCGCGCTGGGCGCGCTGGGCAGGCACGAGGAAGCCTTGGAAATCGAGGCCGAAGCACTGGAGATTCTGACCAACAACCTGGGCCGACGCAACCAGGCCACGCTCAGACTCATGAACAACCATGCCTTGACCTTTCTTGATCTTGGCCAATACGAGCAGGCCCGGCGCCTTCTCGAAGAAACCCTGGCGTTGCGCACCGAAACGCTGGGCCCGGACCATCCGCTGACGCTGCGGGCCGAGCTCAACCTGGGCCGAGTCGACTTGCGCACCGACAATCCGGCCTCTGCCCTGGAACGATTCAGCCGGGTTGCGAGCGAACGCGAACGGCTGCTGTCGGCTCACCATCCCGACACGATCAATGCCTTCGAGCAGGTCATCCGGACCCTGCTGGTTCTAGACGAAACCGACCGGGCCCTGGAGCTGGCCCAGGAACTGCATGAAATCAGGCTGGAAACCGGAGGCCCGCTTGATCCGGCCACAGTGGCCAGCAGCGAGCGCATTGCCAACCTGTACCAGGCCCTGGGCCAGTCCGAGCTGGAACTCGAATGGCGCCAGCGCCACATCAATAGCGGACGCACAGAGGGCAGGCTGCATCAGCCGGGCATGCTCGCCATGGCCATTCGCCTGTTCGAACTGCTGGTCGAGGACAAGCAGCTGGAAGCGGCCGACGCACTGGCCCGGGAAGTGCGCAGTCATCTCGATCGCGGCGGTGCGGAGCTTGAAACGCTGCGAGCGCAATTCGACCGCGCGGTTCGCCATCG
>RECK01000363.1 GCA_007694055.1 Wenzhouxiangella sp.
ACGCTGACCCCGTACCACTGGCGAAACTTGCGGCCGAGGTAGCTGCTGGACGAATAGCCCAGTTCTTCGGCGACTTGTTCCAGGGTGGCGCCGGCGGCGATGCGCTCTCCGGCGCGGCGGGCGTGGAGACGGTCGATATAGTCGCGGGGATTGAGGTCGCCCAGCTGACGGGAGAACTGGCGACCGAGGTGGCGGGTAGAGACGTTGAGAGCGGCGGCCAGATTGTCGACGCTGAGGCGACCCTGGTCGAGCAAAATTTCGGCCTGCTTTTTGAGTTCGTCGACGAAACCCGATGCATCACCGTTGTCGCCGGCCGCATCCAACAGGCTGCGGCGGGCGTGTTCGCGGGTGCGTTCCAGGGTTTGCCAGAGATTGCGCAGGCGGGCCTTGAGGGCCTGGCCGTCGAAGGGCTTGGTGATGTAGTCATCGGCCTGGGCAGCCAGGCCCGCAGCCTGCGCTTTCGGATCATCCAGGGCGGTGAGCAGCAGCACCGGGGTGTGGGCCAGGACCGGGTCCTGCTTGATCCTTCGGCACAGTTCGTCGCCACGCAGACCCGGCAGATCGACATCGCTGACAACCAGGTCGGGCAGTTCTTCACCCGCGGCCTTCAGCGCCTCGCGGCCATCAGCGTAGGCCAGAATACGCCAGTCGCTGGACAGCAGGCGCCCGATCAGGTCGCGCAGCTGCTTGTCGTCTTCGACCAGCAGCAGCGTGCCCAGGACCTTGTTACCGCCCACGCTCCCTGGACCAGGCTCGGCATCGCCGGCTTCGGTCTCCAACCCGATGGCGGGATCGGCCGGCGGCAGCTTGATCACGTAGTGGCAACCCATGCCGGGTGCCGTGCGCAGTTCGATGCTGCCACCATTGGCCTCGACCATGGCGTGCACGGCAGCCAGGCCCAGGCCCTGCCCGCTTTCCCTGCTGCTGTCACGGCCACGGGTGCGCCGATCGAAGGCGCGCTCGGCCAGGGTTTCAAGCATGCCGGGGCCATCGTCGATGACTTCCACCACGATGCTGCCGTCGGCCTCGCTGGCGCGGATCCTCACCCGGGCACCGCGGCCGGCGTATTTCCAGGCATTGTCGAGCAGGTTGAACAGGATCAGCTCCAGGCTGCCAGGCTTGAGCTGCAAAAACAGCCCTTCGGGCACATCCGCTTGAACGCGGATCTCGCGCTCGGCCAGCAGGGCGCGCAGGCCACCGGTAATGGCGGTCACCTCAGGGCGAAGCTCAACACAGGTCGATGGCTGACCATCGTCGGCAACGGCGTCGGACAATGACAGGATCTGCTGGCTAACCCGGTTCAGACGCCGGATATTGGTTCGAATCGCCTCCAGCGCGCCCGGTTGGCGGCGAGCCAATTCGCTTTGGCCCAGCTCGGCATCGACGGTCAGGGCGAGTGCGGTCAGCGGCGTGCGCAGCTCGTGGGCCATGGACGAGAACAGGCGTCGTTTCTGGGCCAGCAACTCCTCGCTGACGGCCTGGCGATGGGCCGCTTCCAGCGCGTTGACCCGCAGCTGATGCTCACGACTCCTGGCCCTTATCAGGACCTGAAGATGGCGATTGTGCGCGGCCATGCGGCGCAGTCGGAACCGGACGGCAACAAGAATCGACCCCAGCAGCGCCACCGCGTAAATGGTCCAGGCAAGGGAACTGGCCCACCACGGCGGACGAATACTGAATGACCAGTTCGCGGAGTCGCTCCACTGTCGATCCTCGCGCGCTGCCTGCAGGTCAAGACGGTAGTGACCGGGCGACAGTCCGCTGAGCACCAGGCTGCCGTCGTGGTGCTCGACCCAGCTGCCGCCGTCGAGCCGGTACCGATACAAGGGCTCAATCTCGGCATCCAGATAGTGGCTGGAGAAGCGAATGCCGATCGCCTCGACTGCCGGGTCAAGGCGCCAGTCACCGTCTGCGCTGAACGCTCGGATTTCACGCTGCTGGGCGCGGTAGAGACGGATCTCGGCGATCCGCGGCACGGCCGGTGCGGCGGGCAGGGAGATGGCCTCGGGGGCGAACACGTTGATGCCGCCACGGCCACCAAAGGCCAGCCAGCCCGGCCGGGGTTCGGCGTGGCTGCGGGTTGCGAAATAATCATCCTGCAGGCCATCGATGGCGCGCGCGCCTTGCCAGCGGCCGGCCTGGTAGCGTTGCAGCCCCCGCTTGTGGCTGACCCACAAGGCACCGTCGCCGGTAAACCGCAAACCCGACAGGTTGGCATTGAGCAGGCCGGTTTCCTCGTCGCGGGTCTGGAAGCGGCCCTGATCCGGGTCAATGAGGCGCGCCAGTCCACCGCCCTCGGTGGCGATCAGCAATTCACCTTCCGGGGAAAGGGCAAGGTCGACAAGAAAGTCATGCGGCAGGCTGGCCGGGTCGGCCGGATCGTGCACCCAGGACCGAAAGCCGGCAGCCTCGTCGTCCATTCGGTTCAGGCCACCGCCGTAAGTGGCCGCCCACAGCCGGGCTTCGCCATCGCGCAGGGTCAGTACGACACGGCGACTGGAAATGGTACGTTCGCTGTCCGGCAGCCAGCGCTCCAGGCGCCGACCACTATCCGGGTCCAGCAGGTTCAGGCCACCGCCGTAGGTGCCGACCCACATTCCGCCAGCATCCTCGGCCAGGTGCCAGACATGGTTGAAGGTCAGGCTGTCGGGATCGTCAGGATCATGCAGCAGGTGCAGTGCCGGTTGACCGGGCTCATCGAATCGGTAAAGCCCGCCCCCAAAAGTGCTGACCCAGAGCCGGTTCGCGCTGTCCACCTTCAGCGACCAGGCACCGGGATGGGCCACGGGAACGCGTGCCAGTGCTACCTCGGGCTGCTGCGCCTCCAGCTCGGCCCAGGGCGCCCGCCACAGTCCGTGGGCGAAGGTTCCCAGGTACAGCTGTCCGCGCCATTGCGCCAGGGCCCAGACCTCGGGGTCAGCACCGTCGAGACCGCGCAGGCGGTAGTGGCCCCAGTCCAGGCGCGAGGGCACGAAACGGGCCAGGCCGCTGGTTGTAGCCAGCCACAGGCGACCGTCACGGTCCAGGTAGCTGCGGCGCACGCCGTTGCCGGGCAGGGAGCGTGGCAGCCTGGGTTGATGAAGCCGGTGGCGGCAGTCGTGTGCCGGGGCCGGACAATGGACCACGCCGGACTCCAGACTGGAAAACCACAGGCCGCCTCGGCCATCGTCGCTCACATGCATCTGCGGGTTGGCCAGCGCCTCGGACCAGCCGGCCAGGGACTCGAAACGCTGCACGGCTCGGTCATATCGCCAGGCGCCGGCCAGGGTAGTCAGCCAGACATCGCCACTGTCGTCGACCAGTACGCTGGTGACCGCCGCGCGCTGACTCCGGGTTGCCGCCTCACCCGGGGGAAGCAGGCGCTCGGCGACTTCCAGGCTGCCCAGGTCAAGACGATCCAGCCCGCCCTCGGTAGCGATCCAGAGATAGTCGCCTGCCGTGTCGAATGCCAGGTCCCAGACATCGGGTGCAGACAGGACGCCATCACGGTCCAGCCCGTCAAAGTGCGCCATTACCCTACCGTCGCGATCCAGTTGATACAGACCACTTTCGGAGGTACCGACCCAGATGACACCTTCATCGCCCTCTAGCAGCGACAGTACCGTTACGCCGGCCAGCCCGGTGCCGTCCGAGGCTGCGGCGCGGGCAGAGAACGCCCCGCTTTCAGGATCAAGCCGATCCAGCCCCTGCATGGTCCCTACCCACAACCGCCCGCGACTATCGATCATCAGGCTGAGCACGTGGTTGTCGAGCAGGGCCCCCGGGCGACTGGCCGCGCGATGGGCGCGCACCTGGGTGCCGTCGAACTCGTACAGGCCGTCCTGGGTGCCGATCCAGATATTGCCCCGATCATCGCCGACCACGGTATTGACCCGGGCACCGGCCAGGTCCGGATGGGCAGCGAAGCGATCGAAGTGGTACTGCAGCTCCAAAACGGGCTGCGACTCGGCCTGGGCAGAGCAGGCAATCCAGGTTAGCGCGGCAAGCAGCAACGCCCCGTATTTCCAGGCTTTCTCCAGCACAAGCAAACCCCGCAAATGATCAGCCCGGCACGCTCACCCAGCCTTCCATCAGTATCCGCGCGCTGCGGCTCATGCTGACCCGCTCTACCCTCCAGGCGCCAGCCTGCTGGCGCACGCTTGCACCGACCTTTAGCGTACCCGACGGATGCCCGAAGCAGACGCCTTCGCTTCCGGCACCACCGGCAGCCTGGTTGACCAGGGTACCTGGAATGGCAGCGGCGGCGGCAATGGCCACGGCCGCCGTACCCATCATGGCGTGGTGCAGCTTGCCCATGGACATGGCCCGCACATTCAGGTCGATCAGACCTGCTCCTACCGGCTTGCCGCTGGAAGCGACGTAGTCGGCCGGCGCCGACACCCAGGCCAGCTTGGGCGTGTGCTGTCTTTGCCGGGCCTGGTCAATGTGTTCGATCAGGCCCATGGCAACGGCGCCGTGGGCGCGCAGAATCTCGAGCTGGTCCAGCAGTTCGGGGTTGTCGTTGACCGCCGGCTGCAGTTCGGTGCCGGTCATGCCGATGGCACCTGCATCAACAAAGATGGTCGGGATACCGGCGCTGATGAAGCTGGCCTTGAGACGGCCGAAACCGGGCGCCTCGAACTCGTCGACCACGTTGCCGGTCGGCAGCGCCGGGGCATCGCCGGTCGGGTCCATGAAGTCGATACGAACCTCAGCCGCCGGGAAAGTCACCCCGTCGAGCTCGAAGTCGCCGGTTTCCTGGACCTGGCCGTTGCTGATCGGCACGTGGGCAATGATGGTTTTTTCGATATTGGCCTGCCAGATGCGCACCTGACAAATGCCGTTGTCGGGCACGCGCGCAGCATCCACCAGGCCATTGGCGATGGCAAATGACCCCACCGCGGCGGTCAGGTTGCCGCAGTTGCCCGACCAGTCGATAAAGGGCTGGTCGATGGATACTTGCCCGAACAGGTAATCGACATCATGATCGGGTTTTTCGGACCGGGACAGGATGACGGTTTTCGAGGTACTGGACGTAGCCCCGCCCATGCCATCGGTGTGTTTGCCGTAGGGATCGGGCGAGCCGATGACTCGTAGCAGCAAGGCATCGCGCTCCGATCCCGCGCTGCGCGCCCCCGGCGGCAGGTCATCGAGTCGGAAAAACACGCCCTTGCTGGTCCCGCCGCGCATATAGGTTGCCGGAATCCGAAGCTGTGACCGGTGAGTCATGAAATCTAGTCTCCCTGCAATGACCAACTCAGCCTCTAAGAGTACACAGATTTAGTCTCTTCGAGGGACGCTGACTGTACTTGCGTGCGATTTCTCCAACCCGGCAACCTGCATTTTTGGAAATAGCTTAGAACGAATGAATATTAGCCGGCACTTGACCGGACCGGCCCCAAGGTGCGTTAATCGGGCCATGACAACCACGACCCGCAATCTCGCTCTCGTCATGTGCATGTGTATGCCCGGCAATGCCGCGGGCTCGTGCACGGTCGTGTTTCACTAGAAAGCAGGAACCACCAACCCGATCACGAACGAACCCGCGGCGCCCTGGCGCTCGCGGGTTTTTTCATTGTCCGACGCGCCTTTGGCCTCGCCCCGCAGTCACCATCACCAGGAATCGACCATGAGTAACGACAACAAGACCCACCGCTTCGAAACCCTGCAGGTACATGCTGGCCAGCAACCGGCGCCCGGCACCAATGCGCGCGCGGTCCCGATCTACCAGACCACCTCGTACACCTTTGACGACGCCGACCACGGCGCGCGCCTGTTCGCGCTGCAGGAGTTCGGCAACATCTATTCGCGCATCATGAACCCGACCACCGACGTCTTCGAGCAGCGCGTAGCCGCGCTGGAGGGCGGGGTCGCGGCGCTGGCCACCGGCTCCGGCCAGTCGGCCCAGCTGATCACCATTACCACCATCGCCCAGGCCGGCGACAACCTGGTCGCCAGCGCCTCGCTCTACGGTGGCACGTACAATCAGTTCAAGGTCTCGCTGCCGCGTATGGGCATCGATGTGCGCCTGGTCGAAGGCGACGACCTGGCCGCCTTCGAAGCTCAGATCGATGACCATACCCGCGGCATCTACGTCGAAACCATCGGCAATCCCGGCTTCCACATTCCCGATCTCGAGGGCTTGTCGAAACTGGCGAAGAAACACGGCCTGCCGCTGATCGTCGACAACACCTTCGGTGCAGCCGGCTACCTGGTCCGACCGATCGAGCATGGCGCCGACATCGTGGTCCAGTCGGCCACCAAGTGGATTGGCGGCCATGGCACCTCCGTCGGCGGGATCATCGTCGATGCCGGCACCTTCGACTGGGGCAACGGCCGCTTCCCGCTGTTTACCGAGCCGGCACCCGGCTACCACGGCCTGAACTTCTGGGAAACTTTCGGCAAGGACAGCCAGTTCGGCAATATCGCCTTCATCATTCGGGCCCGGGTCGAGGGCTTGCGCGATCTCGGCCCGGCGCTCAGCCCCTTCAACAGCTTCTTGTTCCTGCAGGGTCTGGAGACCCTGTCGCTGCGCGTGCAACGTCATGTCGACAACACCCAGGCCCTGGCCGAATGGTTGCAGCAGCACCCCTCGGTGGCCTGGGTAAACTATCCCGGGCTGCCCGACCACCCCTGGCATGAACGGGCAAAACGCTACTTCCGCAACGGCTTTGGTGCCGTCCTCAGCTTCGGCATTCGCGGCGGCGAAGCGGCTGGCAGGCGCTTCATCAATTCCGTCGAACTGGCCAGCCACCTGGCCAACGTGGGAGACGCCAAGACCCTGGTGATCCACCCGGCCTCCACCACACACCAGCAGCTCAGCGAAGCCGAGCGCAATGCCGCCGGGGTCAATCCGGAACTGGTTCGCGTTTCCGTCGGCATTGAGCATATCGACGACATCATCGAGGACTTCAACCAGGCCTTCGAACGCGCCGGTCTCGAGGCTGCGGCATGAGCGACCCCGTCCAGCTCAAGCATATCGAGCAGCCCCCGCCCCTGGCCGAAGGCACGCGCCTGGACGCAATCCAGGTCGGCTTTCGCAGCTGGGGGAGGCTTGACGAGGAGGGTGCCAACGCCGTGCTGGTCTGCCCTGCCCTGACCGGAGATTCCGACCTGTCATCATGGTGGCCGGAACTGCTCGGACCGGGACGGGCGCTGGATCCAGAGAAGGACTTCATCGTCAGCGTCGACGTGCTGGGCGGCAGCGGGCAAACAACCGGCCCGACCCACCCGGGGCCGGATGGCCAGCCCTGGGAAGGGCGGTTTCCCAGCGTCACTGTTCGCGACATGGTCCTGGTGCAAGGGCTGCTGCTGGAAACACTGGGCGTCAAGCGCCTGAAACTGGTCATCGGCGGTTCGCTGGGCGGCATGCAGGCCCTGGAATGGGCGGTAGCCCCTGCCCTGCCGGTGGCCGCTGCCGTGGCCATTGCCGCCCCGGCCCGGCAATCGGCCTGGGCACGGGCGCTCAACCATATCCAGCGGCGTGCGCTGGAACACCATGATGACCTGGAGCTGGCGCGCATGGTTGCCATGCTCAGCTACCGTCACTGGGACAACCTGGACAGCCGCTTTGCCGCCAGCGACGCCCTGCCGCACCCGGCCGAGCAGTGGCTGGAACATCACGGCAGCGCCCTCAAGGCCCGCTTTGACCCGGTTGCCTACCAGCGCCTGATGGCGGCCATGGACAGCCATGACATCGGCCGCGGTCGCGGCGACCTCAACACCTTGCTCGCCAACACGCCAACGCCGGTTCAGGTCATCGGGATCAACTCCGACCTGCTTTATCCGCCGCGCGACCAGGCCGAACTGGCCGAGGCACTGCCACAGGCCCGTCTCGACCTGCTTGACGTGCCCCAGGGCCACGATGCCTTCCTGATCGAGCAGGCCCAGGTCAACGACCTGGTGCTCGACTTTCGCCGCTGGCCCCAGCGTCCAGAACAACCAACGCTGAAGGTATGCTTCTAAGCTGCCAACCTGCCGGCTAGAAGAATGAACACCATTCGGCTGAACGTCAACGGGCTGGACTTCGAAGTCCTGATGTCGGGGCAATCTGACCACCTGGTTCTTTTGCTGCACGGCTTCCCGGACAATGCCCGCTCGTTCGTCCCCCTGATGCGGCTGTTGAACGATGCCGGCTACGCCTGCGCGGCGCCCTTCATGCGCGGCTACCACCCCACCGCGGTGCCTGCCGCGGTAGTAGCTTCGGGCTTCAACACGATCCAGGTCGAGCAGCTGGCCAAAGACGCCGAGGCCATCACGATGGCGCTCAAGGCCCGCTTCGATTTCCGGGACTGCTACCTGGTTGGCCATGACTGGGGCGCGATTGCCGCCTATGCGGCAGTAGCCCGAAACCCTGGGCTATTCCGGAAAGCGGTGATGATGTCGGTGCCGCCGGGCCCGGTTTTCCTGCGCAACCTGCTGCGACACCCCGCCCAGTTCAAACGCAGCGCCTACATTTTCTACTTCCAGCTGCCCTGGCTGCCGGAGCGACGCATCCGGTCGAACAAGGGCCGTTACATCCAGCGACTCTGGCAGGCCTGGAGTGGAGAGGTCAGCGCCTACCAGGAACGCATCGAGGATGTCGTTGACACACTGTCGCGACCTGAAAACCTGCGGGCCGCACTGGCCTGTTACCGTGGGCTGCTCCGACCCCTGCCCCGGCAATGGCGTCCATGGAACCAGTCCCGGCGTCTGCTGATGGCTTCGGCATCAGTGCCTTCGCTGGTGCTAGCCGGTGATCGTGACCGCTGCATCCCACCAACGATGTTCTCAGGCTGTGAGGCCTGGCTGGCCCCAAGCGGGGGAGAGTACCGAATCATCACGGAGGCAGGTCATTTTCTGCCGCTGGAGGCAACTCGATCCGTGGCAGGCGCAGTGTTGCAGTTTTTCAGATCAAGCCGAAACGGGGAAACACAAAGCACAACAAGTCGGAACCCGAAAGGACAGCTATGAAGTTTTTGGGTCTATCCGAATCTCGCAACAGACAGGGGACCACCGGGAGCGGAGGTGGACTCCACT
>RECK01000076.1 GCA_007694055.1 Wenzhouxiangella sp.
TACCTTTTTGCCTCGGCTTTCATTGCAGCCATACAGGCCATGCTTGCGGATATAGGCCAGCACGGTTGCCGGCAGCAGAAAGCGCGGATCACGTCCGGCGGCCAACTGGCGCCGAATGTCGGTGGATGAAATCGCCAGCTGGGTCACTTCGACATGCCTTACCCGGCCGGCCGGCTTGCCCATCAGGTCGCGGGTACGTTGCTCTCGCCGTTCGCGGAACATCTCGCCAAGATCCTGCGGGTACCGGGGACGACTGCGCGGCCGGGTCATGACCACCAGGTGGGCCAGTTCGAAGATCTCTCGCCAGCGGTGCCAGCGGTTGAGGCCGTTGGCGGCATCCTGCCCCAGACACAACAGAATGGGGGCATCGTTGACCTCACTGCGGATACTGGCCAGCGTATCGACCATGAAAGACGGTCCATCGCGCCGGACTTCACGCTCGTCCACGGTCAGGTCGGGGTACGGGGCCAGGGCCAGCTCCAGCATCGCCAGGCGATGATAGGCATCGGCCCAGGTGCCCTCGCGATGGGGCGGCTGTCCGGCCGGCAGGAGGCGGAAGTCACTGACTTTCAACCGTTCGGCGACCTCGGCGGCAGCGCGCAAATGACCGTAGTGCACGGGATCAAAGGTGCCGCCGAAAACAGCTACGGCCCGGTTTTTCATGCCACCAACCGGTTCGGCCGACCGGCGAGGTCGACACACAGGCGCTCCAGGTTGAGCCAGAATTCATCGCGCTGATTGGACTTGGACATACGATCCAGGTCGGAAAGCTGTGCCAGGGCGTTGCGTACCCGCTCCGGGCCGAGCCGGCCGGCCGCCGTCTCCAGGCCCTGACGACGGCTGGGCCAGACCTTGAGCGTTTCCAGCGCCTTCGATGCCGGCATCTGCCGGCTCAAAGTCTGAAAGGCTTCGACTTGCATCAGCTCCCGGGACAGGGCGCCGACAATCAGCGGCATCGGTGTTGCGCCGTCATCGAGGCCACGGATGCAGCGAACGCTGGCGCCAGCCTGCCCGGTCATGACCAGCTCGACCAGCCTGAAGGCATCAAAACGGGCGCTGTCAGCCACTGCCTCCTTGAGCTGGGCCAGGTTGAGTTGACTGTCACGCCCGTAGAGCAATGCCAGGCGCTCGACTTCCTGGGCCGCAGCCAGCAGGTTACCCTCCAGGCGATCGGCGAGGAAAGCCGCGACCGCATCATCGGCACCGACACCGCGCGAACGCAGACGGGCCCGGATCCAGCCCGGCAAACGATGCGGCTTGATGCTCCAGCAGGGCACGAATACACCCGCCTTTTCCACATCCCGGAACCAGGCGGTTTTCTCGCTGGCCATCTCCCAGGCCTGGCATTTGATCAGCAGGACATCGTCATGCTGGCCCGCCGCCCATTCGCGCAGGGCCGCACCACCCTCGCGACCCGGCTTTCCGCCCGGCAGCCGCAATTCGATCAGGCGCCGGGTAGCAAACAGGGACAGATTGTCACTGGCGGCCCCGAACTGACTCCAGTCAAATCGGCCATCGGCATCAATGACGACCCGCTCGGAAACGTCGGCAGAACGGGCTGCGCGCCGGATCGCATCGCAGGCCTCTTCAACCAGCAAAAGCTCGGGACCGGCCACCAGGTAGATAGCGTTCACCCGCTCGGCCAGCTGGCCGGCGAGCTTTTCCGGAAACAGTTTCACAACGCTTCCAGGCGCCGGAGCATGCGCGCGGCCATGGCCTGACGCAGGTCATTGCGGAGAAATTCCTCCTCCCGCGTGGCGGCCAGTATTTCTTGCTCATCGAAGCTGTAATCACGGGTCAGGCGCAAGGTCTCGCGGGCAATCAGCGCCTCGCCTTCGGCGTCCAGCAACTCGAACTCGACGTCGAAAATCAACACGAATTCGCGAACCCGGGCTCCGGCTGCAATGGTCAACGCTTCGCTGCGCATGCGCTCTGTGTGAATACGCAGCTCGGCCACGCCAGGCCCCGGCCTGGACTCCAAGTCCACGCCGTTGGCCCGCAGCATCAGGCTCAGCTCGCGCACGAAAGCGGTGCTGTCATCGGGCGTGACCAGCCAGGTCTGCGCCATCACCGGCGGCAGCCTGGCATCGCCGCGCAGCTGAAACCCGCACGCGGTCAGGACCAGGACAAGGGCAAGCAAAAGCAGCGCACGCATCAGCCGACGACTATATTGACGAGTTTATTCGGCACCACGATCACGCGGCGGACAGATTGGCCTTCGACAAAACGCCTGACGTTCTCCTCGGCCATGGCCAGACGCTCGACCTGTTCGCGCGCGCTGTCCGTGGGCAAATCCAGGCGACCTCGAACCTTGCCGTTAACCTGCACGACCATGGTCACGGTTTGCCGGACCAGGGCGGATTCGTCTACCGCTGGCCAGCCGGCATCGAAGACCGAGCCCGCCTGGTCCAGCGCCTGCCACAAGGCCTCGGCGATGTGCGGGGTGACCGGCGCAATCAGGCGGACAATGCTCGTCCAGGCCTCCCGACACAGGGCCCGGTCAGCGACCTCGCCCTGCTGGTAGCGATTGAGATGGTTGCTGAACTCCATGATCGCGGCAATGGCGGTATTGAAGGTATAGCGGCGACCGAGATCATCGCCGACCTTGGCAATGGTTTCGTGCAACAAGCGACGCAACTCCCGACCATCATGATCCAGAGCGGCCGCGTCAAGCTGGCCCACTGCAGTGCCGTCCAGGTGGGCCTGGACACCGTTCCAGAGTCGCTTGAGGAAGCGCCATGAACCCTCGACCCCGGCGTCCGACCACTCCAGCGACTGCTCGGGCGGGGCGGCAAACATCGAAAACAGGCGCACCGTATCGGCCCCGTACTCATCGACCAGGGCCTGCGGATCGACACCGTTGTTCTTGGACTTGGCCATCTTTTCGACGCCGCCAGCCTGCACCGGCTGGCCATCACTGCGCAATACGGCGCGCACGTAACGGCCCTTGTCATCACGCTCGACATCGACATCGGCCGGGTTGAACCACTGCCGGCGACCCGAGTCGTCCTGACGGTAGTAGGTTTCGGCCAGGACCATGCCCTGGGTCAACAGCCGGGCAAAGGGCTCATCGATCTCGACCAGGCCTTCATCGCGCATCAACTTGGTCCAGAACCTCGCGTAGAGCAAGTGCAGGATGGCGTGCTCAATACCGCCGATGTACTGATCGACCGGCATCCAGGCGTTGGTGTCCTGGTCAACCATGGCCTGCTGGTTGTCGTTGCAGGTGTAGCGCAGGAAATACCAGGAGGAATCGACGAAGGTATCCATGGTATCGGTTTCACGCTTCGCCGGCCGTCCACATTTCGGACAGGTGGTATTGACGAAGTCGTCGCAGCGCGCGAGCGGGTTGCCGGCACCGTCAGGCACCAGGTCTTCCGGCAGCCGCACCGGCAAATCCTCGTCCGGCACCGGCACATCGCCGCAGTGGTCACAGTGGATGATGGGAATCGGACAACCCCAGTAACGCTGGCGCGAAATACCCCAGTCACGCAGCCGGAACTGAACCCGGGCGCGTCCGGCCGAACGGCTTTCCAGGTCGGCAACGATGGCCTGGAATCCGGCCTCACAGCTCAGGCGGTCATAAGGGCCCGAGTTGAGCAGCTGTCCGACCTTGGTGGCGTAACTCTCATGCCAGTGCTGCGCATCGTAGCGCTGCCCCTCGGGCAGGGACACCACCTGAACGATGGGCAGATCGTACTTGAGGGCAAATTCAAAATCGCGCTCGTCGTGACCCGGCACGGCCATGATCGCCCCTTCGCCGTAGCCCATCAGCACGTAGTTGGCCACCCAAACTGGCAGTTCGGCCCCGGTCAGCGGATGGATCGCCTTCAGGCCGGTGTCCATGCCAAGCTTTTCCTGGGTAGCGATGTCGGCCTCCGAAACGCCGCCCTTTTGACATTGCTCAATGAATTCGGCCAGCGCCGGGTTGTTTCTGGATGCAGCCCGGGCCAGGGGGTGTTCTGCCGCCACGGCCATGTAGGTCGCCCCCATCAGAGTATCCGGCCGGGTGGTGAAGACCTTGATCGTTTCGGTGCCGCAGGCAAAGCTGATCTCGGCGCCCTCGCTGCGGCCGATCCAGTTGGCCTGCATGGTTCGGACGCGTTCCGGCCAGCCGTCAAGCTGGTCCAGACTGTCGAGCAGTTCCTGCGCATAGTCGGTAATGCGCAGGTAGTACATGGGAATTTCGCGCTTCTCGACCAGCGCTCCGGTGCGCCAGCCACGGCCGTCGACAACCTGCTCGTTGGCCAGCACGGTCTGGTCAACCGGGTCCCAGTTGACCACCCCTGTCTTCTTGTAGGCAATTCCGCGCTCGAGCAGACGCAGGAAGAACCACTGGTTCCAGCGATAATAATCAGGGTCGCAGGTGGCCAGCTCACGCTCCCAGTCAATGGCAAAACCCAGCGCCTTGAGCTGCTTGCGCATGTGGGCAATATTGTCGCGTGTCCACTTCGCCGGCGGCACCCCGTTGGCCATGGCCGCGTTTTCGGCCGGCAGCCCGAAGGCATCCCAGCCCATCGGCTGCAGAACCTTTTTTCCGCACATGGACTGATAGCGCGAGATCACATCGCAAATCGTGTAGTTGCGCATGTGCCCCATGTGCAGCTTGCCGGAGGGATAAGGAAACATGCTGAGACAATAAAAGCGCTCGCCGCTGCCGCGCTCGGCGCGATGGGCTGCCTGTGCTTCCCAGTGACGCTGGATGTCAGGTTCGATGCGCGCCGGATGATAGCCGTCAGTCGCAGTCTCGGTCGTGGTCAATGTCATTGGTTTTCGAGGATTGTTCAGGTCTGGCCAGATCAAGAAACGGCACCGACCCGCCGGCCGGTGCCGCAGACAATCGGGAAATCAGTCCCCGGATGTGTCGGTTTCTTCTTCGTCGTCTTCGAATTCGATTTCGTCGAGCTCGCTCCAGGCCTCCTCGGCCTGTTCACGCAGCGCCTTGGTCGCTTCGCGGGCATCGGCCCAGGCGTCCTCGGTAAAGCGACTGGCCTCTTCCCAGGCCAGCGCGGCACGATCACGCGCACGCGCGGCAGCGTCGCGCGAGCTTTCCCAGGCATCACGGCCTTCGCTCTCAGCCACCTCGGCAGCCTGTTCGGCCAGCTCGCGAGCCTCTCTGGCCAAATCCTTGGCGCGCTCCCACAGCCGGTCGACGCCACTTTCGACCTGATCGTCATCACTCTCGAGCAAATCGGCGATTTCGGCCTCGGCTGCTTCAGCCTGCTCGGCAGCATCCTCGAAGACCTCGGTCATGTCGTCCTCGATCGCTGCTGCGGTATCGTTGACCGCTTCCTCGGGCTCGCCGGGTTCATCATCTCGCTGGCATCCGGTCAGCGCCAGGGTCGAGAGCATCAAAAACAGAATCAGAAAACGCATGGGTAACTCCTGCTTGCTTTCATATTGGCCCAGTTTACCCGGGTGGAACCCCTCATTATGCCCAAAACCCTGAGCCAACAGTCAGGCAAGCGTCTTCTTTCACCCGCCAACCCGGGAACGAGCGGCAAGGCCGGATGGTCACATCGTCGTTGTTATACTTCTGGATATTCAGCTGGCAAGGGAAAAATCATGGTTTACAGAACCTTATTGTTTCTGTTGTGCACGGGCCTGGCATTCCTGAGCGGACCCGGCGGGCTGCCCTCAGCGGCAGCGCAAAGCTATGCCGAGCACACTCCCGGCAATCGTTACCTGGTCGAAGCTTCCCGCTCATACCGCGCCAGACAGTTTGTCAGTGCCAAATCGAAATTTACTGCGGCGGCACGCTGGGCTGACAAGCTGGCCCAGTTCAACCTCGGCGTCATGAACTACCACGGCCACGGTGTCGCCCAGGATTCAGCACGGGCCTGGGCATGGCTGACCCTGGCAGCAGAGCGCGGCTACCCTGAAATGGTTGAAATGGCGGATCTGGTCTACGAAGAATTGACCGAGGCCCAGAAGGTGCGCGGCCGGCGCATACTGGAAAGCGAGCTGTTGCCCGAATTCGGCGATGCCGTCGCCATCGAACGTACTGCTCAGCGCATGGACCGCGAGCGCAGACGCGCGACGGGTTCACGCACCGGGTTTATCGGCAACCTGGTCGTGATCGACAGGTCGGGCCGCAGTCGCAGCGGCGAAGAGTTTTTTCGGGCCGAGGCCTGGGATTTTCGCCAGATCGTGGAATTGGAGACGCGAATCTTTCGGGCCATCTCTGGCGGCTACGTAACCCTGGGTGATTTCGAAATCATCGAAGAAGAAATAGAAGTGCAAGATGAATAAGAATATGGCCGGGAATCTTCGACGCACGCTGAAAGCCGTTGTCGGCCTGCTGGCATTGGCGAGCGTGCTGACCGGCTGCTCGGCCCGGCAGGTTCAGGACAACCTTGCCGGCGCCACGGCCCAGCGCCTGGTGACCTACGCAATTGACGACCTGGTCAGCCAGATACCGGATGCGGATTTCGAGCCCTTCCGCGGGCAGAGTGTGCGCATGCAGAGTCACTTCATCACCCGGGGCGATTTACGCGACTATGCCGATCAGCGTCTGGCAATGGAACTGGTCCACCGCTTTGGTATCCGCATTGCCCAGCCAGGCGAAGAGGCCGATCAGACCCTGAGCGTTTTCTACACGGCACTCGGAACCGACCAGGGCCTGCTGGGCTTCTACCTGCCGTTGGGCTTTGTTCCGGGCATGGACGAAGCCACCCGAATCAACCTGATCACCCTGGAACAGTTCCACGGCGTGGCAGAAATGTATTACTTCATTGAATCCGAAAGCAGGGCCAGTCGCGGACCCCGACTGCTGGGCCGAACCCGCACCGATGCGCTGGGCCTGCCCATCATCACAATCCCGATTTCAAGCCTGGACTGAGCCTTCGCCTAGGAGCGCATTCCGCGATCCGACAATTCGAGCCAGGTCTCGAAATCAAGAGGCTCATGTTCCTGAAGGGCCGTCTTGAAATCCGCGGCCAGGCGCTTGCCCTCTTCCACGCCCCATTGATCGAACGGGTTTATTTTCCATAAAACCGAGAGCGCAAATACAGCGTGCTCAAACGAGGCCAGCAGGAAACCCAGCGAGCGCGCATTCAGGCGCTCGGCCATCAGCATCATGACCGGCCGATTACCCGGCAGCAGGCGAGAGGCCTGATCATCATGACGACCCCGGGCCATTGCCGTGGCCTGGGCCAGCATATGGGCCAACTGAACCCGGTGCCAGTCCGGCCGATCATGGCCGGGCTCCAGAGCGCCGACCAGGATCAAGGGGTGCGAATCGGGCGCCTGATGCAAGGCCTGAAATATGGAGTGCTGAAGGTCGGTGCCACGACCTCCGAAGATCAGCGGAGAAGTCGACTGGGTCAGGATCGCATCATCCAGGTCAACACCCTTGCCCAGACTTTCCATGACCAGTTGCTGGAGAAAATCCCCCAGCAGTGCCAGACGCGGATCGTAGGCAACCACACCCAGACTTGGCGCATCAAGATCACGCCGCAGGAAATGCATCAGAACGGCCACATGCAGGGCCAATGACCGGTCGCGGGCGTCTCCCGCAAAACACGCATCAGCCTCGGCCGCGCCCCGCAACAGGTCGGTGTAGCAGTCACGCCCCAGGCGCGCAGCCGCACTCACGCCAACCGAAGACCACAGGGAAAAGCGCCCCCCGGTCCATTCCGGGAAACCCAGGATATGGTCACCGCTCACGCCGAAGGCCTTTGCACTTTCCGGCTTTGCTGTCGCCGCCCAGGCCTGGGCCGTGAAACGATCGCCCAGCCACGCCTTGAGCGCTTGGGCCTGCAGCAAGGTTTCCTCGGTGGAGAACGACTTCGAAGCGATTACTACCCCGGTTGTATCGGGATCAAGGTCTCTGAGCAGGCGACCCATGCGGCGGGCGTCCACGGTCGACAGCCAGTGTACCCGGGCGGCCCCGTCGTCAACATCCAGTGCATCGGCAACCAGACGAGGACCCAGGTCGGAGCCCCCTATGCCTATGTGCACCAGATCGCTGAGACCGGATCGACCGCTGTGAAAATCCTCTGCCAGGTCGAGGAAGCGGGACCTGTCGATAGCCAGCACCCGATCAGGATCGGCGCCCGGGAAGGCGGAGGGATCCTCAGCGCGAAGCGCCATATGCAGGGCGGGACGGTGCTCGCTCGGGTTGACGATTTCGCCCCCGAACAGTCTCCGGACTGCACTATCCAGCCCTGACGCGGCGGCCAGCGCCTGCAGGCCCCGGTAGCCGTCGGCAGTCAATGGCAAACGCGAATAGTCAAGCAGCCAGCCGTGCTCAAGCAGGGAAAAATTCAGCCCGCGGCGCTCATCCTCGGCGAAGAGCGCGGAAACGTCCCGAGTGTTGTTTTTTCCCAACACCTGCCTGGCCGGGAATCAAGCGGCCTGGGCCGGGATATGTCCCGCGGTCCGGACAATGCGATTGTCGCCATCCGGATAAACCAGGCTGGGACTGTAGCTTGCCAGCGCTGCTTCATCCAGGCTCGCATAAGCGGCAATAATGATCAGGTCACCAGGGGAAGCCTTGTGGGCCGCAGCCCCATTGACGCTGATCACGCCGCTGTCGCGCGTTGCGCGAATGGCGTAGGTAACAAAGCGCTCGCCGTTATTGATGTTGTAGATATGTATTTGTTCGTACTCGAGAATCCCGGCCGCCTCAAGGAGCGCCTCGTCGATTGCGCAGGAGCCTTCGTAGTCCAGTTCGACCCGGGTGACGGTGGCCCGATGAATCTTGGCCTTGAGCATGTTGACTTGCATGTTACTGATACCTCAAGATTTCCTGAGCGTCTTCAATCGCAAAAAAAACCCCTCCCCTGACGGGGAGGGGCAATTTGTCGGAGTGATGTACCTCGCTTCGCGCCCTGCGACCTTGCCCAAAACGTTGCGGTTTTGCCAAGGTTGGTGGTAA
This sequence comes from Wenzhouxiangella sp., assembly GCA_007694055.1. GTDB lineage: Bacteria > Pseudomonadota > Gammaproteobacteria > Xanthomonadales > Wenzhouxiangellaceae > Wenzhouxiangella. The sequence goes on from RECK01000076.1 coordinate 8,882, forward strand.
GTCTACCACAGGGCTGGCCTTCTTGCCAAGCAGCCTTTTCAAGCAAACGGCATTGAAAGCACATTTGTTCTGAACCTGAACAAGTGGACAAGTTCCGCATCATACCCGTCAACG
>RECK01000063.1 GCA_007694055.1 Wenzhouxiangella sp.
GGGGAACACCGCATCAGGCCAATCTAGAAAAATTTCAGGATCGGTTCATCCCCGCGGGCGCGGGGAACACGTTGTCCAGCCGGCGAACACAGCGCCCCGTTACGGTTCATCCCCGCGGGCGCGGGGAACACTCTTCCGCTATCTTATTAAAAGTAAAGCAAAATCAGCGCATGCTTGATTCTACCAACGTTTTATCGCTGGTTTCGGCGGTATTTCTCATATTGTCAAGGATCCTCTTGGGGCAGGAATGACACTAGTCTGAGACCATCGAAGTCCACCGGAATTCGTCTGTTCCTTCCGATGGTTTCAAAGTCGTACCCGGACTCAGTGTTGGTGCGCCAAACCATGACGGCGTTGCCCTCGTCTATGCCATCTGCAACCTGCTCCCATATAAACTCGCGCAGTCTTTTCGATGGGTTTCCCACGTAGACGCCAGCTCTTACTTCAACGAGCCAGACGGCGAGTCGTCCGCGTAGCCTCGGCGGAACGTTTTCAGTGACGATGACCAGCATCGCCCAGGTTCTTGCCGTCCGAGAAGGCCGGTCCTATCGATCCTTCACCCGGTTTTGGTTTTTCGACTTCACCGGCGGACAGCATTTCTTCGATTGATGGAATGATCTTGCCCAACAATTTGGTCTCTCGGAAGATATTGCGGCAGGCCAGGCGGACCTTGCGTTCGGCATCGTGAGGTTCATCTGCGGCGATTCGGAAAGCCACCGGAACGACTGTGTCAAACTTGAATACATCAGCGACATCGAACACGAATGATCTAGGCTTGCCAGTGTGGATGAATCCAACGGCTGGCGCATAGCCGGCGGCAAGAATTGCGGCTTCGGTGATTCCATAGAGACAGGCAGTGGCTGCCGACAGACACAGGTTTGGTGTGTCGCTGGCGTCCCACTCGGTTGGCTTGTAGCGCCTCCCTTTCCACTTGACGCCATATTTGGCAGCCAGTGTCTTGTAAGTTTCCCGTACTCGCGCACCTTCGATGCCGCGCAACTGGTCCACGCTGCGGCGGGCTGGTGGCGGTTCGCCGAAGCGCATTTCGTACATCTTGCGCACTACCTTCAGGCGGGTCTTTTCATCGAGCGCCAGCCGCGCCTGGTAGAGCAGGCGGTCGGCACGGGCTCCGCCCGGTTGACCGGAAGCGTAAAGGCGGACGCCGGCTTCGCCCACCCACACCAGCAGGGTCCCCACCCGGGCGGCCAGCGCGGCTGCCCGATGGGAAACGCGGGTACCTGGCTCCAGCATGATACAGGCGATGCTGCCGACTGGAATGTGAGTTCGAACGCCTCCTTCGTCCACAACAACGAAGGCACCGTCGAGGACATCAATCTGGCCCTTCTCGACAAAGATCATGGAAATGCGTTCTTTCATTGCAATCGGCTTGAGTGGTGGCAGCATTTTCAGCTCTCTCCGGCCAGCGAAAGTATCTGGTTGACCAGCCCGGAGCCAAGGTAGTAGCCAGAGTTGACCAGCCTGTTCAGCAAAGGCTTGATCTCATCTACTTTTCCCTGGCGCTTGGCCAGCAGGAGCAGTCCACAAGTTCCGACTGTCGGCAGCTCAAATTTTTGTGCAATTCGCCTGGCCGCACGATCATCGACAAGAATTGCGGCCTCCAGTCGAATCGCCACGTCGATAGTGCTGGCCTCGCCCATGTCGAGATTCCACATGCCCGCAGATTGTGGCTCGCTCCATGTTTGTTGTTCCAGCATCCCTTGCTTGAGTGCCGATTGAATAGCGTCACCCTCCGGATAGTTGGGATTGGCAAGGCATTCGGCCGCAACGACATCCGTTATTAACACTCTCTCAAACATTTGCGAGGGCAGATACAACAGGTTCAATCGCGCCAGCGCAATCAGCGGGCCGGCATCAACGGCAAGCCGGTCAAGCGAAGCGCTCGAGCTCCTCATCGAGCTCTCTTGCGCTGAATTCGGTGACGGGGATTTTCTGGCGGTGAAGTTCCGCCAGGAATTCCTGACGCGTCATGCCGGCCAGTTTTGCAGCCTTGCCCAGCGAGATATCGGCCTGCTGGAAAAGCCTTAGTGCAAGCGCCATGCCGATGCCTTCCCGAATCAGTAGCTCGTCGAAGGGAACGGCAACAAAGACTGGGCGACCGTGCTTGGTGATGACCGACAGCCGCCCCGATTCGGCATCCCGTATCAGTTCGCCGGTTCGTTCTCGCAGGTCGCGCACGGTGAAGGTATCCATGACTTTTCGATTTTGTGCTATCAATTGATAGCATAAGTCACGCAGGGCGAATCAGCAAGAGGCCGCAACCGAATGCTTTTTCGGGACCGATCCCTCGGGTCAGAGCCCGTTTGAAGCGCTCGATGTCGGTGATTGTCAGCAACCCCGAGCAGTCTAGCGAGCTAAAGCTGATGCGACGACTACCCTTGCCGGTAAATCGCCATTGCCGGTAGGCCTCGCCAAGCAGGCTGTTCTCGGAAAGCTCGAATCCATTGCGCGCAGCACGAGCGCCAAGCCATTGGCGAGCGGCCTGCTGCACGAGTTCGGCCTGACTCTCGTCCGGGCCAGCTCCGTTTTTCTTCAAGTCCATCACCAGATCATGTCGTTGTTGACGACCAGCGTCGTCTCGGCGCTTGACGACCGGGTTGATCCGAATGGAGAAGTTGAGATGCTGACCGGCGCTGAGCCTGGGTGCATACTCCTTGGTTTGCACTTGCCACAGCCCATCGTCGTCCCCGGGGCGACGACGCGACAGCACCAGGAACGAGAGTCCGTCTGCCTGACCTTCCTGGCGGTAGAGGAAGTCTCTGCTGGCTCCAGGATCGCGCTCGAACAGGTTCCAGAGCGCCTGGTGAATTCGATATTGTCCGCCGGCGGCCATCCTCGCCAGTCGGCGCAATTGATCCGATCGATTGGCGGGTCTGATTCGGCTCAGGTACATGGTGAGTCCTCCAGATTTTCAAGCATGGCCTGGTGCTCGATACGCTCATCGAACTGCCAGCGACGGCGAGTGCGCGGCTGGTCGCGCCGCGCAGAAGTCTTCAGGGGTTCGATGCCGCTTTTCATGCCTTCCTCCCAGCAGAGTGGGTAGGGCGGTTGATCCAGTGTCGCAATCTCTCCTTTCGAAACGATGTCGCCCAACCAGGTTGCCGGGGTGTCAAAGTTGGAGATTCGAAATGCCTCCAACACGGTCCGGGCCTCAACGATCTGTGGCTGCAATGGCAGGGCTGGTGGGCAGGCCTTGCGACCGAGGTAGATCGGGAAGATCGGCTTGAGTAGCGCCCGCTCAAGATCTTCGAGTGGCACAGCCCCAGCTCCAGTGCTTTCAACGGCAACACGGTGCAGGGCGTCACAGCGATAGTCTCGCGACGAAAGGATAGTCCCCAGTTCACTCTTTGGTACCAGTAGCTCGTCGCGACGGGTTCTGGCCGGTCGTTTTTTCAGCGCGCTGGTGGGCGGTACCTGCACGGTGTGATAGTCACGCAGAAAGCTTCCGCTGTTGAGTGTAAGGACCGCGAATCGCGTCGCCGCTGACAATGCGCCAAGGCTTTCCTCGTCGGTTCGCTTCAAGCCAAGTGCGGCCGCCAACATGCCCAAAAGGGCCGAGCGTCCGGGCAGCGGCGTCGTTACCCTGGACTCGCCCACGGCGATGTCGCCCCAGGCCGACATCGGCCCGTAGAGCTGGAACAGGAGGTAGCGCTGCATCGTGTTCATTGCGTTGCGCACTCGATGATTTCGGCCAGGCTACCTTCTCCGGACACGACATTGAACGTGCACTGCCGATCGGCGCAGTCACCGTAGACCTGGTTCATTCGATCGCGGGTGTCAGACAATCGCTTGATGCCGTCTTCCAGCAGGTTGATGCCGCGAACAGGCTTCAGATAAGCCACCGATAAACTGCGTGGTTGCTGGTCACCCGTCTCGCAAAGGGCGAAGGAGGCATAGGCGCGTGAGGCGAAGCTGTTTTGCTTGCCGGTGGGTGAGACCTTCACAGATGCTTCCACCAGTGCGGCCAGTGTTCGCCGGGCCAGTTCAGCGTCGCCGCCCAGATTTTCCAGCAATGAATGGCGGTCGACACAGATATACAAGTAGAACAGTCCAGCGCCAAACTCGATTTCTCCCATGTGGCCCGCGCCGACATCCTCAATGCCTTCATTCAGATCATCAACAGCGGTGAAGAAATCGTCCTCGACTGCCACCTTGTGGATGGTGATGGCATGGGCGACCTGCGCGGCAGCCTCCACGTTGAATTTTGGCTTGGCTGCCAACATGCGACCGAATAGGGCGATGTCGGCTGCTGCCGGCTTCTCGCGCAGCAGGGAGAGTTCATCATCCTCAGGCTCCGAGCCGCGCTCAATCAGCTTTTCCACCAGTCCATCAATGTGCTCGATTTCCTCCGGACTGAAGTGGGCGAGCTGTTCGATTTCAAGCCCTTCGGGTTTGCCGTCATCCTTGCTGCGCTTGAGTTTTCCAAACTGCTCGGCAATCTTGCGCGACCAGTCCCGGGCTTTCTTTTCAGCAATGCCGCCTTCAACAAGTCGCTTGCAGATACGAATCCCCATCTCCTTGGTGCGGGTGCCAACGTGACCCTTGGCCGCCGTTTCGAAAACATCGGAGGTTCGCCAGGCTCGCTTGAGGCTCTGGGATGAAATGCGCAGGCGCTGAGCGCCGCCCATCTCGGCCGTCTTGGGCCGACCCAGATCGTCACGATTGAGGTTGCTGGGCGGGTAGCTGGTAAGCAGATGAAGTTGCATGAATCGGTTCATGTCAGGTTTCTCCTGTTTGATGCATCGGAATGATTCGGTTGCGGTTCAGTCGGCCGCTGGATTGGCCTCGTAGTAGTCGAAAGCCCAACTCTTGCGGTCACGGTCGCTCCACCAGTAAACGCTCTCGGCCAAGTTGGTAAGGTTGACGCGCCCGTCGCACATGGTGATCGCCCGTGAGCAGGCCTGAAGTAGCTCATTGGGTTGGCTGGCCTGCAGCAGGCGCCGAAAGCGCAGGCCCGAGAAGGCCGCCTTCTCACGGCCAGAGGGTGGCGAGCCTAGCTGCGCGGCAAACGATTTGCGCGGGTCGTGGTGCTTGACCCTGGCACCCAGGGCCGCAATCAGCGCTACGCGCTCGGCTCGGCTCCAAGGGGAATCCGTGAGTCTGTGCCAGAGCCGATGAAATCCAGGGTTGAACATGACCTGCTCGATACTGGAGGCCCGGCGCAATGCGGCCCGATCACCGCGGTTTTGTTCGAGTTGTTCCCACCAGTCGAGCAGTTGCCGGTGCTGGGCTGGCTGTTCCTTGGGTGTGGATTGCTTGTCGGGTTGATTCATTTCTGACCTCGCTTGGTTCAGGCGGCCTGGCTGCGAATTCGTAGCCCGTCCTTGATGGATTTCTTGTGGTTGAACTTGACCAGGTCACGCCTGGCCACAGCGATTCGCTTCGGGTTTTCGAAGGCAATGTTGCCGTTGGCTGCAAAGTGATCAAACAGTCGCAGGCTTTCGCTGTTCAGATGGTTCAGCCATCCCCGTCGATCGGGTTTGGCCGAACCCTGTTTCAATGCGGCGTAATCGCGGTTCAGGTGGTCGAAAAATGCAACTTCAGTTTGCTGCCAGAAGCCCTGGGTGATGAAGCTAAGATCCCCGCTGACCGTGGCGCCGTCGCTGAACCAGGCTTTTCGTACTGCCTGCCGAAGATTGGCGCTGACCTGCAGCGCACTGTCGATCAAGGCGTGGGCGCGGGCGGCAAGCAGTTCGTTGCTGTCGGCATCCAGGTGCAGAACGGGCATGGTCGATTCGTACCAGCCGCGGGCTTTCATGTTGTCCATATCGAACCCGAAACTCCACACCAGGGTTTTGCGCTTGTCCTTCCATTGGTTTTGGGCCGCCCTGACCACTGCCGCGGCTTGCACTTTTTCCTTAGCGCCGGCAGGGCTTCCCAGCGTCAGGTGCAGCCAGTGGCGGTAGCCGATGCCGCCGGGCTGAGGGTGCAAGGGAATCGGAAATCCGTCCTTGTCGTATCGATGGGGCGAAAGGGGATGCTGCCAGGCGCCCTGGTAGTTCACTCCGTAACTTCGAGTCTGGAAGGTCTCGACCAGCGGTTCCTCGCGCAGTGTCAGCGGGCATGGTCGAATTTGCAGGTCCTCGAGGTTCAGGCGAATTCGCCTCGGCATTGCGAAGAACATCTGCAACGGATGTGCGTGCTCGGGGAAGGTATCCTTGCCGCTCTTTGGCTCACTGGTCCGCGCAGGAACCAGCCATGGCAGGGTGTATTCCGGCTCGGTCAGTTGAGTGTTGCCGCTGAGCGTCTCCACTTCGGACCGGTTCAGCACGTTGAGCCAAATGGTTCGCCACAAGCTGGGTGAGAGTTCGTCGTTGCGCGGATCGGGAACCAGCAGGGTGTTGAGTGGGCCACCACCGCGCATCGACGTACGATGCCCCTTGCCGCCCGCTGGGGCACTGGATTGCATGGTAATCAGGGCGGCAACGGTGGCCGAAAGGCCAAGGCCGGGGAACTGCTCGCGCTTGATGAACAGATCGGTGTTACGCCGCAGTGTTTGCCCGCCCGGCTCATCGATCAGCAATGAACCAATGGGTCTGGGATCTTCGCCCGCTAGTTCAAGGTCCTGGAAACAGCGGGCCCCGTCACCATCGATCTTGAAGTGGTCACTGAACTGACCGAGTGCCGCCTTCAGGTCATCGGCCGATGGGGGTATCTCGTATTTTCGATGCCAGGCGCGGTCGCTGCCCGGCGTCATTGCCAGCTGAAACAGTCCGATCAGAAAGACGACGACACCGGAGCTGAGGTCCGGTCGCGGAAAGTCGATGGCGACAATGGGGTTGTCTTCGTGACCTTCGGTAAGCTGCCACGGGCAGATGTACTCCGTCTGGCGGCTTTTTTGTCGCCTGACCGGGATCCAGGGGGTGTTGATCAAGTTCATTGTGTCGGTCCAATCAGCAAGCTTGGAGCAACGATACCGTCATTTGGCAATAAATACAAGTATCGTTGTATAGAAGGTACAAACTTCTTCATTCCCGGCAATTCCCAAGAAAAAGCCAGTTGAGTGACACTGCTAGAATCCTGTTTCCCCAATTCTTGGGGCTGACCCGTATCGTTGTATAGACGGGCCTCTTGCCTTATGGCTGTTCCCCACATTGTGGGGATTTGTGACTTTTCTGAATTCTGCTGCATCAAAACATGAGCCCTGTTCGCTTGGAGTATCGCCACCACTTTTCTTGCTCCCGGGCGCTCCGGTCGGGCTCCCCGTCTTTCTCGACCGACACAGGAACGAGCGTCGTCTTTCTCAGTTTTTTCGGCCAAAGACTTTTAACGTCTTCGATTGCGTCTTCGATGTCTTTTGGAAAAGCGGGAAGCCTGGCCAGGTGTCTCGCTGCTATCCGGCATTCGGATAGTGTCCAGTCAGTGGTCTCGCTTTCCGTCACTGGCTTGAGTCCACCGTTTTGCCAATGCGCCAAACGAACAGTTACCGAATCCTCCCCCAGCCTTGTCGGCGTTAGCGACTCGTCCAGCCACTGGCCGTCCTGGCACCGATAACCGGTGGCGGGCTTGATGGCATTAAGGCGCGCAACGCTGCGGTCGGAAAATGCCTTACCTTCAGCCCGTTCGCTACTCGTGCGCAGGGCCTCGGGCACGCGTTCGATCGCGTCTTCCGCGTAGACCGATTCGATCAGTTCGCGCAGGTCTTCAGGGATTTGCAGCCGCTTGCGCTGGCTCAGTTCATGGGCGGTCAGCCAGAGTTGGCCGTGGTCCGGGTAGACTGCAGCAGTTCCGGGTAGCAGTCGACGAATCCACTGTTGTCCGGCTTCGGTTTCCGGCGCCGGGGAAAGCACATGCAGGCACGGCCTGCTTCGCTGGTCAATGAGCTTTTCACCCTTCAGCAGATTCCCCTCTGCATCGCGACGATGGCGATGCAGTCTGCCGGCACGCTGGATCAGCAGGTCGATGGGTGCGAGGTCACTGACCATCTCGTCAAAGTCCAGGTCCAAAGACTGCTCGATGACCTGAGTGGCGACTACAACTTTGCCCAGGCGAGAATCTGTGCCGCTCTTGGGGCCGAAGGCCTCGAGCACGACGTTCTCGATGTCCAGGCGATCACCCATGGCGAATCGGGCATGGAACAGTACGACGCGGTCCTCGCCCAGTTCGCGGGAAAGCGTTTGCCATGCCTCGATAGCATCATTGACCGTGTTGCGTATCCAGGCGATGCAGGAACCCTGTTTCGCCTGTTCCACGATCCATTGGTGGACCAGTTCAGGCTCGTGGACCAGGCGAACCGTGAGTTTCCGGCGCACCATTTCGCGGGTGGCCACTGCTCGATATTCTGCCTGGCTATGAGGTGCAACGCTGGTCAGCAGCGGGTAGGGGAGTAGCTCTTCTGGCATCGAAGTGGCATCTTCGATATGGCCGCCCCAGGCCCGAATCAAGTCCTTTCGCATGGCTTCTGATAGGGTGGCCGAAAGCAGTATGGCACTGCCCCCGGCGCGAGCGTGCATTGTCAGCAGTTGGCACAGCAGGGTATGCATGTAGGCATCCGACGCGTGCACCTCGTCGACGAGCAAGACCTTTCCGACCAGGCCGAGCAAACGCATCGATTGGTGTTTGGACTGCAAGACAGCGAGCAAGGCCTGATCAATCGTGCCTACGCCGATGTGGGCCAGCAACGCCTTTTTGTTGTTGTCTGCCAACCAGGCATTACAGCGTGCTTCTGCGTCGAACTCATCCCTTTCGTATTCGCCCTCGCCGGGGAGTTGGTGCGGATGAATCAGGCTGGAAGTGAATTGGAGATCCAATCGCCGCGACCCATGGGCCAGCACCAGCGATGCCGGTTGGGAGTTCTCACGAAACAATTTTCGGTAGACCCCGGCCGTTCGGCGATACATGGCATTGGCAGTCGCCATGGTGGGCAGGGCAATGTACGCGCCGTTTGCATGCCCATTGGCGATTAATCTCGCCATCAGAATGAAGGCGGCTTCGGTCTTGCCTGCACC
>RECK01000062.1 GCA_007694055.1 Wenzhouxiangella sp.
TCCTGCTGGCCGCGCCCTTCTACATCCTGGCCGGCGAGATCATGAACCGGGGCGGGATCACCGACCGGCTCATCAAGCTGACCATCGTACTGGTCGGCCGGATCAAGGGTGGAACCGCCTATGCCAACGTGATGTCGTCGATCGTATTTGCCGGCATCTCCGGCACCGCGATTGCAGACACCGCCGCCCTGGGCAAGGTGTTCATTCACGGGATGGAGAAAGAGGGCTACCGCAAGGAGTTCGCGGCCGCCGTGACGGTGGCCAGCGCCCTGATCGGCCCGATCATCCCGCCCTCGGTGATCATGCTGATCTATGCCGCGGTTGCGAACATCTCGGTCATCCAGTTGTTCATCGCGGGCGTCCTGCCAGGCATCATCCTGGCCTTTGCCTGTGCGTTGGTGATTGCCTGGAAAGGGCGCTCCGAGAACTTTCCCATCAGCCAGATCAAGGTCGCACGCCGCGAGGTCCCCGGACTGGCACGCGACGGGATCCTGGTGGTCAGCATTCCTCTGTTCATCGTGGTTGGAACGCTGTCGGGGGCTTTCACACCGTCCGAGGCGGGCGGCGTAGCCGTGATCTATGCTATCTTCCTTGGCCTGTTCGTGTTCCGCAACCTCGATCTCAAGGGGCTGGTCGAAGCCTTCACCAATTCGGTGCGCATGACCGCAAGCCTGTTCTTGATCATTGCCTGCGCCTCGATCGCTTCTTACGTTCTGGTGATTTCAGGGACCTCGAGCGCCCTGATCTCAGTGGGGTCGATGTTCCGGGGCAGCCCCGAAGCATTCATGGTTTCGGTCATCGTCTTCGTGATCCTGATCGGGTTCTTCATCGAATCCGGTGTGCTGGTGCTGGTCTTCGCACCACTTCTGATCCCGATCGCGAATTCGCTTGGCATCAACCCTTATCATTTCGCTATGGTTTTCCTTCTGGCCGGCAACCTGAGCCTGATTACGCCGCCGGTGGGGATAGTCCTGTTCGTCGCTTGCCGGATCGGGAACATCAAGGTCGGCACGCTGTTCCGCGAGGTGCTTCCGTTCTTCCTGGCCGAATTGGCGGTGGTCTTCCTGATCGCCTATTTCCCCGGCATCTCGCTCTGGCTGATCCGGCTGGTGGGTCTGCAATGAGCGCGCTTTATAGAAACACGAACACCCCGCCGATGCGGGTTTCAACGTATCCGGAACCTGCCATCGGGACTGTCCCCCGATGGCCAGCAAGACGAGGTTACAGATGAGCTTCAAACCGGCAAGCTGGCCACGCAAGCTGCGCAGTCAGGAATGGTACGGCGGCACGTCGCGCGACGCGATCTACCACCGCGGGTGGCTGAAGAACCAGGGCTATCCGAACGACCTGTTCGACGGCCGCCCGATCATCGGCGTCCTGAACACCTGGTCCGAACTCACACCCTGCAACGGCCATTTGCGCGAACTGGCCGAAAAGGTGAAGGCCGGGGTCTGGGAGGCTGGGGGATTCCCGGTTGAGGTGCCAGTGTTTTCGGTTTCGGAGAACACCTACCGCCCGACGGCAATGATGTTCCGCAATCTGGCCGCGATGTCGATCGAAGAGCAGATCCGCGGCCAGCCGATCGACGGTGCGGTGCTGCTTGTGGGCTGCGACAAGACCACGCCCAGCCTGCTGATGGCCGCAGCCTCGACCGACCTGCCGTCGATCATCGTCACCGGTGGCCCCATGCTGAACGGTCATTTCCGGGGCGAACAGATCGGATCGGGCACCCACCTGTGGCGCTTTGCCGAGGCGGTGAAGGCCGGCGAGATGACACAGGAGGAGTTCCTCGAGGCCGAGCAGTCGATGAGCCGCTCGACCGGCACCTGCAACACAATGGGCACGGCCTCGACCATGGCGTCGGTAGCCGAATCGCTGGGCATGGCACTGTCGGGCAATGCCGCGATCCCGGCGGTGGATTCGCGCCGCCGGGTCATGGCTCAATTGACGGGCCGACGCATTGTCCAGATGGTCAAGGACGACCTGAAACCCTCCGACATCCTGACGAAAACGGCTTTCGAGAATGCAATCCGGACCGTCGGCGCCATCGGTGGCTCGACCAATGCCGTGATCCATCTGCTCGCCATCGCTGGTCGGGTCGGTGTGGAGCTGACGCTGGAGGACTGGGACCGCTGCGGCCGTGACGTGCCGACCATTGTCAACCTGCTGCCAGCGGGCAAGTATCTGATGGAGGAGTTCTTCTACGCTGGAGGCCTTCCGGTAGTTCTGAAACGGCTGGGGGAGGCGGGGCTTTTGCACAAGGACGCGCTGACCGTCTCGGGCGGGGCGATCTGGGATGAAGTCAAGGACGCGATGAACCACAACCCCGACGTAATCCGGCCGATTGAACGCGCGCTGACCGCGCAGGGCGGCATCGCGGTGTTGCGAGGCAACCTGGCGCCCTCGGGGGCCGTGCTGAAACCCTCGGCCGCCTCGCCGCAGCTGATGACACACCGCGGCCGCGCCGTCGTCTTCGAGGATATCGACGACTACAAGGCCCGGATCGAGGACGAGAGCCTTGAGATCGACGAGACCTGCGTCATGGTAATGAAGAACTGTGGGCCGAAGGGCTATCCGGGCATGGCCGAGGTCGGCAACATGGGCCTGCCGCCCAAGGTGTTGCGCAAGGGGATCACCGACATGGTACGGATTTCGGATGCGCGCATGTCCGGCACAGCCTATGGAACGGTCGTCCTGCATGTCTCGCCCGAGGCCGCTTCGGGCGGGCCGCTGGCGGTGGTGCGGACCGGCGACATGATCGAACTCGACGTGCCGAACCGGCGGTTGCACCTCGACATCCCCGAAGCCGAACTGGCCGCTCGGCTGGCCGCCTGGACACCCGTCCACGAGCGGCCAGACAGCGGCTATGCCTGGCTGCACCAGGCTCATGTCCAGGGCGCCGACACCGGGGCCGATCTGGATTTCATGAAAGGCTGCCGCGGTGCGCCGGTCGGGCGGGAGTCGCACTGAAAAAAAGGCTCTTGCCAGTCCTTGTGAAGCGCCGGAACCTGAAAGCAACATCCGGGGTTGGCCTCCGGGTGATACTGTTATACTAGATGCCCGACGAAGCTTCCAAAAAAGCACACCCCATGCCCGCGTCCGCTCAATCTGTCGACAGCTTTCCGACCAGGCGGTTCTCCCGAGAGAACGGTCCCCTCTACCAACAACTTGTCGAGGAGCTCAAACACCTGATTGCAAGTGGTCAACTGGAAGTCGGCAGTGATCTGCCGAAGGAGGCCGAGATCGGTGAGCGTCTGGGCGTCAGCCTGATTACGGTCCGTCGGGCGCTCAAGGAACTTGAAGACCTGGGAATGGTTCAGAAACGGTCGGCAAAGCCGGCGCTGGTGACCGCCAGATCGCCGACTATCCGTGGTGGCCACCGGTTCAACACCTATCGGGACATCGTCGAGCTCAACCGCGGCGCCCGCCTCGAGATCCTGTCCTATGGCAAGGAGAAGGGAGCGCTGGTCGAAAGGTATTTCGGGCTCGAAAAGGGCGAGCATGGCTATTGCCTGCGCTCCCATCTGGTCATGCGCAATCAGGCGCGCACCCTGGTCACCACTTATTTTCCGCCAGACATCGGGTCGCAGATGAAAGCCGAGGACTTTTCGGATTCGATCATCTTCCGGAATGTCCGGCGCTGCACCGGCGTCCACTTCGACCGGGCACTGGTTACGGCGCGCGCCGCGATCGCCACCGAGGCCGAGGCGCGTGAATTGACCATTCCTCCGGGCAGTCCAGTGATGTCCAAGGAGATGGTCTTCCTGTCTGACAGACAGCGAACGATCGAGGTGACGATCACCGTCGCTGCCGCAGAGGACTTCCTGCTGTCTTACGAAATCCCGCTCCAGGACTTCACGGCCTCGGAGCCGGGCTGAGCCCGCTGGGCTGAAGACAGGGCCGCAGACGCATTCGCTCGCTCCCTTCAGTGCTGTTCGATCAGTTCCTGCATGAAGGCAGCCAGTTCGGGTGCCCACTTCGGCCCATCCAGTCCGGCCGCCGCATGCCCCAGGTCACTGTCGATCTCGAAATACTGCGCGTCAACGCCGGCATCACCCAGTTTGGCCTTGGCGCCGGACGCAAGCGATGGCGGAAAGACCTTGTCCGTCCGGCACAGGACGAACAGCACGCGGGCCCTGATCCGGGACAGCTCGGCCCGCACGTCGAAGCGGGAACTTGCCCGACCCAGAACGATCATCGCGTTGGCGTCGAACTCGGCCGCCCACTTTCGGGCCATGCGCGCGATCTCGGCCTCGCGTGCAGCAGGATCAGGGAAATCGGGGGCCAGCAGGTCATGGATGCCATAGCGCACCAGCGTCTCAATTCGTAGCCGCGTCATTGTTTCGGCCACACCGCCATGATCGTAATAGTCACCGCCGTACCAGTTTGGGTCGGCCTCGAGTTCGGCGATCAAGGCTGACAGGCTGGCCGCGGCCCCCGCATTCGCCTTGAAATCCGAGGTAACGGGGACGATCCCGTTCACGCAGTCCGAAAAACTCACCGCCCACTGGAACGCCTGGAACCCGCCGTAGGACGGGCCGACCACTGCCACCAGACGCTCGATGCCCAGGTGCTGCAGCATAGCGCGCTGAGCTGTCACGATGTCGACCAGCGTGATCTCGGGGAAGGCCGGGCCATAGGGCCGGCCGGTCAGCGGATTGAGCTCGGCCGGGCCGGTCGAGCCATAGGTCGACCCCAGCATGTTCGACGACACGACATGGAACCGGTCGGTATCGATGGCTAGGCCGGGCCCGACGAGGCTGTTCCACAGGCCCTCGGCCAGGGTCGAGCCGGGCTGTCCAACCATGTGGTGGTTGCTGGTGTAGCCATGGGTCAGCAGGACCACGTTCGACCGGTCCGGCGCCAGTTTCCCGTAGGTTTCAAAGGCGATCCGCAGTTCTGCCAGCACCTTTCCGCTTTCAAGCCGGAAATCCCGCGTGACAAAGACCTGATCGAGGACGGCGTGCAGCTTGGGGTCGAGTGTCACGGAGGGCCTCCGCCTTGGTTGTTTGCGTGGTTGGTCCAGCGGCCGGGGCCGAGGGGGTCAGAATTCGGGCATACCCGGATGCGAGGCCCCGGCGTTGCGCGCCAGGTTGCCGCCGTCCACCGGGACCAGCGCGCCGGTCATGAAGGAAGAGGCATCCGACGCCAGCAGAAGCGCAATCCCCTTGATGTCTTCGTTGACCCCAAGCCGCCCGATGGGGATGCCGCGCAGGAAGTTCTTCTTCAGGCGCGGATCGTCCGCCATCCGCGCCTCGAGGCTGGGGTTGCTGATCTGGCCGCAGACGATCGCATTCACACGCACCCCGCGGCTGCTCCATTCCGTGCTGAGTTCGCGTGTCATGTGCGCGACCGCCGCCATCGCCATGCCGTAGGCCATGTGGCTGCGTCCGTTCGCGGTCGTCCCGGAAACCGAACAGATGCTGATGATGCTGCCCTTTCCGGCTGCCAGCATCCGCCGACCCGCTTGCTGGCAGCAGTAGAAACGCGCGGTTGCGATGTTATGGATGGTGTATTCTACATCCGCCAGATCGGTGTCCTCGGGCTTGCCCAGCCGGGCCGGCCCGGCCACGTTCACCAACACATCAATGCGGCCGAACTCGCGGTCGAGCAGGCCGAAAACATCGTCGACATGCCCGATGTCTCCGACATTTCCTGCGAAGGTCCGCACCTTCTGGCCGTCCCGCGCAAGGGTGGTGGCCATTCGCTCCAGCCCTGTCTCGTCGATGTCGAACAGCAGCAGATCTGCCCCCGCGTCGGCAAGGACGGTTGCGATCGCACTGCCCAGACTGCCGGCGGCACCTGTCACCAGCGCGACGCGGCCGGTCAGATCAAAAAGCCTCTCGATGCCCATATGAATCTCCCTCGTTTCTGTCGTGGTCCGCGTCAACTGGCACAAGGCACCACAGATCCTGACGGAGGAACCTGCAGGTCGCCCCAAGAGCCGGCTTGGGGTGTCTTGCTCCGGGTTCAGCCCCGACCATCATCGCCAGACCCCGATGTCGGACGGCGGCGCATACCGCTCGAGATAAGGCGCCAGCGAGGTCTCGTGCTCCTTTCCGCCCTCAATGCCGATCTGCAGCGCTGTCACCAGACGAATGATGTGGTTGTAGTAGCTGGTCACCAGCACCAGCTCGATGAGGTTCTCGCGACGAAGATGCGCGTCGAGGAACGCCCACGTGGCATCGTCGATCTGCACCTTCAGCGTCAGATCCCGCGCCGCCTTGAGAACGGTGCGCTCGAGCTCGGTCAGGTTGCTCGTCTTGCCGTTCGATTCGTCGATGATGGCCAGAATGTCGTCATGGGTCATGCCAATCGACTCGGCGTAGTGGACATGATGAGCGAATTCGTAGCCGCTGGCGGTGACATAGCTCGCCTGGATGATAGCCAACTCGCGCAAGCGAGGCTCCAGCGTCGACTTAAAGCGCATCCACGCCCCGATCCGGGGCCAGAAGACCCTGAGGGCTTCGGGATGGTTGGCCATGGCCCTGTGGATGTTGTTGGCCGACAGCCAGTCGGGGTTATACGGGCTCGGGTCGTCGGGAAGCGGGGCGAGCATCTCCATGTCGATGTACGGAACTCGGACCATTGGCAGTCTCCTCGTGTTAAATGGCTGTCCCTCGATGTCCTGCTGGTCGAGATGGCAGGCGGATCAGCAGTTCTGCGATTTGATTTGCAGGGGGTCTCGTCGTAAGTGTGCAATTCTGCGCATTTTTTGGGTTTCCGCAGATCCAGAGGGCCACTGGGCGAGTGTTTGGTCCACGACGTCCTCCTGCTCCAGTTTGGGTCCGGCACAGACCGGCTTCAGACCTGCATTGACAGACTAACAAAGCAGAATTAAAGAGTATACTAGCATAATGTATTTGACAACTGCCCAACCCATATCGGATGAGGATCATCGGGTTCGCAGGAAAGAAGAACACCATGGTATCGCTCGACAAGGGTTTGCTCCTGCCTGAGCTGCGACCCTGCAGACCTGCGCCGGGGGACTTCTGCCGCGCCTTCCAGTCGGCCGAGACCAGCCGCTAACTAACCGAAGTGACGGAAGGAACTATCATGAAGCTGCTCCGCGTCGGCGAACTTGGCCAGGAAAGACCAGCGATCATGGCAAAGGACGGCAGCCTTCGCGACCTTTCTGGGCTTGTTGACGACATCGCGGGGGCCGTGCTGTCGCCAGAGGGGCTTGCACGGCTGGCGGCCGTTGATGAATCCGGACTGCCCCTTGTGGCACCGGGTACGCGAATAGGACCGTGCGTGGGCCGGGTCGGCAAGTTCATCTGCGTCGGGCTGAACTACGCCGACCACGCCGCCGAAAGTGGCATGCCGGTGCCCCCCGAGCCGATCTTGTTCATGAAAGCGACCAGCGCCATCTGCGGGCCGAACGACGCCGTATGTATCCCCAAAGGATCCGAAAAGACCGACTGGGAGGTGGAACTGGGTGTGATCATCGGCTCCAACGCCAGTAGCGTCTCCGAGGCTGAAGCGCTGGAGCATGTCGCAGGTTACTGTGTGGTCAACGACCTCTCCGAGCGCAGCTGGCAACTGGAACGCGGCGGCCAGTGGGTGAAGGGAAAAAGCGCCGATACCTTCGGCCCGATCGGCCCCTGGCTGGTCACGCGCGACGAGGTCTCCGATCCGAGGGCGCTTCGGCTGTGGCTGGAGGTCGACAGCCGTCGTTACCAGGACGGCACGACCGCAACGATGATCTTCGGTGTGGCAAAGCTGGTCTCCTACATCTCGCAGTTCATGAGCCTCCAGCCCGGCGACATCATTTCGACCGGAACTCCGCCGGGCGTCGGGATGGGCCAGAATCCACCCACCTACCTTCGGCCCGGACAGATCATCCGTCTAGGCATCGAGGGATTGGGCGAACAAACCCAGATAACGGTTTAAGCCGATGGCGAGTCGTTTGCGTGTTGAGGCAAAATCACAGTTTTCGTTGTCAGAGTGGCTTGCAATGCTCGTGCCAGCCTCGACATCGTTCGACCGACCCCGCAACGACAACCGACAAACCAGAATTGCAGGGCACCGCAGGCAAACTGCAAGGCAAGGAGATGTCTTGCCATCAACTGACGCAGCTAGCGGCACGCCTTGGCTCCTCGACAGGTGAACCCGGTCGGGGCATGCCCACCCGAAAAACACCAATATCGGAGAAACCCCATGATTCTCGTAGGCCGCCTTCCTTCACCATTCGTTCGCCGAACCGCCGTGTTGCTCGACCTGCTTGGGCAGCCGTTCGAATTGCGACCACTTTCGGCCTTCAACGACAAGGCAGCTCTTCGCGCGATCAACCCGTTGGGCCGGGTTCCGGCTCTGATTGAAGGTGAGCGCACTCTGGTGGACAGCGTCGCCATCGCAATGATGCTGTGTGACCGGTACGACCTCAACGGCCACTTCTTACCAAGAGGTGGTTCCGCCATGGCCGATGCAATGCAGCTGTTATTTCTCGCAAACGGCACTCTGGAGAAGTTCGTGGCCGGCTACTACGAGCGGACTCGCCGCCCGGCGGAGAAGGTACACGAGCCGTGGGTAGAACACTGTTGGGGCCAGGCCAGCGGGGGACTTGCAGCGTTGGAGCGCAGTGCGCAGGCTTTGGCGGAGTCTGAGGAGGCGCCTACCTACAACCACATCGCCATCGCCACGATGACCAGCTTCTTTCGGCGGCTCGAACCTACCTTCTATATTGTTGACCGTTATCCAAGGCTGGAACGAATCCGCCAGCGCTGCGAAGCCATCGACGCCTTCGCCCGGTATCCAGCGACGTGATCCCTAGCAATGAACCATCCGTCCAACTGCATCAAGTACCGGAAACACGCTTATGGTCACAGCTTTGTCACGCCACAAATCACAGGTCGATCACGCTCTGAACTTGGGTTCTTCAGCTATCTAAATTCCAGAAATAGTTCCGGTAGTAGCGGTTTCTCACGCGCTGTTTGACGTTCCGGACCTTGGTTCCAAACCG
>RECK01000060.1 GCA_007694055.1 Wenzhouxiangella sp.
GGTGCCTCCACCACCCTTCCAATCTCTTTTTCATCAGCTGGCAGCAAGCAAAAGCACTCCCGGCTCTGCATACTCAGCCCTTTTCGGACAATCAGGGTTTGCGGGATCCGGATATAACGTTCTTTGTCTTCCGTGGTTCCAAAAATCTATTCCTGACCGGCCCGAGCAGCCGGACGGGTGCGCATGAACAAACGGTACAGCAGCGGAATCACGAACAAGGTCAACAGGGCCGAAACCGTCAGGCCCCAGACCAGGGTCACCGCCACCGGCCCCCACAGCAGCGAGCGACCACCAAGCCCCAGGGCCAGGGACAGCAGGCCGGCGATGGTGGTGGCCGTGGTCATCAGGATTGGAATGACCCGGCGCCGGGCAGCGAACACGGTGGCCAGCAAGGGTCGCATACCGGCCGCGAGCCGCTCATTGGCGGCCGATATCAGCACGATCGCCGCGTTCACGGCGATACCCGCCAGCGCGATGATTCCGTACATCGTGTAAAGGCTCAAGGGGTTGTTCGACAGCAACAGGCCGAATACCACGCCGGTGAAGGCCATCGGCACGGTCAGCAGAATCAGGAAGGGCTGGAAGTAGCTCTTGAACTGGGTTGCCAGGATCAGGTAGATCAGGCCGATGCCGAGCAGGAACAGCACGGCCATGGCTTCCAGCGATTCCTCGATATCGTCAAGCTCGCCGGAGAAATCCAGGTCGGTGTCCGGAAACTCGGCCCGAACCTCATCCCAGGCTGCCTGGATACGGCGGTTGATTTCGACCGTATTGGTGACCTGGCGGTCGATATCACCTTCGATGGTGATGGTCCGGCGCAGGTTGTAGTGGCGAATCACGCCCGGTGCCTCGCCGGTACGTGCCCGAACCAGGGCGCCCAGATAGGTCTGCTGCCCGCCGGGCAGCACGACCGGATCATCGAGAACGGCACCGGGATCCAGTGGCCGGTCGCGCTCGGCCTGGATGCGCAGTTCGAATCGATCACCGGCCTGGCGGGTGAAGCCGACGATTTCGCCGTCGACGTGCAGGCGCAGCAGCCTGGCCATGGCTGCAGGATCCAGCCCGGCCTGCGCCAGGGCCTCGCGATCCAGATCCAGGACCATCTCGGAGCGACCCGGCACCCGGTCATCGGTAATGTCGCGCGCGCCCGGCAGCCCGACAATCAGCTCGCGCAGCCGATCGGTGGCGCGCCGCAGCTCATCGAAATCATCGCTGCGCACCTTGACGTTGATGGGCTGCTGGGTTGGCGGCCCACCGGAGATCTGCAGGAAGGCGATCTGGCCATCAATGGGCGTGGACAACACCGCATCGCGCATGTCGTCGATGATGGCCTGGACAGATCGTCCGCCATTGGCCGGATTCAGCGAGACCAGCACCTGTCCGTATTGATCGCCGAACAGCGGTTCGACATCGGTGAACTGGACCCCGGCCAGCGCGATCACGCTGCGCGCCTCGCCTTCGGACAGCCCGGCCTGAACCGCGCGCTTGACTTGCTGCACCTGGACCAGGGTTTCGTCCAACGATACATCGCTGGGCATGTCGACCTGGACGTAGAACAGCCGAATCGGATCGAAGGCGAAAAATTCCAGCCGGACCAGGCCGGCAGCGACGGCGGCCAGGGCAATTGCAAAGGCCAGGCCGGCGATGGAAAGATAGCGCCGGGGTCGGCGCAACACGTGGACCAGGGAACGCACGTAGCCGATACGCAGCCGCCGGGTCAGCCGGCCGCGCCAGTGTCCGGCAGGTGCCGGGCGATAGCGGCTGTGGACGACCTGGGTTGGCAACACCCAGAACGCCTGGACCAGGGATATCAGCAGGCCAACGGTGACCACGAAGGGCACCACGAACATGAACTTGCCGACGATGCCCGGCATCAGCATCAGGGGCAGGAAAGCGGCGATGGTGGTCAAGACCGAGGCGGTAAGCGGTATGCCGACCTCGCGCAGGGCGCGGGTTGCCGCCTGCAACGCCGGCTGGCCGAGTCGCAGGCGGTAGTAGACCGCCTCGACCATGACAACGGAAACATCGACCAGCATGCCGAGCACGATCACCACGCCCAGCAGCACGGTGATGTTCAGGGTAAAGCCGAAGCCATACAGCACGGCAAAGGTGCCGGCCACGCACAGGATCAGCCCCATGCCGACCAGCAGGGCAATGCGCGTGGCCAGGAACAGCCAGCACACCGCCAACACCAGCAGCAGACCGACCGCGGCATTGTTGCGCATGATGTTGATGGCCTCACGCGTGGCCACGGTCTGGTCGTCGGCCAGCACCAGGGCCATGCCCTGCTCGGCCAGGACCTCGTTGCGGCGATCGATGTAGGCGCCCAGGTCAGCGATCAGCTCGAGCGTGTTGGCGCCGGGGCGCTTGGTCACCGACAGCATGATGGCCGGACTGTCATCGAGACGAACCAGTTGCTCCGGGATGCTGCTGCCCAGGCGCAGTCGGGAAACCTCATCAAAGCGCACAACCTCGCCGGTGGCCGGCGCGGCAAGGGTCATGCCGGCCAGGCTTTCGGGATCGATACCGCGTCCCTCGGACCGTATCAGCCATTGGCCGGTGGTGGTGCGCAGGCGGCCGGCAAACACATCCTGGTACCAGCCCGAAGCCGCACGCGCCAGGTCCAGGCCGCTGAGCCCGCGCCCGGCCAGCGCGGCCGGATCGAACAAAACTTGCAGCTCGGGGTTGTTCAGGCCCTGGGCCAGGATCTGGTCGACGGCACCCAGACGCTCGAGATCCTGGCGCGTGCGCCGGGCCAGGGCACGCAGGTTATCGTCATCGGCCTGGCCGACGACCAGTACGATGGCTGTCGGGAAACCGCTTGATGTCGTAACTTCAAAGATGTTCGGATCGCGGGCTTCGGGCGGAAGCTCGTCGTTGACCATGGCCTGAACTTCACGCCTGAGGTCGGCAACCCGGCGCTCGAAGTCACGCTGGGAAATCTCCTGGAATCGAACCAGGATATTGGAAACGTTTTCCCGGCTCGATGAGACCACGAAGCGAACGTCCTGCAGGCGGGCAATGGCCTCCTCCAGCGGATCGGTTACCAGCCGCTCGACATCCTCCGCCGACGCCCCCGGCAGCACCGTGGTCATGTTGATCCAGTTGAAATTGACTTCCGGATCCCGCTCGCGGGGCATCAGCCAGAAAGCAGCCAGACCCATGACCAGGACCACGGCCATGAAGACATTGGCCAGCGGGTGGTTCCCGTAGAGGCGGCCAAGCATCGGCTGCTAGCGCACGCTGACGCGCTGATCGGGGCTGACCCGGCGCCGACCCTCGTCGATCAGCCAGCGCTCAGCGGGCAGGTCCAGCAGGTGAGGACGCCCGGCATCGGCATCAGGGAGACTCAGGAACTCGGCCCGTTCGCCGTCTTCGGACAACAACATCACGCCGAGCTGCCCATCGCGCTGAACGATGAAATCTGCCGGAACGGCCGGCCGTGGATCGGTCCAGCGAATGCGTCCCTCGCTGCCGGCCGGCAGGCTCCGGTCGACGAACTCGAAGCGGGCCTGGCGGCTGCGGCCGCCGCGGGTAATGACCGAGGACAGACGCAACAGCTGCACGGTCACGGTATGGCCCGCGCTTTCGAACTCAAGCGATTCGGCCCTTTCCAGGCCTGCCGCCTGCTCCGGGGGGACTCCGGCCACGACTTCAAGCTCGTCGGCCGCGACCAGTTCCAGCAGCGGCGTACCCGGCGCAGCCAGGGCGCCAACGCCAATCAAGCGCTCTGTGACGACGGCAGGGAACGGGGCAAGAATACGCGTTCGCGACAGCTCCAGTTCGGAAGCGGCCAGATCCTGCCCGGCGCCGGCGAGTTCGGCCTGCGCCTGTCGATAGCGGGTTTCGGCCTCGAGCAACTGATCTTCGGAAACGAAGTTGTCGGGCGCCAGCCGCCGCGCCCGCTCGGCACGCAGCCGGGCCATGTCAAGGCCGGCACTGGCCGCATCGAGCCTGGCCTGGGCAGCCTGCACGCGAATGTCATAGTCGGCCGGATCAAGCTCCAGCAACAGCTCGCCGGCGGCCACAAACTGGCCGGGCCGAACCGGAATCCGCAGCACCCGGGCGCTGACCTGGGCGGAAAGGCGGGCTTCGTTGAGGCTTTCGACCCGGGCCGCAGCCTGTCGCTCAAGGAAAACCGCCACATCGGCATAGCCCAGCACGCTGACCGGTTCTTCAGACAGCGCGGGCGAGACGACGATCATGATAAGAAGTGCCAGCCAACGATTCATGCCCACAATTGTATTCGTCAGCCGTGGTAATGCATGTGACAGAAGTCCTTTTTCGAACTTTCTCGGTTTTGAGCAATTTTCATAAAATCAATCCAGGACTGTTCCGGCTTCGAAGCCGTCCTTGAGCGGGAGCATCCGCTTCAGTTCGACGCAGTGGCGAGGCCTTCAGCGAATGCTCTCGCTCAAGGCTGGCCAGGCTTTTCCGCTTTTCTGGCGCTTGAGGCCTCTGGCTGAGACACGACCCTAATCAGGAAAATCAAAAGCCCTGGAATCACGGAAGACACGGAAAACACGGAATTTGCGCTCAGCCTGTTCCGTGCATTCCGTGTCTTCCGTGCCCCCCCCGCCTTTCGGTTTCAATACCTCAAGCGTCCGGCAACGGGCTCGCCAACCTTCATTTCTCAGCGCTTCCCGGCTCGGGCGCCAGGTTGCCCTGCCCGGCATCCAGCTGCTCCAGCGCCGCTTGATCGAGACGAAACACGGTCCATTCGTCCATGGCCACCGCGCCCAGCGAACGGTAGAAATCGATCGCCGGTTGGTTCCAATCCAGCACGCTCCACTCCATCCGTCCGCAACCACGCTCGCGGGCGATAGCCGCCAGGTGCAGGAGCAGGGCTTTGCCTATGCCCTGGCCCCGAAAGCGGGGACGAACGAACAGATCCTCCAGGTACAGACCCGCTCGTCCGACAAAAGTCGAGAAATTGAAGAAATAAAGGGCAAAACCCGCGACCTCGCCCTCTCCCTCGGCAAGCACGGCCTGAGCAGTCGGCGTCGAGCCGAACAGAGCCTCGGCAAGCAGCGCCTCGCTTGCGACCACCTGGTCGGCCATTCGCTCATATTCAGCCAGTTCGCTGATCAGTGCCAGCAGTACGGACTCGTCACCAGGACGTGCCGGTCGAATCTTCGCTTCTATTGCCATTGTTGGTTTCTATCCAGTCCATCAATCTGTTCGATTGGTATTTTTTCTTGATAATGCTTATCATTTGCATAACGCCCACAGGAGAAACCGAAATGGCCCGATACAAGACACTGACCTTTGCCATCGTCCACATGCTGGTCGCCTTCAGCGTGGTTTACCTGATGACCGGCAGTATCGCCCTGGGTGGTGCCGTGGCCCTGATCGAACCCCTGGTCAATACCGTGGCCTATTTC
This sequence comes from Wenzhouxiangella sp., assembly GCA_007694055.1. Taxonomy (GTDB): domain Bacteria; phylum Pseudomonadota; class Gammaproteobacteria; order Xanthomonadales; family Wenzhouxiangellaceae; genus Wenzhouxiangella. Next base: position 5,385 of record RECK01000060.1, read on the forward strand.
TTCCATGAAAAGGCCTGGGAAAGCCGCTGGCTCAAAAGTCCGGCAACCTGACCACATCATCCTGGCTTGCGGGTGCTAGGATTTAGCCATGCAAACCGCGACTCTTTCGCCTTCAATCTACCAGAGATGCTACCGATTGCTGCCAGTCCTTGTGGTCGCAGCAGCCCTCGTCGGCCAGGCCGGCGCTGCTCAAAATGCCACCGTTAGCGGGCGCCTGATCCTGGTCGAGGATGGCAGTGCGGTGGAGGATGCTGCCGAGTTCGAACACGCCGTGGTGTACTTCCGGCCCGACAATCTCGATGCGGTACAGGCGCCCGCAGAGGCGCTGGCCATGACCACCAGCCGACGCCAGTTCCAGCCCCGCGTGCTGACGATAACCCCGGGCACCGAGGTGATTTTTCCCAACGAGGACCCGATTCTGCATAACGTGTTCTCCTCTTCTGCGGGCAATCGATTCGATCTCGGTCTTTACGGGCGCAGCGATGGCAAGACCCACCGATTCGATCAACCCGGACTGGTGCGCGTGTTCTGCAACGTCCATCCGGCCATGTCGGCACACATACTGGTTGTCGACACACCCCACTTCGTCACCCCGAACGACGAAGGCCATTTCGTCATCCACGACCTGCCGCTCGGGCCAGGCCGCCTGACCCTGTGGCATGAGCGGGCCGAGGCCCGTCACATTGACCTGGACCTGCACGGCGGCGAGTTGGCGCTTGAAGCTACCGAGCTGCCGTTGACCATTCGCCAGCTCGGACAGCAGCGCGACCGGATCAGGCGTCCGACCCGCCGTGGTCGCTACTGAGCGCGCACCAACCCGCCAGTAAGACACCAGTCTGCCAACCCGGCCATGCGCTACACTGTGAGCGTTTTCGCCTGGATGAAACCCATGCACTCGCTGGCCTCGCGCATTGCCACCGTGACCGTCGCAATGGTGACCCTCGCGGTCATCCTGGCCGTTGGCGGCGCCTGGTTGATCGGCCAGCGCGTGGCCGATGCCGCGGTCACCGACTCCTTGTCCGCCAGCCAGTCGATTCAGCGCTACCTGCAGTCGAGCACGGCCCGAGAGGTCGCCCTGACCAGCGACTTGATCGCCTCTGACCCACACTTCACCGCCTACCTGGTCGAGGCCGTGCGCGGCGGACTGGGCGAGGAACAGGCGATAGACGTGCGCTCCATTCTCGACCAGGTCGATGAACGGCGTCGCGAGATGGGGTTCGACTTTGCCATGATGCTGGATGCCGACGGCCGAGTTCTGGTAAGAACCGACCGACCGGAACCGGCCCGTGAATCGCGAGCCAATCAACCGCTGGTGGCATCAGTCATGGCTGACCTGATTCCCGACTATGGCCCCTGGCGCGAAGGCAATCGCCTCTACAGCGCAGCCGTGGTTCCGATCACAACCGCTTTCGAGCTGATTGGTTTCCTGATCACAGGCATGCTGATCGACGATGAAGTGGCCGCCGGGATCAAGCGCGTTACCGGCGTTGACACCTTGTTTGTGACCTTGTCCGCGCAGGGGCCGGCGCTGGCCGCGAGCACACTCGACCTGCGCCGCAACGAGCGTCTGCTTGCGCTGTTGGCCGGCACTAGGCTGGACAGCCTGCTCCAGGGCCAGGCCATCGATCGACTGGACGTGGATTTCGACGGCGAAAGCTGGGTGGCCCGGGTCGAACCCATCGTGGACGGCGGCGGCACGGTGCTCGGGGCGGCCTTGACCATCGACTCGCTTGACGCCCGCCTGGCCGGACATCGCGCCATCCAGACCAGCCTGCTCGCGGCCGGGATCGGCGCCGTGCTGCTGGCACTGATACTGTCGATACTGGTGGCCCGGCGCATTGCCCGCCCGGTTTCCGGACTGGCCAGTATTGCCGACCGCGCGGCCCAGGGAAACTACGATCAAACCATTGTGATCAAGGGCAAGGATGAGGTCGCCACACTGGGCCGCGCCATCAGCCGCCTGCTGGCTGATCTGCGGGAACAACAGGAAATCGCCGGCTATGTTTCCGACCTGTCACGGCATCTCGGCGAGACAGGTCCTGACCAGGACGCTGAATCCCGGCCCATGCCGGCGCCGACCAACGCACCGGAGTCGGGCCCGGCCCGGGTACTGGCCTTGCAGTGGTTAGGTTCGACCGACGACCAGGGCGGCTCGGCGATGAAGGCACTGGAGAGCTGGCTGCAGACCTTGAACCAGTGGTCGCTGCAATACGACGCCAGCCTGGTTCCAGGCGGCAGTACGCGCATTTACCTGGTTTTCAAGCAGGACAACTCCCTCGGCTTGCTGCGCTGCCTGGCTGCCCTCCTGGAAGGTGTGAGGGACAAGCCTGCGGCACCGGCCATGGCCCTGGCCAGCGGTGAGATCATCAGCTGCAGCATCGATCTCGAAGCCAATCGCAATCACTTCATTGCCGGCAAACCCGTGATTCACTGTGAGCGCTTGCTCAGCGAAGCCGGCCCTGGGCGCCTGTTGCTATCGCCTACGGCCCACGAAACGGTCGCCAAGGACTTGCGACCCCATGGTGCTGAAATCAGTGTCACCCTGGGGCGAAAATCGGGCAAGAAGTTTTACTGGCTCAAGCAGTTGCCCGTCTCCGATCCTGACGCCACCGAGGTGGCCCCCCGTCGGCCATCCGCCGCGCCAGGCGAAGGCCGCTCCCTGCACCCAGGCAGCGTGCTCGACAACCGATTTGAAGTGCTGGCACGCCTGGGCAGCGGCGCCATGGGCACGGTATTCAAGGCGCGTGATCGCAAGCTTGACGACATTGTCGCGCTGAAGGTTCTGCAGCCGGGCTTGCTGAGCGATCCGGATTTTCTCGAGCGCACCAAGAGTGAAATTCGGCTGGCCCGCCGGATAACCCATCCCAATGTCCTGAGAACCCATGACTTCTGGGAGATCGACGGCCTGCCGCTGATTACCATGGAGTACGTGCGCGGTATTACCCTGGCCCAGTTGGTGGAGCGTTCCGGTCGCCTGAAGCTGGCGGCCGGGCTGCGCGTGTGCAGCCAGATCCTGCAAGGACTTCATGCTGCCCACAAGGCCGGGGTGCTGCACCGCGACATCAAGCCCGCCAATATCATCCTGGATCAGTCCGGCAACGCGCGCCTGATGGATTTCGGCATAGCCCGGCAAACCCTGGACAAGTCGAGCAAGCTGACCCAGCCGGGCAACATGATCGGCACCCCCAACTACATGGCACCGGAAATCATTTTGGGCAAAACGGTTGATGAACGTAGCGACATCTATGCCATGGGGGTGCTGATGAACGAGATCTTCACCGGCCAACTGCCGCTGCAAGGGGAAACCTCGATGGCGGTTTGCCTGGCCCACGTGCAAGAGCAGCCGATCGCACCGTCAAGCCTGTGGCCGGAAATACCGGAGACATTGGAGAAAATCATTCTGACCTGCCTGGCCAAGGAGCCGGACCAGCGCTACCAGGACGCTGAAAGCCTGCTCCGCAGCCTGATCCAGCTGCGCCGCCAGTCCGCGGCAGCGAGTGGTCCTTGATTCGCAGCGGCCGGATACCACCCGGTGCCTCCTCCACACGTCCAATCTCTCTTTTGGGAC
>RECK01000157.1 GCA_007694055.1 Wenzhouxiangella sp.
CAGGAATTCATCACCCTTGACCACCGGCATCTGCCAGTCGGTAATGATGATCAGCACCGGTAGCTGGTTACATTGATAAGACTCGAGGATCTCCCAGGCGTCGCCCGCGCTCAGCGCCAACTCGACCAGAAAGCGCGCCCCGAACAGCGACTGCAGCTGCATGTCCAGCGAATCGAGGATGGTTTCCTCGTCATCGACGCAGAGAATCACACCCTCAGCCATCTTTTTTCCCCTTGATCGGCAAATGGACCCGGAATACAGACCCCGCCCCCGGCACCGATTCCACGCTAATGCGGCCATTATGCCGCTTGACGATGCGCTGCACAATCTCCAGCCCCAGGCCACTGCCTTCACCTCGCGCCTTGGTGGTGAAGAACGGCTGGTAGATCCGTTCCATGACCTCCGGCGTCATGCCGCAACCGGTATCGCTGACGGTCACCACCGCCTCGCCATCGTCCTGGCGCAGGGAAATCTCCAGCCGCCCCGAATGATCCATGGCGTGCAGCGCGTTCTGGATCAGGTTGATCCAGACCTGGCCCAGCTCGTCCGGATAAGCATCGATGGGCGGGTACTCGGGCAGGTCGGCGTGGAGCTCGATCGATTGCTTGATCTGGTTGTGATACAGGGTCAGAACGGTCTCGATACTCTCATCGAGCCGGGTTGGCTCCATTTCACCGCCGGGCTGATCCTGGCGGGCGAAACTCTTGAGCGCATACACCACCTTGCGCGCTTTCTGCGATGCCACCCGGATGTTGTGCGTGGCCCGGTGTATGTGCAGACCGGCGCGCAGCTGCTCGAGAATTTCGCCAGCCTTGGGATGCGCCAGCAGGGACTCGAAATCCGCAATGTTCTGCTTGGGCAGCTGCGAGAAAAACTCCGCAGCCTGGCGACTGTCAATGCCGTCGAAGCGTTCAAGCTCGCGCTGGTAGGTCATTTTCAGGGCGCGCTTTTCACGCAGGGACAAGCCGGTGGGTTCTTCGGCCAGGCGCGACAACTCGATCATGCTGGCCCGGATCTCCGGTTCCAGGGTGGCCGAGAACTCCAGCCACGCCGGCTGGCGCTGGTAGCTCTCGGCCAGGGTTTCAATGGATGAGGTAATCGAGCCCAGCGGCGTATTGACCTCGTGCGCCACCCCGGCAACCAGCTGCCCCAGGGCGGCCAGTTTCTCGCTCTGGATCAGCTGGGCCTGGGTGGCCTTGAGCGCTTCCATCGCCTGTTCCAGCTCGGCATAGCTTTCCTGCAGACGCTGGTTACCGCTCTCCAGGCCCTGGTTGGCCTCGGCCAGTTCCGCGGTGCGTTCGGCCACGCGCTGCTCCAGCTCCTGCTGGTGGCCGCGCAGGGCCTGGATAAGATGGTTGAAGGCCTCGACCAGCTCGGCAATTTCGTGCCGGGCCGAGACCTCGATGGCCGCTGGCAGCGCATCCTCCTTGATCGTGCGCACGGTCTGGGACAATTGCCGTACCGGGTACAGCAGAATTCGGTTGGCACCGTAAACACCGGCCAGGGCCAGCACGATCGAGGCCAGCAGCACGAACAAGGTGATCGCCCGGAAGCGCTCGATGGGCTCATCGAGCTCGGCGTAGTCGATCTTGGCCAGCAGCCCCCAGTTCAGTGACGGCAGGTAGCGCCAGACGGCCAGCACCGCTTCGCCGCGATGGTCGATGAAGTCGCCGCTGCCCTGGCTGCCCGACAGCGCCGTCAGCAGCGGTTCGAAGCCGCTGCGATCAACCGTGGTGCCGATCAGTTCGGGCCGATGCCGGGTCGGCGCACTGATCAACAGCTGACCGGCCTCCAGCGTGCCGGCAACAATCTCGCCGGTGCGACCCAGGCCGGCGAAGCGGTTGACGGTCCGATTCAGCTCGCTGCGGTCGATCTGCAGCACGACATTGCCGATGATTACACCACCATCGAAAATGGGCGCGGCAAGAAACGCGGCGTAGTCCTCGCTGGGCGGGTACCAGGAAAAGTTTGACACCTCGGTCTGCAGCAGCGTGTTGGCCGCATCGATGGTTCTGGCCAGCTCGGTCTCCGACAGCGGCCACTGAAAGATATTCTGGCCCAGGTCCGAAGAGGCTCTGAGCGAAAAACGCACCGTACCGGTCTGGTCGAGCAGCAGCAGATCGTAATAACCCTTGTCGAGCAGGTAAGTCGACAGGAAGTCCGCCAGCCCGTCATCGGCATCGACAATGCGATCCGGCTGCCTGAGCAGATCCGGCCACTGCGGCAGCCGGGCCAGCCCGGCGGTGTCGGCGATCAGGTTGAGCACGTAGGACTCGATGCGGTGATGGGTGGCATCGGTCACCGAGACCAGGGCCTGCGACTTCTCGGCGTGAATGGCGCGGCTGAAGATAAGGTTCGCCACCAGGTAGGCGCTCAAGACCAGCAGCAGGGCCATTACCAGAAAGATGCTCCCCAGTTCGGTAGAAATGGAGCGCAAGCGAATCAAGACCCCAACTCCTCTAGACCCGGGTTCGCCCACTGCCCGCCCCAGCCGCGCTGCATGTCATCGAGGAACTGCTGCCATTCCTGGATCGAGCGATAGGGCGGGTACGGCAGCGGCCGCACCGGCTTGGGCGTTTCCCAGACGATGTCGAACTGACCGTCGGCGCGAATACGACCGATACGAACCGATTTCCACAGGTGCTGGCTGGTCGGCTCCACGCTGATCGGGCCGTGCGGTGCCGCCAGGCTCAGGCTGGCCAGGCTGTTGCGCACCGCAACGGGTGCGGTGCTGCCAGCCAGCTCGACCGCCGCGGCCCACAGCTTCACGCCGTTGAACGCAGCCTCCATGGGGTCGGTCAGTACCCGATCGTCCCCGTAGCGGGCCCGGAAGGCGGCGACGAAATCGCGGTTTTCCGGGGTATCGACGCTTTGAAAGTAATTCCAGGCGGCGAAATCGCCGACAAAGGCCGCGCTGCCCATGGCCTGCAGTTCGACCTCGGCGATGCTGAAGGAGATGGTCGGAATCACATCCGGCGTAATGCCCTCGGCCCGCAGGCGCTCGAAAAAGGCAACATTGCTGTCGCCGTTCAAGGTATTGAGGATGACATCGGGGCGCGTTTCGACAATCGCGGCCACCGCCGCCTCGACCGCCGTGCTGCCCATCAGCACGTATTCTTCTCCCAGCACCTGGCCGCGCAGCGACAGGATCTGGTCACTCATGATGCGGTTGGCCGAGCGCGGAAACACATAGTCCGAGCCGACCAGGAAAAAGCGATCACCGAGGTTGTCCATCGCCCACTTCACCGCCGGAATGATCTGCTGGTTGGGCGCGGCCCCGGTGTAGACGATATTGGGTGAGGACTCCAGGCCCTCGTACTGGACCGGGTAGAACAGCAGGTGGTCGTGGCGCTCGAACACCGGCAGCACGGTCTTTCGGGATGCCGAAGTCCAGCAGCCGAAGACCACGTCGACGGCGTCGGTGACAATCAGCTCGTCGGCCAGCCGGGCAAAGCGATCCCAGTCGGAAGCGCCATCGCGAACGATCGGCTCGATACGGCGACCCAGCACCCCGCCGCGCTCATTGACCTGCTCGATGGCCAGCAAGGTGGCATCGACCACGTCGCGCTCGCTGAATGCCATGGTGCCGGACAGGGAATGCAGAACGCCGACCCGGATCGCATCCTCGCCTCGCCGATCACTGCACGCGGCCAGCCCCAGCAGGACGCCCAGCAGCAAAACGACCAGCTTGTAGATCCGAGTCTTGCCATCCATGGCTGGTGTACCCCTTGATCAAGCCCGGAGTATAGGGCTCGGTCCATGAATCGGCAAACGCCGGGAATCAGGCTGACCCGGAAACTGCCCGTTCCAGCTCGTCCAGCGCCGCCGGAAAGCGGTCGGCCAGGGCCTGCGGCCGGGGCAGTGCCTTGTGGCAGGAGAGAATGCCGAATTCCAGGCTGCCGGCATAGCTCTGGACGGTGATATTGAGGGCCAGTCCATGGGTGACGATGGAAATCGGAAAATACTGGCTCACCCGGGCACCGGCAAGATACAGCGGCACGGGCGGCCCGGGCACATTGGAGATCACCAGGTTGGCCAGCGGTGGCAGCTTTTCCGACAGTTTCCCGCGCTCCCACAGCCGGCTCAGCCCGGTGGCCCAGAACGGGGCCGCCAGACCGGGAAAGTCGGTGGGGATCAGCCTGGCAAAGGCCTCGACGCGCGACTTGATCTGGGACGTGGTCGCGTGAATGCGCTCAAGCCTGCGCGCCGGATCGTCTTCATCGGTGGGCAACTCGCACTGGACCATCGATACCTGGTTGTTGGCCTTGCCATCGCCCCTGGCCCTGAGCGAGACCGGCATCCCGGCGATCATGGCCCGGTCAGGCAGCTGGCCGCGCTGCTTGAGGGTCGTGCGCAGGACACTGGTACACAGCGCCATGACAACATCATTCAGACTCAGTCCGCGCACCTTGCCCGCCGCCTTGCAGCGCTCGAGATCGAGGCTGACCACGCCGAAACCGCGCTTGTCGCCGATCTGGGCATTGAACCGCGTACGCGGCGCCAGCATCACGCTTTCACGCAGATCGCTCAGGGTCTTGCGCGGCGCGGCAGCGCTGGAAGCGGCCAGCTTGATGGTGTCGGGAATGGAGCGCATCCAGCGCCCCAGCGTGCCGGCCGTTGCCCCCGCTGCCCGCGTAGCCAGGCGCGCACGCCCGGTCGGCCGGCTGGCTGCGATCGTGTCGGGACCGGATTCGTCGCGCTTCGGGTTGGGTTCAACATCCAGCAAGGCCCTGGCCAGCGCGATACCACCCTGGCCGTCAAGCAGGGCATGGTGAATCCGGCTGTACAGCGCAATGCGGCCATCGGCCAGGCCTTCGATCACCACCAGCTGCCAGAGCGGACGGGAGCGATCCATGGTTTCGGCATGCAGGCGGCCGGTCAACGCCATCAAGGCATTGTGCGAGCCGGGCGCGCGCAGCTTGCGCTTGACGATATGCCAATCCAGATCCAGCGGCGCATGTTCACGCCACAGCGGATGGCTCAGGCCCAGGGGCGCGGATTCGAGCACCCGCCGCAGGGGGGCGGCAGCATTGAGGCGGTCGGCCACATGATCCCGCAAGCGCTGGTAAAAATCGCCGCCGCCCCTGGGGGGCTGCAACAACATCAGACTGCCCACATGCATGGGCGTACCCAGGCCCTCCAGGTACAGGAAGGCCGCATCCAGACCACTGAGCGGGCTACTTTGGGGCATCGGCAATAGTTCTGAAGTCGGCTCGCAACTATACCCCAGGCCAGAAAGAGACTAGCCTGCCAATGGCACGCGGCCACCGAAAAGGCAGTCAGGCAATCCAGGGCCTGAGCAAGGTAGTGAATTTCCTGCGCGAATTGACCCCTGAGGTTTTGCACTTCGGTCACAAATCGGGGTGCGTGGACGCTTCTAATGGCGCTCAGTCAAACGAGTTTCGGCCCATGAACGCCTTTCATACCATGCCCCGGCTGGCCTACCTGGTCAGCGAGTATCCCGCCACATCGCACACTTTCATACTGCGCGAGGTGGTCGGACTGAGGACGCGAGGCTTTGATATTGTCACCGCCAGCATCAACGCCGACGCCCGGCCCCTCACCTCGGTTACTGACGAAGAGCGGGCCGAGCGAGAGACCACCTACGTCCTCAAACGCCACGGCGTGCGCGGCGCCATCGGCGCACTGGCGTGGACACTGCGGCGCCATCCGCGCGGTTTCGCGCGCGGCCTGAAAGCCGTGCTGCAACGCAGCGCTTGCAACCCTCGCCTTGCCGGCAAGCACCTGTTTCATTGGCTCGAGGCACTGATGGTGGGACGCTGGATGGACCGCCAGCAAGCCAGCCATCTGCATGTCCACTTCGCCACCGCCGGTGCTTCGGTGGCCAGCCTGACTCGCCGGATCTTCCCGATCACCCTGTCGATGATGGTGCATGGGCCCGACGAGTTTGCCCAGGTCGATCGCGAGCACTTCGCCGCCAAGGTCGAAGCAGCCGATTTCGTATTCTGCATTTCTCATTTTGCCCGCAGCCAGACCATGTATCACAGTGCGCCAAACCATTGGCACAAGCTCGACATCGTCCGGCTGGGAATCGATCCTGAGGTTTTCAAGCCAGCCAGGCGCAAGTCCAGCGCTGACTTTTCCCTGCTTTGCGTTGGCCGACTGGTCCCGGCCAAGGGCCAGCACCTGCTGCTCGAAGCCCTGCTGCGACTGCGCGCCCAGGGCAAAACCATCAGCCTGCACCTGGTCGGCGATGGCCCCGACCGCGAGTCGCTGCAGCATTTCTGTCGCCGACAGGGGCTGGACGGCCAGGTCGAATTCCACGGCGCCCTGAACCATGATGAAGTCCGGTCGATGTACGCTCGCTGCGATGCCTTTGCCCTGCCCAGCTTCGCCGAAGGCATTCCCGTCGTCCTGATGGAAGCCATGGCCGCCGGCCTGCCCTGCATCAGCTCCCGCATAACCGGCATCCCCGAGCTGATCAGCGACGGCGAAACCGGCTTTACCGCTGCAGCCTCCGACGTCGATGAACTGGTCACGCGACTGGGTCAGCTCGTCGACAACCCCGGGCTTCGTCAACAGCTGGGCGAAGCCGGGCGGCAACGGGTCTGCGATGATTACAACCTGGCGCAGAATGTCGGCATCCTGGCCGAGCGCTTTCGCAACCGCCTGGCGGCACTGGCATGAGCGCCTGGATCGTGGAGCCGATAACCTGGCTGATTGCCGCGGCAACGCTGCCCGGCAGCTTGTTGCTGGCATTGCTGTCAGCGGCCGCACTGCGCCCCGGGGCGCGGCGAACGCTGGCCGAACCTGCCCCCTCAAAAAGCAGGCTGGCATTCGTGGTGCCGGCCCACAATGAAGCGGCTCACATCGAAACCACGGTCAGCTGCCTGGTCTCAGCCTGCACGGCAGACGGCAACGCCGAGGTCTGGGTGATCGCCGACAACTGCAGCGACGATACCGCCGAGCGCGCCCGGCACGCCGGGGCGAAAGTACTGGAACGCAACAACCCGGACCGGCGCGGCAAGGGCTTTGCCCTGGAATACGCCTTTACCCGGCTGCCACCCGAGGCCGGCGAATGGTTGATCGTGATCGATGCCGACAGCACCCTGAATCCCGGCTTTCTGCCGGCCATGCGAACGGCACTGCAACCCGACCGAAATGCCGTCCAGGCCTGTTACCTGTCGCACGCCGGCAAGCACCTGCGTTCCCGCGTCAGCCGGATTGGCCAATGGGGCTTCAACCTGGTTCGACCGCTCGGTCGCCAGCGACTGGGCCTGTCCTGCGGCCTGTTTGGCAACGGTTTCGCCCTGCGTCGATCGCTGCTTGACGTGCTTCCCTATACCGCCCACTCGGTCGTCGAAGACCTCGAATACCACCTGTTGCTGGTCGCGGCTGGCGAGCGGGTCCACTTCGTTGCTGAGGCCGTGGTCATGGGTGAAATCGCCGATACCGCCGACGGTGCGCGGACCCAGCGCAGTCGTTGGGAGGGCGGTCGCCTGCGCATGCTCAAGGAGCATTGCTTCCCGCTACTGGGGCGCTGCCTGCGCCTGGAACGCGGCGCCATGGAAGTACTGGCCGATCTGTTGCTGCTGCCGCTGGGCCTGCATGTGCTGCTGCTGATCGTGGCCGCTGCCCTGGGTGGCGTCGGTCTCTGGGCAGCCGGGTTCGGCACCGTCGCCATCGGCCTCTACCTGGGCGCCATTCTCAGGCTGGGTCCGACCACGCCTCGTGACCTGGGCGCACTGGCCCTGAGCCCGATCTACCTGGTCTGGAAGCTCAGCCTGCTGCCGGCCACCCTGCTCCATAGCCGGCCCCAGGCCGCCTGGGTACGTTCCCGACGCAACAACCGAGACAATTCACAATGACGAAAATCCCGAGGTCAACACCACCCCAGGCCAGCCTGATCATGCTGTCGTTCAACACCCGTGAACTGCTGCGCCGGAGCCTGGCCCAGCTGATTGATGCAGCCAAAGGTATCGACGCCGAGATCATCGTGGTCGACAACGCCTCGCACGATGGGTCCGCAGCCATGATCGAAACCGAGTTTCCGCAGGTCCGGCTGGTCAAGGCGCCGCAGAATCTGGGCTTTGCAGGCGGCAACAACCTGGGTGCCCGGCATGCGCACGGCGACTACCTGGTGCTGGTCAACTCCGATGCCTTCGTCGAAGCCGGCACCCTGGCCACTGGCCTGGCGCGCATGCGCCAACAACCGCAGGTGGGCCTGGCCGGTGGTCTATTGATCGGCAAGGACGGCCAGCCGGAGCCCTCGGCCCGGCGCTTCCCCTCACCGCTCAACGATCTGCTCAGCATCACCGGACTGGCCGCACGCTTTCCCGGATCGCGCCTGTTCGGACGCTTCGACCGAACCTGGGCCGATCCGCAACAAGCCGCCGAAGTCGACTGGGTTCCCGGTGCGTTCTGCATCATCCGCCGCGAGGCCATCAAGGAGAACGGGCTTTTCGACGAACGTTATTTCCTCTACTACGAGGAGGTCGATCTGTGCCGACAGTTGCGCAAGACCGGCTGGACCATTGCCTACTGGCCGGATCTCAAGGCCGTACACTGGGGCGGGGAATCGTCGAAAACCGTATCCGGCGCGAACGTGTCCAGCCATGGACGCCAGCTCACCCTGTGGCGCATGCGCAGCGGGCTGCTCTACTATCGCCACCAGCACGGACTGCTCTACGCCTGGCTGGCCCGGACCATCGAAAGAACCTGGCACCGGCTGCGCCAACTGCGCAATCGCAGGCATGCCGACAAGCGCGCCGAGTCAGCACAGATCATCGCCCTGCTCGACCGCGCCTGGCAGGACACCCGGGCTGGCCGAGTCTCCCCACCGAGGCCCTGGTGATGTTTGCCAATCTGCGCGAGGACTGGCGCACCCACGAGGGCGATATCTGGCGCCAGGGTCTGTGGACACTGGCAATCTACCGTTTCGGTCGCTGGCGCTACCGCCTGCCGGGCCTGCTGCGCAAACCCTTTTCACTGGTCTACAAGCTGCTCAAGGTGGTCGGGCAGATCCTTACCGGCATCGACCTGCCCTGCGAAACCCGTATCGGGCGCCGCCTGCGGATCGAGCATTTCGGCGGCATCATCATCTCCGGCGACAGCGTGATCGGCGACGATGTCGTCATCCGCAACGGCGTGACCATCGGCCTGAAACACACCGGTCAGCGCGGCGCACCAATCATCGGGGACCGGGTCGACATCGGTGCCGGCGCCAAGATTCTTGGTGCTATAAGCATTGGCGATGACGCGGTTATCGGTGCCAATGCGGTGGTTCTGAAAGACGTTCCGAACGGCGCCCTGGCCGTCGGCGTTCCGGCCCGCATCATCGAGCGCCCGAACCCCTGATCACGACACGGGCCGGTCAGTCCAGGCGCTCCATGCGATAGCCGTAACCATAGATCGACTCCAGCTTCCAGCCGTTGGCATCCCCCAGGCGCAGCTTGCGGCGCAGACGGCTGGCGTGGGTATCGACCGTGCGGGTGTCGATATCGGCATCCACACCCCAGATCTTGTCAAGCAGGTGGTTGCGAGAAAACAGCTTGCCGGGGTTGGAAAACAGGTACCAGGCCAGGTCCAGCTCCTTCTGGGTCAGGTCCACGCTGGCGCCATTGACCCGCGCCCGCTGCTGCTCGGCGTCGAGTTCGTAGATGCCTGCCTGCAGTACCGGCTGCTGACGCGGCCGCAGCCGGCGCGCCAGGGCCTCGATGCGGGCAATGAACTCCATCTGCTTGACCGGTTTGACCAGGTAATCGTCGGCCCCGGCAGTCAGGCCCGCGACGATATCCTCCTCGCGTCCGCGCACCGTGGCCACCAGCACCGGCGTATCCCAGCCGAGGCGCTCGCGGATTTTCGCAATCAGTGCATCGCCCTGCATGTCGGGCAGCATCCAGTCGACCACGATCAAATCGAAGTGGCGCTGGGCCAGGGCTGCCAGTGCCGAGTCGCCATCGTCGAAAACTTCACTCTGATGCCCTCCCTGCGCCAGCCAGAAGGCCAGCGCCTCGCCCTGGTCGATATCGTCCTCGACGATGGCAATCAGCATATCCGGATTGCCTTGTCCATCGTTTGCTTGCCCATGGTCAGCACCTTGTTCACCTGCCGCAGTATCGCCAATCCTCTGCTTGCCTTCAACCAGTGACTGAACGTCACCGCGTGACTGCTTCAGCGGCAATGCAACGCCGGCCCGGATACTTTTGCAATCCGGTCACGATTGGAACTGAGCGGGCAGGTGTAATGGGCGCATCAAACAAGGATAGTCCGCATGAACACCCATCTGAATCATCTCAAACGCCTGGAGCGCCGCTTCAGCATGACCAGCCACGATGGCAACGGCATCAGGCCGCGCCTGTCTGCGCTGCGCGCCCGCATCGGCGAGGTCGGCAAGCGGGCCATGGATGTGGTCGTGGCCGGCGGCGCGCTGCTGGTCTTTCTGCCTTTCGGCCTGGTCATTGCGCTGCTGATCAAGCGCGATGGCGGGGCCGTTTTCTACTGGCAGGACCGCGTCGGCTACCGCGGCCGGGTCTTTCGCTTTCCCAAGTTCCGCTCCATGGTCGCCAATGCCGACGAGCTTCGCGCCAGGCTGCTGGAGAACAACGACCACATCGGCTCGGGCATCACCTTCAAGGCCGAGAACGACCCGCGCATCACGACCATCGGCCGTTTTCTTCGGCGCAGCAGCCTCGACGAGATCCCGCAGCTGTGGTCGATTCTCAAGGGCGACATGGCCCTGGTCGGGCCGCGACCGGCCCTGCCGGACGAAGTCGCGCGCTACACACCGCGCCAGCGTCGACGCCTGGAAGTCAAGCCGGGCCTGACCTGCATCTGGCAGGTCAGCGGTCGCTCACAGATCCCCTTCGAGGGCCAGGTCGCACTCGACCTCGAATATATCCGCACGCGCAGCTTTACCGGCGACCTCGTGCTGCTGCTCAAAACCGTGCCCGCCGTCCTGTTCGGCCGCGGCGCTTCCTGAATCCGACCTGAGGAAAATCGACATGAACCCAACCGATTCCAGAGCATCGGCGGCAGCGCCCCGGGCAGGCTGGCAGGACAAGACCATGCGCCTGCTCGATATCGTCCTGGCGCTGGCGGTGCTGCTGCCGGCCCTGCCGTTGCTGGCGCTGGCGCTGCCGGGTGCGAGCTGGCAGCATGAGACCTGGCGCGGGCGTCACGGCCAGCCCGTTCGACTGGCCAGCCTGAAGCTCACAGCCGGTCTTCGCGGTCGATTGCTGGGCCGCTTGCACATTGACCGGCTTCCGCTCCTGCTCAGTATTCTCAAGGGCCAACTGGCCTGGGTCGGCCCTCGGGCCGTGGCGCTGGATGAAGCGATTCCGCGCCGTCTGCGCGCCACGCGGGAGCAGGTTCGGCCGGGCCTGTTCTCGCTCTATACCTTGCGCCAGCGCACCAGCATTGACTATGACAGCGAATGGGCCTGCGATGCCGAGCAACTGGCCGAGCGCGGGCTGCGCCACGACCTGGGCATCCTTGTGCGCAACCTGCTGGCCGGACTGTATGGTCAGGCGGCAATCACCGCCTCTGAACCCGGCCTGGTCGATACCGTTCGCGTCCACCCGCTGACGATGAACGAAACGCTGGACGCCATCGAACGTCACCGCACCACGGCCGGCTTCCTCCAGCTCGGATTCGCCAACCCCGACTGCATCAACATCGCCCGCCGCAACGCGCGCTACCGCAACGTACTCAACCAGGCCGGACTGGTCGTGCCGGACGGCATCGGCATGCGCCTGGCCGGTCGCCTGCTCAAGCGCGGTTTTCGCCAGAATGTCAACGGCACCGACCTGTTCCCGCGCCTGTGCCAGCGCCTGGCCGGCAACGGCGGTCGCCTGTTCCTGCTTGGCGGGCAACCCGGCGTGGCCGAGGCCACCGCGGACTGGGTCCGCCACAACCACCCCGACCTGACCATCGCCGGCACCCATCACGGCTACTTCGATGCGGCCGAGGAGAAGCAGGTCATCGAGCAAATTCGCGCCAGTCGCGCCGATGTACTGCTGGTCGCCATGGGCGCCCCGCGCCAGGAACTGTGGATCCACGAGCACGCCGAAAACAGCGGGGTTCGGGTGGCCATGGGCGTGGGCGGACTTTTCGACTTCTATGCCGGCAGAATCCCGAGGGCGCCGCAGTGGCTGCGCGAAATCGGCGCCGAATGGTTGTATCGCCTTTACCAGGAACCGGGCCGCATGTGGCGCCGCTACCTGGTCGGCAACATCAGCTTCATGACCGCGGTGCTGATGCAGCGCTGGCTGGGAAGCGTGGAGCTGGCCCAGCTGGCTGGCGACGAAAGCGTCGTGTCACTGGCACCGCAGGCAAAGCGGGCCATGCTGCTGATGGACTTCCCGGCAAGCGATGCGTGGATGGCCGGGGAGGAAAGCAACCATGCGCTGCTGCCGCTGGGCGATCGGCCACTGCTCTACCGCAGCCTGGAGTCACTGGCTGGCATGGGCTGCCAGGAGGTTCGTATTCTGGCCAGCCACGGACTGGGTCGCATCCGCGAGGAAGTGGGCACCGGGGCGCGCTGGGGCATGGCCGTCACGGTCGAAGCGGTTCGCGGTTGCGCCGATGCCCGCAAGCGCATCGAGCGCACAAAGCTGGGTGATGATGAATCGATCTGGGTGGTCCGGGCCGATCACTGGCTACCCGCGCAGGCCATCAGAGGCGGCGACAAGAACGCGGTCTGGGTGTATCTCGACGACACCCACAGCCTGCAGTGGACTGGCTGGGCCCTGATCGGCATGTCGGTACGCCGAGAGTTCCTGGCCGCGCTTGACCGCAACAAGCTGACCCTGCATCGCCTGCCCGAGCACCTGGACCGCATCGGCGCCCAGGCTCCGCTGCGATTCGACCAGCCCCACTCGGTACTGGAAGGTCAGCGCCAGTGGCTGGGCCGCACAAGCGATGCCTATGACTTGCACAGGGAGACCGCACCCGGCATCCGGATTGCCGCCACCGCCCGGGTGGCACCGGGGGCACGCCTGATCGCGCCGCTGGAAATCGGCGCGAACAGCATCGTGGGAAGCGAGGCAAGTCTTGGCCCCAATGTGGTCATCGGCAGCGATTGCCGGATCGAGGGCGACGTCGAAATTCGCGACAGCCTGGTCGCCGACCAGGTCGCGCTGCGCGGTCCGGCACAGCTGGAGCAGGCCATTGCAACCCGCGCTGGCCTGCTCAACATCGCCCATGCGGTCTGGCTTCCGGCCAGGATCACCGGCGACCTGTTGCGCTCGACCCGACCCGCGCTGCCCCGCCTGCGAATCGGCATCGGCGAACGTCTGCTTGCCCTGGTGATACTGGTCGTCAGCATCGTTCCCGCCGTGCTGCTGCGCAGCCTGGGTAAAGGTGGTGATTTCTCGCAGCGTGTCTTGCCCGGATTGTCGACGGTCATTGCCGGCCGCCTGGCGTTGGTCGGGGTTGGCGAGGACCACGACCTGCCCGATTCCATTACCGGCGCTGGCTGGCGGGAGGCCCTGGCGGAAGCACCCCGGGGCCTGGTTCGCCCCCGTGACGCGCTGGGCCTTGAGGATCCCGAGTCTGCTGCCTGGGCCGATGTTCACTGGCTGGTCCAGCCGACCTGGCGCGAGCGGCTGCGCCTGCTGCGCGGCTACTTCGTCCCGCCCGGTAGCCAGCTTGTCACAGTTCGGCCACAGTCCGCGGCCTGATCCGCGATCAAATACAGCCTGACCAGAGCATCTGTCCATTTTCCAGGAGAACATCATGTCTATCGAAACCCGGGTCGACGAACATTGCATCGTCGCCAAAGCCACTACCAACAGCATCGATGCCAGCAACGCTTCCGCGTTTCGCACCGCAATGCGGGCTGTGATCGAAAACCACGACCGTATCGTTATCGATCTTGGCGATGTCGAGTTCATCGACAGTGCCGGTATTGGCACCCTGATTGCGTGCCTGCGTGCCAGCGGCGAGCGCCAGGGTCAACTGCGCCTGTGCAGCCTCAACCGCCCGGTACAGGCCCTGTTCGAACTGATGCGCATGCACCGTATCTTCGAGGTTCACAGCGACAGCATCTCGGCCAGGGCATCCATGGCATGAAAGCCCTGCTCCTGGCCACGCCGCCGGTCGCTCCACTGGACCGATTCGCCCGCGGCGCAATGCTCCGCCTCGGTGAGGTACCGATCCTGGAAATCCAGGTCGACCTGCTCCGGCAGCACGGCGTCAGCGACGTGCTCCTTGGCCTGGGCCAGGGCGGCGAGGCAATCGCAGACCATTTCGGCGATGGGCGTCGATTCGGCGTGCGCATGGCCAGCCTGTGGAGCCGCCGCGCCGCGTTCACGATCGCCGACCTGCGCACGGCCCGCAGCTTTCTCGATGACAGCTTCCTGCTGCTGTCGGCCAACGCCCTGGTCGCGACCGATTTTGACAGCCTGCTGGCCGAGCATCATCGCGCCTGCGCCCACGCCACCATCGTGCGCCCCGGCACGGGTCCAGACCCGGCTGACATCAACCTGATGCTGATCGAGCCGGCAGCCCTGACCCGCTTGCCGGCCGCCACCCCCCTGGCCGATATCCGGTTCCTGGCAAGCACACTGGGCGATCATGGCGCGATCGTGCATCGGGCCTGCTTGCCGTTGACAGGGCACCCGGTCATGACACCCGCTCAATACCTGGACATGCACTGGCAATGCCTGGCCCAGGCATGGCCGGGTGGCGCTCCCCACGGCCAGGTTCACCCATCCGGCCTGCGTTGCGGCATCAATGTCCGAATCGACCCGCGTCGCTGCCGTATCCAGGGCCCGGTGCAGATCGACGGCGGCGCCTGCATTGAAGATGGTGCCAGCCTGCTCGGGCCCTGCCATATTGGCGCAGGTGCCGTCATCGAAGCCGGCGCCTGCATCGAGCGCAGCGTCGTACTTGCCCATGCCCGCGTCGGTGGCCACGCCCACCTGCGCAACGCGATCACTGACGGCCGCCACTGCCTGCTCGACGACGGCACGCGCATCGAACTCGAACACGCAGACCTCGGCTGGCTGATTGGCCTTGCCCGGCAGTCGGGCACCAGCCGTGGCGCATCGGAACAACGCTTCCTGGATCGACTGAGCTGATCCATGAGCAGCGCAGGCACCCCGCAAGCACCCGCCGGACGCGGCATCAAGCCGCTGGACAGCCTGCATCGTCATGCCCGGCTGGTGGTGCTGATCTTCCCCCTGATCGTCATGCTGGGCCTGCCGCTGGTGTTCATCCAGGGGCAGCCGTCCTACCAGAGCACGGGCACGATCCAGGTCTCGCCGCGCTACATGAAGACATTGCGCGACGATATCGAACTCGAATTCCAGTCCAATACCCAGTTCCTCCAGTTCATCCAGCAGCAGGCCCGCACGGTCAACCGCTATGACGTCCTCGAGTTGGCCCTGCAGCGACTTGACCAGGCCGGCCATGACTACTGGCGTCGCGACGGTGAAAGCGAGCGCAAGCGCATCGAACGCCTGCAGCAAAGCCTGAGCATCCGCCATGTTCGCGATACCTACCTGGTCCAGGTCACGCTGACCGCGGACCGTCCCGATGGCCTGGCCGAGCTTGTCAATGCGGTGATCGCAGCCTACCTGGAACGCGCCCGGCAGGAACAGGTTTACGCAGCCGAGGAGCGTGTTGCCAGCCTGCGCCAGCGCGAATCGGATTTGCTTTCCCAGATCCAAAGCATGACCAGCCAGCGCACCGTGATCGGCCAGACCCTGGGCGTGACCGCGTTCAACCCGGACGAAGTCAACGCCTTTGACCGCCAGGTGCGCCAACTCAATGAAGACCTGCTCGAAGCCAGACAGGCCAGAATCCGCGCCGAATCACGCCTGAATGCTTTCCTTGAACAGCGGGAAAGCGATACCGAACTGCGCTCCATCCAGGAAAGCATCCTGACCGACCCCGGTCTCAACAGCCTCAAGGCCAGCCTCAATCAGCGTCGTGCCGAGCTTCTCAGCAACACCGCCGGCATGGCGCCCAATCACCCGGCCCGCCTGGATGCCGAAGACGAGCTCGCCGCGATCGATGCGGAAATCGAGTCACGCGAGCAAACCCTGCGCAACCACTTGATCGCCGGCATGGAGCAGCGCCACCGGGCCAGTACCCTGCAAGCCCGCAGCGTCGAACAGCAACTGGCCGAGATGCTGGCCGAATTCGATACTCGCGCCGCCCGCTATGCAGAACAGTTCAACCAGGCCGTCAGCCTCAATCACCATCTCGGCCTGCTGTGGTCGGAACTGGACCAGGTCCGCGATCGCCTCAACTTCTTCGCCGCCGAAGAAACCTCGCCCGGGTTTTCCCGCCTGGTCACCACGGCCCTGCCACCGCTGTACCCGACCGGGACGGGCAAGAAGCGTCTCCTCGCCCTGCTGCTGATCGCGGCCATGGGCATCAGCCTGGCCCTGCCCATGGCGATTGACTTCCTCAACCCGCGCATTCGCACCGTGGCCGACGCGCACCGGGCGCTGGGCTTTGCGCCCACGGGCTGGCTGATCGAAGCCGACTCGCCCGCGCACGAGCGCCTGGCCACCGACCAGCTACGCCGGCTGGCCAGCAGCCTGATTCGCGACCATGAACGCAACGGCACCCGCATCATCGTGCTGAGCTCGGCGCGACCCGGCGGCGGCACCACCTGGCTTGTCCGGCGCCTGGCAAAGACCCTGCAGGCCCTGGGCTATCCGACCCTGGCCGTCGAGGCCAATGCTTATCGGCCCGATGCCGTCTATGGCCCTGGGCCCGGGCTGGTCCAATGGCTTGCCGGCGACCTGGAGCAGGCCCCGGTGATCGAGGGCAGCGCGATGTCTACCCTGCCCTCGGGCCTGGAACAGGGCAGCCAGGGGCTACCGTTGCTGGAGCGGCTGCCCGGGCTGCTGCGAAGCCTGCCCGAACGGCATCGCTTCATCATTGTCGATGCGCCACCACTGCTCACCCACGCCGATGCCGAGCTGATTGCCGGCGCCGGTGATGCCGTCCTGCTGGTCGCCGAAGCCGAAGCCGTTCAACGTGGCGAGCTGCAGCGCGCCGGTCGCCTGCTCCAGGCCATCGATCCGGCGGTGGTCGGCAGCGTAGTCAACCGCATCCGGCCCTTCCTGGGCGGCGGCTATGTCGGCAGCCTGGCCGAGGAGCACCAGCGCGGACACAAGCTCGACGCCAGCGGAATGGTGCAGGCCCTGCGCATTACCCTGACCGCCCTGTTGCGCGCGCCGCTGGAACTGATGTCCGACCTGACCGGGCTGGTACGTCGGAACCGGGGCCGTCGCGCCGACCAGTGCGGACCCGCCTGAACATGCTGGCCTTCATCATTCTCATTCCCGGCGCCCTCGCCCTCTGGGTAGGCATGCGCCGCTCGCCACAGGCGGCTTTCCTGCTGGTTTACCTGCCCACGCTGTTCCTGTTGCCCGAGTATTACCGCCTTGACCTGCCCGGCGTACCCAGCCCAACCTTCAGCCAGGCCGCGGCGCTGGGCACGGCCGTGGCCTTTTTCTGGAACCGGACACCAGGCTACCGTTTCAGCCCGACAGATCTGCTGGTCGTGGCCTTCGTGCTGGCCGCATCCCTGTCGGAATACTTCGCCGGCGGCTACAAGGACGGCCAGAACCTGGCCTGGAACATGACCACCTGGGCCCTGCTGCCCTACCTGTTCGCCAAGTCCATGGTCGAGCCGCTGGACCTGCGCATTCGATTTGCCAAAACAATCGTTGTTCTGCTGGCCGTGGTAGCCGTGATCTCGGTCTACGAGTTTCGCTTTGGCACCACGCCCTGGCGCATGATCTTCGATCACTTCTTCCCCTGGGGCGGGCGTGGCTGGATCACCACCTTTCGCTGGGGATTTGCCCGCACTGCCGGCCCCTATGGACATGCCATCCTGGCCGGCATCCTGATGGTGGTTGCCTTTCGCCTGAACCGCTGGCTGCAGTGGAGCCGGGCCTGGGCACCTCGATCCCGCCTGGCCCCCTGGCTGCCCATTGATCAGGGCACCTTGCTCAGCCTGGTGCTGGCCGCCGGCGTCATCATGACCATGGTTCGCGGCCCCTGGATCGGCGCCGTTCTGGCCATGCTGGTGGTCATCATCGGACGCTCCTCCTACCGCGGCCTCGCCATCGCCGGCGTAATCGGCGGCGGCCTGCTGATCGGCATCCCGATTGCGCTATGGTTCCTCGACTACGTGTCGGTGGGCCGGGTCGGCGCCATGACGGTTGCCCAGGAATCGGCGGCTTACCGCTGGGAGCTGCTGAGCGCCTACGCCGACATTGCCGCCGAGAAACGCTGGTTCGGCTGGGGCCTGACGGCCTGGCCGCAGGTCCCCGGCATGCCGTCCATCGACAATTACTACCTGCTGTTGCTGCTGATGCACGGCCAGCTCGGCCTGGGCCTTTTCGTGGCCATCATCGGCAGCCTGCTGGTTCGCCTGCTGCGACGCGGCCTGGCCGAACCGATGGCTGACCCGGCCGGCAGCTCACTGAGCTTCACCCTCGCCAGCCTGTTCGTGGTCTATATCATCTCGGTGGCCACGGTCTACCTGGGCCTGCAGGCCATTCCGATGCTGTTCCTGCTGGCCGGCTGGGCCGAAGGTTTTCTGCGTCAACCGGCAACGGTCAGCGCAGCCGCAGCGCAGGCGCACCGGGTGCCGGCCGGCCACGGCTTTCGCAGGGTCCTGGCATGAACCCGGCCGTACCCGCCCCCGCAGACCAGGCCGAAGTGAGTGCCGGCAACGGCCGCCTTGGCCGCAACGTGATCAGCTCGATCGGCGCCAAGGTGCTCTACCTGGCCTCCCGCTTCGCCCTGCCCCCGGTCATCCTGGCCTCGATCAGCCTCGAGGAATACGGCCTGTGGGCCCTGGCCTTCATCCTGGTGGCCTACCTGGGCATGGGGGCTTTCGGCGTGTCCAACGTCTACGTGCGCTACGTCGCCGAATACCACGCCCAGGGCCGGACCGAGCGCATCAGTGCGCTGCTCTCCACCGGCCTGGTCCTGGTCAGCCTGTTCGCAAGCCTGGCGCTGGTGGCCCTCTGGTTCCTCCTGCCACTCATGCTGGGGTGGTTCTCGGTGCCGGCGCATTTGCAGACCACCGCGTTCATCCTGATCTACGGCACGGTGGCGGTGTTCATGCTCGACCTCAGCCTGGGCGCTTTTGTCTACGTGCTGGCTGGACTGCAGCAAATCGTGCTGCAAAACCGGATCTGGATCGCCGCCTTCCTGCTTGAAACCGTGCTGGTCATTGCCTTCATGCTCGGCGGCATCGGCGTACTGGGTCTGCTCTACGCGTTCGCGCTGCGCTACGCGCTGTCGATCTCGCTGAGCGTGTGGTTCTGTTTTCGCCAGCTGCCTGGCCTGCGGCTGTCGCCGGCGCGGTTCAATCGCGACCACCTCGGGCTCTACCTGCGCTTCGGTGGCATCCTGCAGATTTCCGGGCTGCTCGGCATGTTCCTGCGCTCGGTGGAAAAACTCATCGCCGGCCTGTTCATCAACGTCCAGGCCGTGGGACTGTTCGACGTGGCCCAGAAGTTTCCGGTCATGGCCACCTCCATTCCCTCTTCAATCAACGCCGCCTACCTGCCTGCGGTCACCGAGATGCATGTGCGCGGACAGCACGGAGAATTTGCCCGCCTGTACCTGGCCAGCGCGCGCCAGATCAACCTGCTCACCGGCTTCATCATGGGCTTCATGGCAGCCTTTGCCGCGCCCTTGCTGACAGCCTGGCTGGGGCCAGACCCGGCCTTCGCCCTGGCCCCTTTCATCCTCGCCTGCTTTACCCTGCCATTCCAGCTCAACGTGGTCACCGGCGCTGCCTCGAACGTGTACCGCGGCATGGCCCGACCGGCGCGCGAACTGATCTATCCGATCACCCAGTTGATCCTGGTCGCCGTACTGGTGGCAGCCGGTTTCGCCATGCACGGCATCAGTGTGCGGGTCATCACCATCGCCGTGGCCCTGGCCATGGTGCTGAGCACCCTGGTGTATCTTGCCTGCACCAATCGCTTCCTCGGTCTCGGCCAATGGCATTTCCTGAAGCAGGTGCTGGTGCCCGGCCTGGTTCCCTACCTGACCGGTTTCGGCCTGGTCCTGGCCATCGGACCCTGGATGGGCGGCGTGGCCGATGACCGCCTGGGCAGCCTGGCCCTTGTTCTGGTCAGCGGCAGCGCCTACGTCGCCGTGCAAACGACCATCACCTGGATCATTCAGCTCGAGCCCGGCGAGCGTATCTTCATCGCCCAGCGGCTTGCGCCACTGACCCGACACTGGCCAGGCCGACAACGCCAGGAGCAAACCCAATGAGCCTGGAACCACAGGATATCCAAAGCGACTACCGCCTGGCCGACTACAAGCCACTGCTGCCGCTGGGGCCGGGCGTGCGGGCACTGATCGGCCAGATCGAGGATCATCCCTCGCTGACCCACCTGATCGACGATCTCGGTGAAGCCCACGACCTGCAACAGGCCAACGGGCAGTACGACCTGGCCATTGGCAGCGATCCAGCACTCGGGAACTGGTTGAAGCCCGGCGGCCTGCTGTGCCTGCTCGGCGATCAGCCCGTGCCGGGCGGGGAACTGCTGCCGCTGGGACGCTGGCACGCGCTTCCCGGCTGGCCATCCTTCCGCAGCCTGGTCCCCGCGAACCCGGCCGGTCACAAGGCAGCCCTGGGCGCACTGAGGCTGCTACCACAGCGCACGCCAAGCGCCGCGCTGGGACGAGTAGCACCCGGACTGGCCGCGCTGCTGCTGCCGGCAGCAGGGGTGGCGCTGTACACCCGGGGCAAAGCACAAGGCGCCGGAGGCGAGAGCCTGCTGGCACGCGCCGATCGCGCCCTGGGTGGATCACGGCCATTCAGGCCGGACCAATGGCTGATCGTCTCCGGCCGACTCGGTCCCGGCAACCCGATCCTGGCCTTCCAGTGCAATGGCAAGGGCAAGGGCCAGCCCCGGCAACTGGTCAAGCTGGCTCGCGACCGCGGCGCTGACCACCTGGCCCACGAAGCCGGGCAGATCGCCGCGATCATCAAGGCGCTGGGCCCGGCCCTGTCCGAGCGGGTCATCGCGCCGATCGCTTCGGCCACCATCGACGGTCGTCACGCCCTGGCCTATGAGTTCGTGTCCACACAGCCTTTCCGGGGCCTGCGCTGGCGATTCCAGGGCCGCGCCGGTCTGTGCCATGCACTGACCGACTGGCTGATCCAGGTTGCGACACGAACCCGGCAGGCAGCAGGCCACGAAATCGAAAGCGCCTGCCACCTTCAACCACTGCAACAGCTGATCGACCGCAACATCCTCCCCGGCACCTTGCAACAGGAGGCCGGGCAATCGCTGAACTGGCTGCAGCGCCGTTCCACGCTGCCCACCGTTTTCGAGCACGGCGACCTCGGCATTTACAACCTGCGCCTGCTCACCAGCAACGGCAGGAACTTCAAAGTACTGGACTGGGGCTCATCGACCTTTACCGGCATCGCCGCCGGCGACCTGCTCTACCTGCTCGGCTCGGCCCGGGCCCCGGCCCGCCTCGCCACCGCCTGCCTGCAACGCTACCTGCATGCCCTGGACCTGCCCGCGTCGTCAGCCTCGGCCCTGTGGTGGGCGTACCTGGCCCGACGCTGGGCCGAGCTGGATACCATCCGCCCTCCGCATCCCGATCAACCGGAATCCGGCGGCGGCCTGCTGCTGGCCGTTCACGCCCAGGCCAGGGCCGCGTTGGCCGGCCTGGCCCGTGACTGATCTACCGGGCCACCAGGGAATTTGCACTTCTGTCACTATTGCCGACAGGCATTGCTGTTCAATGGCGGCTCGTCCCAATGATCGGTTGTCTTCATGCCCGCAAGACTTGTTCTGGCTCTCGGCCTCGGAATCCTGCTCGCCGGCTGCGCCGCCACGCTGCCTGTCGACACCACGCCCAATGCCGGGGAAATATTCGAGCCGGCCGACAAGAGCGAAAGCATCGACTACCTGGACCCGGCGGCGCTGGCCCTGTTCGAGGCGCCGGCTGACCCGGTCTACCGGCTCGGTGCCGGCGACCAGCTCACCGTTGAAGTCTGGGGCCGACCCGAGGTCAGCGGCTCGCACGTGGTGGGCCCGGACGGCCAGATCAGCCTGCCGCTGACCGGTCCCATCCGCATCGCCGAAGTCACCCGCGAGGAAGCCGCCGGACAGATTCACCAGGCACTGAGCGACTACTACCTGCGGCCCTCGGTGGTGCTCAGGATCGACCAGTACACCGCCAACCGGGTGACCGTACTGGGCCGGGTTCAGAACCCGGGCACGATCCAGTTCGATGAGCAGCCAACCCTGCTCGAGGCCCTGGCCAA
This sequence comes from Wenzhouxiangella sp., assembly GCA_007694055.1. Classification (GTDB taxonomy): domain Bacteria; phylum Pseudomonadota; class Gammaproteobacteria; order Xanthomonadales; family Wenzhouxiangellaceae; genus Wenzhouxiangella. Next base: position 22,250 of record RECK01000157.1, read on the forward strand.
GGCTGGCTCGCTGCCGGTGATCGACAAGGAAGCCACCCTGACTCGCGCGGCCATTTTCCGCGGTCGTGAGCAGGTAGCCTGGGTCGATTTGCGCCAGCTGCTCAACCGGGTCAACCCGGCCTACAACATCCGCCTCCAGCCCGGCGACCTGGTCTACATCCCCGACTCGTCCGACACCATGGTCTACATCATGGGCGCCGTTCATCGCCCGGGCGCTTACCGCCTGACCCCCGACATGGCCCTGCTCGATGTCCTGGCCCAGGCCGGCGGACCCACCGAAGACGCCAATCCAAACCGCATCATGTTGTATCGTCCTGAACAGCAGGCCCGCAGCGCGACCCCGCTTGAGGGGTTGGTGCTGGGTCAGCGCCGCCTGAATTTCAGCCTGGAGGAAGGGGATGTGATCTACGTCGAACGCCGCGGTATCGCCCAGGCCGGTTACGTCATGCGTCAGCTGCTGCCTGGACTGTCGTTCATGGCCTTCGGGCTGGCCGCCAGCGGTGGCAACTGAATGCGCTCCCGGGGCCAGCCACCGCAAGGCGCGAAACCGGGCGTGACCCGCGCACCAGGGACCCAGCAATCACGAGACCGATCCGGATGAATCTGCCCACCGCCTTTCTCGCCTTGCGCGAACGTTTCATTGCGCGTCTGCCCGAACGCCTGGAACAGATGCGCGCGCAGCGTGGCGGCCTGGACGAGACTCGCGAGTCGGCACTGAACGAAATCAAGCGTCTGGCCCACAGCCTGGTTGGTGCGGCCGGACTGCATGACATGGAACAGCTGGCCCGCGCTGCCGCCGAGCTGGAACGGCTGGCGGCGGCTGAGGCTGCCGACAGCGAACTGGACCGCGCACTGGATCACCTGGCCGGGCTGATTACCCACCAGTCGCCACAGCCGGTGCCGCAGTCATCGCTCGGCCTCAAGCCCTGCCGCATTGCCCTGCTGTTCCAGGACCCTGAGGAAATGGCCGCACAAAGCGCGCTCTTGTCCGATGCCGGCTACCAGGTGGACACTTACACCCGGGCCAGCGCGCTTGAGGCGGCATGCGCCGCAGGACGTGCACCGGCGCTTGTCTTGATGGGCCTGCAGTTCGACGGCGACGACCAGGCCGGGCTGGACATACTCAAGCAACTGAAGCCGGGCCCGCTCACAACCACCCCGATCATCGTGCTGTCGGCCAGTCACTCGGTCGAGCGCGGCCTGTTGGCCTATCACTCAGGGGCAACGCGGGTCCTGACCAAGCCCATTTCTCCCCAGGCCCTGTCTCGTCATATCGATGCGGCATTGTCGGCCGACGGCGAGGAGGCCCTGAATGTGCTGCTGTTGCAGGCCGGCGACGCGCCCGGGGCGGACTGGGTTACCAGGCTCCAGAGTCTGCAAAAGCCGCGCCTGGCCACCAGGCATTGTCAGCAGGCAGGGCAGCTCTTTGACCGCCTGACCGAAGGTCGTCCGGATGCCATCGTGCTGGATCTCTCCGACCGGGACGAAAGCGAGGCCGGCGCGCTGATCGCACTGGTTCGCGACCACCCCTCGGCCAACCACGTCCCGATCATCGGCATCGACACGCCTGCAAGCCAGCGGCGCCGCGCGCTGTGGCAGGCCGGCTGCTCTTCTGTTTTCGATGCCGACGGCTCAGCCGGCGAATTTGGCCTGATGCTGTCGACCTTGTGCAACAGGGCTCGCAGCGTGCGCCAGACCATTGATGAGGCGGCCCGCTACCGCTATGAGCATAGCCGCCAGTACCAGGCCCTGGAACACCATGCCATCATCAGCATGGCCGACGCCACGGGCACGGTTTATGAAACCTCGGCACGGTATGCCCACCTGACCGGTTTCGAGCGCACCGAGCTGATCGGCGCCCACCTGAGCGAACAGCGCCCCGGCATGGCACCGCCGGAGTTCGACGAACAAATCATGGACCAGCTGCGCCAGGGTCGGGTCTGGCAAGGCGAATATCGTGCCCCCGGCCGCGGCAAGCAGGCGCGCTGGTTCAATGCCACGCTGGTGCCGTTCCTCGATCGCGCTGGCCAGCCCTACCGCTACATGGTCATTCGCAGCGACATCACCGAGCGCAAGCTCGGCGAGCAGGCGCTGGTCAAGGCGCATGACCGCGAAATGCGGCTGGCCGGCCAGATCCAGGACAACCTGCTGGTACCGCCGATACCCTGGGTCGTGGGCGGCGTGCCACTGGCCTCGCGTTTCCAGGCAGCCGCCGGGGTGGCCGGCGATTTCCATGCCCTGGTCGAACTCCAGCCGGGCGTGTTCGATGTGCTGATCGGGGATGTCATGGGCAAAGGCGTGTCGGCGGCACTGGTCGGGGCCGCCTGCAAGATGGCCTTGCACCAGTGCCTGCTCGAACTGCGCGCCCGCGGTCACGGCCAGGCGCCCGGGCCGGCGGACATTGTCGGCGCACTGCACCAACAACTCAGCCAGCGCCTGATCGACCTGGAATGCTTCGTTACCCTGGCCTATGCCCGCTTCGACCAGGCAGCCGGGACCATGACCAGCGTGGGCTGCGGTCACCCGGAAATCCTGCTTTGCGACGCAGGCCGCTCGAGGCTTGCCGGCAACCGGCATCCACCGCTGGGCACCCTGGCCGAAGAATGCTATAGCGAGACCGTCACGAACTGGCCACCGGGCAGCCTGGCCGTGCTCTACTCAGACGGACTGACCGAAACGCGGGCAGCCGACGGCAGCCTGCTGGGCGAACCCGGCCTGCAGCAGCTACTTGCCCGCCAACAGGCGATCGACCCCAATCCCGCCGCGCTCACGGCCGCAGTCATGGCCGCAGTCGAAGCCTTTGCCGAAGGCCAGGCACCGACAGACGATCGCACCCTGATCATCGTGCACAACCCGACCGGCGCTGAACGCCATGTCGAACTGCCGGCCGGCCTGGATTCCATTGCCCAACTGCGATCCTTCCTTGCCGAGCAGGCATTGCCCGACCTGAAAGGCGATCGGCTGGATCGCCTGGTTCTGGCCTGCGTGGAGGCTTTCAGCAATGCGGTTCGGCATGGCGCGCTCACCTCCAGGGTCGTGCAGCTGAGCTGCCACCATGAGACCGAACGCATCCGCATCGTGCTTTACTATGATGGGCCTGATCGCGCACCGCCAGAAGCCGGAGAACTGCCCGACCCGGCAGGCATGCAGGAATCCGGCTACGGCCTGGCGCTGATCAAGCAATTGTGCGATGACTGCCAATACCACCATCATGCCGGGCACAACCGGCTAACGCTGATTTTCGAAAAACTGCAATCAAGTTGAGGGTCATCCATGCAGCCAGCCCCTGAACCCGCCAACGAAGATGATCGTCTGCGCGCCCTGCAAACCAGCGGGCTGCTTGACAGTCCGGCAGAGGAACGCTTCGATCGGCTGACCCGGCTGGCACAACGTATCTTCAACGTACCGATCGCGCTGATCTCACTGGTCGACCGCGAACGGCAATGGTTCAAGTCCAGGCAAGGCCTGGACATCTGCGAAACCTCGCGCTCGGTTTCCTTTTGCGGCCATGCCATTCTTGGACGGGATCTTTTCGAGGTGGCAGATGCCCATGCCGATCCGCGCTTTGCCGATAACCCGCTGGTTACCGGTGAACCGGGCATCCGCTTCTACGCCGGGGCCCCCATCCACGACCATGCTGGTCACGCCCTCGGCACCCTGTGCCTGTTGGACCAGCAGCCACGTCGGCTGACCGAGCGCGAGCGACTGTGCCTGCGCGACCTGGCCGACTGCGTGGCCGATGAATTCTCGACCATAGACCGGCACAAGCTGGCCTCGGTGGCCCGGCAAACCACCAACTCGGTCATCATCACCGATCGCAACAGCCGCATCACCTGGGTCAACGAAGGCTTCACCCGCATGACCGGATTCAGCCTTCATGAGGCACGCGGCCAGTCACCCGGACAACTGCTGCAAGGCCCGAAAACCAGCCTTGCCACCGTCGGCGAAATGCGCAAGCAGCTGGCCCAGGGCCTGGGTTTCGATGTCGAGGTGCTCAACTATCGCAAGGACGGCCACCCCGTCTGGGTTCACATCACCTGCAACCCGCTGCTGGACGCGCACGGTGCGCTTGATGGCTACATGGCCATCCAGAGCGATATCGGCAAGATCAAGGCCGTCGAGCAGCTCAAGCGCGAACTGACCGTCACCATCAGCCACGAACTGCGCACGCCGCTGACCTCACTGACCGGCGCGCTTGACCTGCTGGATGAAGGCGCGGTCAGCCAATTGAACGACTCGGCCCGGCGCCTGATTGGCATTGCCCGCAAGAACAGCCAACGACTGCGGCGGCTGATCGACGATGTGCTGGACATGGAGAAACTGCTGGCCGGCCAGATGAGATTCGAACTTTCCCCCCAGCCGCTGCTGCCACTGCTTGAACGAGCCATCGAGGCGCACCAGACCTATGCGGTCGATCGCGCCGTGCGCCTGAACCGCGTCGATGATTGCCCAGACACCGTGATCGTGACCGACCCGAACCGCTTCCAGCAGGTCATGAGCAACCTGCTGTCGAACGCCGTCAAGCACTCGCCCGACCAGGGCCTGGTCACCATCCACGCCCGTATCAGCGGCCCCTGCGTACGCATCGAGGTCGTCGATCAGGGACCGGGCGTGGACGAAGCCTTTAGAGAACGATTGTTTCAGCCCTTCGCCCAGGGCAATTCATCCGACCCGGTCAACAACAACGGCACCGGCCTGGGCCTGGCCATCACGCGTGAGATGCTTGAACAAATGAATGGCCGCATCGGGCTGGACTGCAGCCCGGATCAAGGCGCCTGTTTCTGGTTCGAGCTACCCCGGGCGGATTCGGCCATGATCCAGCCAGACCGCATGACTGTCGAAAAATGAAAACCAGAAATGAAAGCCAACAATGAAAGCCAACAATGACAGGCAAGGGATGAAAGCATGTCCATGACCCGAATTCACTTCACCCAGCAGATCGGGCTGGAGTCACTCAAGCAGCTCGTCGATCAGGCACTCGCAGAAGATGCCCAGGCGTTGATGCTGTTGGCCTGCGACGCCAACGGCTGCAGTCCGGACAGCTTCGACCCCTGGCTGCGCTCACTGCCGGTCCCGGTTTTCGGCGGGGTGTTTCCCCAGCTGATCCACGCAGGGCGCAACGTAGAGCGCGGCTACCTTGTCATCGCACTCAGTGAACCGGTCCGAGCCATCACGATCGCTGGCCTGTCGGACCCGGAAACCGATTTCCATGAGCAGGTTGCCGAGCAGCTCGGCGACGATGAGCCCCCGGACAGCGTGCTGTTCCTGCTGGACGGGCTGGCCAGCCGTATCGGCGAGCTGCTTGATGTTGTCTACGACCACCTCGGCAGCGACACGGTCTACTTCGGTGGCGGGGCCGGCAGCCTCAGCTTCGAGCCGCGCCCATGCCTGTTCTCCAACCAGGGCATGCTGGCCGACCATGCCCAGTTGACCATTCTGCCCGGACACTACGAACTGGGCGTGGAACACGGCTGGGAGAAACTGGCCGGCCCCTTTGTCGTCACCGATGCAACGCGCAACGTCATCCATGCGCTCGACTTCAGACCCGCCTTCGAGGTCTACCGCGAACACGTCGAGCCCAGCAGCGGCCAGCGCTTTGAACAGGACAACTTCTTCGCCATCGCCAAGGCTTATCCCTTTGGCCTGGAAAAACCGGATGGCCATATCCTGGTCCGCGACCCGATCAGCCGGACCGGCAACGACCTCAACTGCGTCGGCGAGGTTCCGGCCAACAGCATGGTTTACCTGCTCAAGGGTGATCCGGAGAAGCTGATTGCCGCGGCCGGCCGCGGCGCCCGGAACATCCCCCCTGGCCAGGCCCCGGCCATCCTGGCCGACTGCATCAGCCGCGTCCTGTTCCTCGAAGACGACTTCGCCCGCGAACTGGCGGCCATCCAGTCCGGGCTGGGTGACCGTCCCGTGTTCGGCATGCTCACCCTGGGCGAGGTGGCCAACGGCGGCGGCACCTGCCTGGAGTTCTACAACAAGACCAGCGTGCTTGCGGCCCCGTCGGACTGAATCCGGATGCCAGCGCATAGCGACAAGACCAGCCAGCTGATCAACCTGCAGTACGAGCTGGCCATGCTGGTCGGCGGGACTTTGCGGCTCAATCCCATGCTGCGTCAGTTCTTTCCACCCGCGCTGAAGGCATTGGGTTGCAAGGCAGCCCATCTGTGGCTGAAGGATCAAGCGGATGGCGCAGCACGATTGCGATTCAGCTATCCGTCCCGGGACAAGTCAGTCTGGCAGCAGGATCCCGCCTATGCCCGGATCGCGAGTCGTCTGGCCGAAGACACGGGCCAAACCGCCATCCTGCAACTGGGACCGGATCACCACGCTCTCAGGCTGCCACTTGGGGACATCGGTTTTTGCGTCTTGATTGGCAAGGGCAAGGGCATAGAGCCCAACACCATCGCCGCACTTGCTCCGATCTTCAGGCGCCTGGGCAATGCAGTCCGCGCTTCTCTGCAACATGAAAAGACCGAGAACCTTCAGTATCGGGCCGAAACCAGCGAGCGTCGCCTGCAGTACCTGCTTGACGAACTACCGACCGTGGCCGTCAAGGGTTACTTGCTCGACGGGACCTTGAACTACTGGAACCAGGCATCCGAGAACTTGTACGGATACAAACGCGAGGAAGCGATTGGCGCAAACTTGCTGGATCTGATCATCCCTCCGGAACTGCGACAACGCGTCCACAGCGCCCTGGAGGCGGTCGCCCGGGGCGGCGACGTCAAGGGCGGCGAAACCATGATGATGGGGAAGGATGGACGCCACATCCCGGTCCACTCCAGCCACCTGGTCATGCACCGCCCCGGCCTTCCAACCGAACTGTTCAGCGTTGACATCGACCTGACCGAACGCAAGCGTCACGAAACGGCTCTGGCTCACGCTGCCAATCACGACATGCTGACCGGGCTACCCAACAGACACCTTTTGCATTCACACCTGCGCCAGGCTAGCGGGCGGGCGCGACGGTCCGGTCAGACATTCGCCATTTGCTACATCGACCTGGATCGATTCAAGCCCATCAACGATCACTTTGGCCACCATGTTGGCGATCAGGTACTGATTGCAGCAGGAAACTGCCTGAGCGAAATGGTCCGGGAAGGTGACGTCGTCGCCCGCCTTGGCGGTGACGAGTTCGTACTGTTGCTTGAGAGTGTCGACCAGACCGAAGCACTGATGGACCGCCTCAGCTCCATCCTGGCGGGATTAACTCGCGCGATGCCGCTGAAGGGCAAGGAACATGCCATTTCGGCCAGTATGGGCGTAGCCTTCTATCCGCGCGACGGTGACGACCCCGATACGCTGCTTCGCCATGCCGACCTGGCGATGTACCAGGCCAAAAGCGAAGGACGCAATTGCTTTCGCCTGTTCGACGCCCGCATGCAACAGGAAGCAGAGGAAAGCGGCAAGCGCCGCCGAGCGCTGGATTCCGGCCTTGCCAACAACGAATTCAGGCTGGTCTATCAACCCATAGTTCGCCTTCGAGACAGTCAACTGATCGGCCTGGAAGCACTGGTTCGCTGGCAACATCCCGAACGCGGGCTGCTCACGCCGGTTGCTTTCCTGGAAAGCCTGGAAGGCGAACAACTGGAACGCCGCTTCGGCGAGAAAGTTTTCGAATTGGCCGTGGCCCAAATTCAGCGCTGGAACGAAACATGGCGCCGCTGCCGGGTCAGCGTCAACCTGACCGGGCACCATTTGCTCCAGCAGGACTTCATCGATCGGGTTTCCGAACTGCTCGATCGGCACCCCGGCGTTGAGCCATCCCAACTGGTCTTCGAGATCCTCGAAAGCATCGCCATGCGCGACCTGGGACAGGTCGCCGCTGCCCTTAACCGCTGTCGCGAAAGACACTTCCGTATCGCACTGGACGACTTCGGCACCGGCTACTCCTCCCTGTCACGCCTGCGCCAGCTGCCAGTCGATATTCTGAAGATCGACCGCAGCTTTGTCGCCAACATGCTCGATGATCGGGGCGATCGCAGCATCGTGCAGAGTGCGATCGAGCTGGCCCGGGTGTTTGAACTGGAAGTGATCGCGGAAGGCCCGGAGACGGCTGAGCATCTATGCTTGCTCGAAACGATGGGCTGCGACCTGGCCCAGGGCTACGCAATAGCCGCTGCCATGCCGGCCGAAGCCATACCGGAATGGTTCGATCGCTGGGAAAGCGACCAAATCCAGGCGCCACTGTGGTCCGGCTCGACGCCTCGCGATGACATGTCAGCCTGACTGCAATGAGCCTGACCAACGACAAGACCAGCCAGCTGATCAACCTGCAGTACGAGCTGGCCATGCTGGTCGGCAAGGAATTGCAGCTGGTGCCCATGCTGCGCAGCTTTTTTCCACCGGCGCTGAAAGCACTGGGTTGTCGCGCGGCCCATGTCTGGCTGCGCGGAGATCCCGATCAACCGCCTGCGCATTGTTTCAGCTACCCGGCCAGGGAAACATCGGTATGGCGGGAAGATGCCCGCTTCGTCGAGGTGGCCAATCAGTTTGCCGTTGCCGCCGACCAGCCTCGCTCGCTGGCCATCGGCGAAGACCGGCAACTGCTGTTGATGCCCTTGGATTCGGTCGGATTCTGCGCCCTGATTCGACAAGGTGACCCGATAGACCCGATTGTCGTCGCCGCGATCCGGCCGATTTTCAAGCGCCTGGCCAACGCCTGCAGCGCGTCGCTGCGGCACGAGAAAGTCGAACAGCTCAAGGCCCTGGCCGCGGAGCGGGAGCTGCGGCTTCGAACGGTACTGGAAACCATCGGCGAAGTCATTTTCCAGGCAGATGGCGAAGGCCGCCTTACCTTTCTCAACCCGGCCTGGCAGACACTCACCGGCATGACCATTACCCAGGCGCTGGGTCACCCGCTGAGCGAATTCATGGCCCTTTCTGACCGGCCCCGGCTCGAGCGCGGACTGGCCGAGGCCCGGGATGGCGAGTCAAACGAGCGCCTGGAGCTGCGTTTGCAAACCGCACACGGGCACTGGAAGGATGTCGTTGTACGACTACAAAGCGCCCGCGCAACGACACCGCCGGCCTCGTCCGCCGTGCCGCCGGGCCACCCGGGAAAACGCTGGTATGACAACGCGGCCAATCACACTTACCAACTGACCGGGACCATCATCGATGTCACCAAGCTGCGCCAGGCCGAGCGGCTCAAACGCGAATTCACCGCCACCGTCAGCCATGAGCTGCGCACGCCGCTGACATCCATTGTCGGTGCGATCGGCCTGCTCGACGGCGGTGCAGCCGGCGACCTGCCGCCCAGGGCGCGCGAGCTGGTCGCCGTGGCCGGAAAGAACAGCCAGCGTCTGCGCCAGCTGATCGACGATTTGCTCGACATGGAAAAACTGCTTGCCGGCAAGATGGTGTTCGCCGCCGAGACGATCGATGTCGTCGAACTGATCACCCAGTCGGCCCGCGAACATGCCCCGCTGGCCGACCAGCGCGAGGTTCGGCTGCTTGTCGACAGCGACCCGGAAGGCGGGCAGGTTTGCGCCGACCGGCACCGCCTTGAACAGGTGCTGAGCAACCTGCTGTCCAACGCCATCAAGTTTTCACCACCGGGCGGCGCGGTAAAAATCGGCTGTCGGCAGTCCGCAGCGAAGGTCCGGATCGAAGTCATCGACCACGGACCGGGCATTGACCCGACCCTGCAGGCCGGCCTGTTCGAGCCGTTCACCCAGGCCGATGCCAGCGACACGCGCAGCCAGGGTGGAACCGGGCTGGGCCTGGCCATCTCGCGCGCGCTGATCGACCAGATGGACGGACGCATTGGTATCGAGTCACGTCCCGGCCAGGGCGCGACATTCTGGTTTGAACTGCCCGCCGCCAACACGCCCGCACCGGACTGAGCCATCCCGGCAGAAGTTTGCATTCCGATCACAGTCGCGGCCACCCGCGCTGGTCAAATGGTCAAAACCATTCGACCAACGGCTATGCAAGCGATCATCTACATTCTCCACAGCGGCAACCTCTACGGCACCGAGCGTATGGCCCTGGCCACCATGACCGGCCTCAAGCAGCAAGGCCGCGGCATGCTGCTGGCGCCACCCGGGCCCGTGCACGCCGAAGCCGCGCGCCTGGGCCTGGCCAGCCGCCCGTTCAGCTCACCGGCCCGGCTGTCCCGCTGCCTGCTCCACGAGCTCAAGGCTCATCGCCAACTGAACCTGGTTGCGACCGGTGTCAGCCATTCCCTGATCGCCCAGGCCCTGGCCTGGACGCGGCGCTGCCGGATACGCCACGTGCACGTGGTTCACGGCGGCACCGACGAGCGCCTGTCCTACGGCCGCAAGGCGCTCCTGGATCGATTGCCGATCACCCTGGTCGCCGTGTCCGGTTTCGTCCGCGAACGGCTGCTGGCCCACGGCTGTCGCGACCAGCGCATCACGGTCGTCGAAAACTTTCTGCCCAACCCGCCAGACCGCCGCCGCGATCCGGCAAGCATCACCCCGATCCGGCGCGTCGCCATGATCTCGCGCCTCGATCCAATCAAGCGCGTCCACCTGCTGATCGAGGCCATCGAACGCGAGCCCGAGCTGCGTGGCATCCAGTTCGAGATCTTCGGCCAGGGCAGTGAATACGAATCCCTGCGGGCCCGCAGCCAGGCCATGCCCAACCTGGTACTGCACGGGTTTCAGCCAGATGCTGCCGACCGCCTGGCGGACTTCGACCTGCTCCTGCACACCTGCGCCGAGGAGCCGTTTGGCCTGGCCATACTCGAGGCCATGACCAGTGGCATCCCGGTACTGGTCCCGAATGCCGGCGGCGCCGGCTCCCTGGTGACCGACGGTCACACCGGATTCCACTTCCCGGCCAACTGCAGCGGTGGACTGGCCAACCGCCTGGTCGAATTGAAAGCCATGGCACCAGCCCGACTGCACGAGGTGATCGAATCGGCCAGGCACGCCATGAAAACCCGCTTCGCGCCCGCCCGCGGTCTGGCCCAATACGCCAGCCTGCTGGCCTGACAGGAGACGCTGACCATGTCCCACCAACCCGACCTGTCGGTCGTCGTTATCGGCCGCAACGAAGGCCGGCGCCTGGAAAACTGCCTGCGCTCGGTGCAGGCTGCCGATACCGGCGGCCTGAGCATGGAACTGATCTACGTCGACTCGGCATCCAGCGACGGCAGCCCGGAGCGGGCCGCCTCGCTGGGTGCCCGGGTCTTGCACGTCGATCCGCCGCGTCCGGCGGCCGCCATTGGCCGCAACGCCGGCTGGCGCGCCGCCCGCGGCCAGTACGTGCTGTTCCTCGACGGCGACACCCTGCTTGAACGCAACTTTCTGCCGCAAGCCTGCCAGGAGATGGCCACCGACCCGACCATTGCCGCGGTCTGGGGCCATCGGCGCGAGATCGCCACTAGCGCATCGATCTACAACCGCACGCTGGACCTGGACTGGATCTACCCGCCGGGTGACAGCGAGTTCTGCGGCGGCGATGCACTGTTTCGGCGCCAGGCCCTGGAAACGGAACATGGCTATGACGATGCCCTGATTGCCGGCGAAGAGCCCGAACTGTGTGCCCGCCTGCGCGCCCGCGGCTGGCGTATTCGCCACATCGATTGCGCGATGACCGGGCATGACCTGGCCATGACCCGTTTCGGCCAGTACTGGCGCCGGGCCGAGCGCGCCGGCCATGCCTACGCCGATGTTGCCCATCGCCTCGCTGACAGCCCGGTCGGCCTGTGGCAGGACGAATGCCGGCGCAATGCGCGCCGCATGGCAATCTTCGCCGCCGGCGGGGTGGTCCTGCTGGCTGCGCTATTGAGCGCGACCTGGTGGCTGATGCTCGCCCTGGCAGGCCTGGCCCTGATCCTGGTTCTGCGCAGTGCCTGGCGGGCGCGCTGGAAAAAAGCGTCCCCGGGCACCTTGCTGGCCTATGCCCTGCATTCCCATCTCCAGCAAGTCCCGATCTTCTGGGGGCAGATGCGCTGGCGCCTGGATCGCTACCGCGGTCGCCAGCGGCAACTGATCGAATACAAGGGACCTGGGGAGCCTCTGAATAACTCTGCGCGGAGCGCGTTTTGGTCGGAGAGGCCGCAGATCGGTC
>RECK01000069.1 GCA_007694055.1 Wenzhouxiangella sp.
AGCGCAAGGCATGGGCTGAAGATCACCAGCGCAAGCAAGATAGCGATCGAATCGCTAAGCTTCATCGAAAAGACAGGCTTGCAGCTGGGCGTGATCATTCGGGTTGTCATCGCGGCCATTCGGCTTTCATGCTACCAGTATCTGAGCGGGAATGAACCTGACGCGGTCGTGGCGACGCAAAGTCTTCCTCTCTCAGCAAACTGCCTGAACCCGGGCCGCATTGCCATGCCGGCAATGGACCTTTACCCTTGGGGGTGCCAGCATGACCGGTCCGACCAACCGTGACCGGTGCACGACGAGGTACTGGTGTTCAAGACCTATGACTCAGCCGTCAATGGGCGCACGCGCTTTACCCCGCATTCGTCGTGCAAGGATCCGCGCGCGCCAGCAGGTGCGGCGCCGCGTGAAAGCCTGGAGACGCGTTGCTTGCTGTTCTTTTGATTACGCCATGACGGGAAAGGTGAAAAATCGGGTTCTGTTCCAGTCTCGACGCTTGAGCATTTACCTGGTCCGGTACTCGGCCGGCCACCAGATCGTGCCGCATGTCGACATGGTGTCCGAGGGCCGGCTCTACAAGCTCAATCTTGTCCTGGTCAAGCCTGCTGCCGGTGGTGAGTTTCGCTGTGAGCGCAACGTGTTCAACTGGTTCGGGCGCATCATCCTGTTCCGGCCAGACCTCTACCAGCACAGCGTTTCCAGGATCGAGCGCGGCAATCGATGGCTGCTGAGTTTTGCCCTGACCCGGCTCTGATCGGGCCAGGCGCATCTTCTCCGATCACGCCGGACGATTTCCTGCGCGCCATCTATACTGAAGCAAATGCCGGACTGGACATGACTAATGGTTTCCCGAAGCTCTTCGCGTAAAACTGCCTCGAATTTCGGCGCACCCTACCTGCGAAGCATTCGTAGTGAACCGGAAAAGATGTCCGGTTCTGAGTTTCCTTTTAACCTCCCTTACTCATGACGTGTTCGATACGAAACGTCTCCAGACCGCGTAGATGGTGACTTTCGCGACCGAGCGGGCCGGAAGCGTACTCACCTGTACGGTGAGGACCCGTGACCGAGCGAAAGTCAGCAGATGCGGGCCTGGGGGCGTTGCAGTAGAAGGCGTCATGAATGAGGGAGGTTTAAATTGCTGCATTTCGGCATGGGATAGAGCTGGACTTTCCCTCGCCAGTAACGTTCTTCGTTGGTGAGAATGGTAGCGGCAAGTCCACGCTGCTGGAGGCACTGGCCGAGATTTGTGGGTTTAGCCCAGAGGGCGGGAACCGGGACCACTTTCGCGAAGTAATTGAAGCCATGCAGAAACTGACCAAACGACTTTTCGTCCTGTCTCTAATCATCTTTTCGGGCGTCGCTCAAGTGGGTAACGCCTATTTTCCACCCGCGGAGAACTCTGGCTGGGCGACCAGTGATCCGGAAGATCTTGGCTGGGACACTGACGCCCTGGATGATCTCGTTGTGTGGCTGGGTGAAAGAGATACGCGGGCATTCATCATTCTGAAAGATGGTCGCATTGCGGTTGAAGAGTATTTCGGCGACTTCGAGAGAGAGAGCAACTGGTACTGGGCTTCAGCCGGAAAAACCGTCACTGCCTTCCTGATTGGGGTATTGGAAAAACTCGATTCGCTGAACATTGATAGTCGCGTTTCCGATTACCTGGGAACCGGATGGACTTCATTCCCTGGCGAACAGGAAGATGCGATCTCCATATGGCATCAGCTGACCATGACGACCGGGATTGACTATCAGGTAGACGATCAGCAATGTACGCTTCCCGAGTGCCTGGAATTTCGCGAGGATGCTGGAGAGCAGTGGTACTACCACAATGCGCCCTACACGCTCCTGACCCACGTCATTGAAGCTGCTTCAGAGCAAGATCTCAATGATTTTCTGAATGATGCCGCGACTGCTATACCCGGCTTCAACGCATTCTATGCCGGCGGCGCGCTTTCAGAGTTCAATCGGGTTGTCTTCAGCAGGCCCCTGGATATGGCCCGTTTCGGATTGTTCATCAGTCAAGGTGCCTCCTGGGATGGTGCGGAGTCACCGTTGTCGAGCACGTTTTTCGACGACATGGTCAATCCTTCCCAGAGCCTCAATCCGTCGTATGGTTACTTGTGGTGGCTCAATGGCCAGGATTCCTTCATCCCACCCCAATTCGCAATTTCTCTTCCCGGCCCATTGGTGGCATCCGCTCCTGATGATATGTACTCGGCGATCGGTCTCAATGGCCAGATACTCAGCATCGTACCCTCCGAGGGGCTGGTGGTGATTCGGATGGGTGGCGATCCCGGACCGCTGTTCCAGTTCCATGAGCAAAAGTGGGGTCAGCTCGGAGAGGCACTGGGAATAGACGCCAAGACCCTCTTCTTCGATCGGTTCGAGGAGTAGGCCATTCCTGGCGCGCTGCGCCTTGTCCCGGCACATCCAGGGGGCTCTGGCTGTATCGATTAGGGGTGGTGTACCCTGCGGGCGCTGGTGCAGGCGCCGCAACATCTGCGCCCGCGACGATTCTCACACCTCCCGGAGGCTATGGCTGGTAGCGATCCTGGAACAGCCGGTCGAAGACCTGCAGGTAAACGGTATCGCCGTCATGAATGAGCTGGAAGGCGGCCGGATTGCTGGTATCCAGTGCGCCGAAAGTTCCGGTGATGCCGCCCGCCGCAGTCAGAACCGGGTAAAGCTCGTCAATGGGCTCGGAGCCGTAGTCGCCCGGCAGAAAGGAGAAGCCGACACTGCCGCCGGAAATGGTCACTTCACCGGTGACCTCAACAAGATCGACCACGGGCCCGGGGGCAAACTGGATTTCCAGCACCGCATTGTCGCCGTGCGAATAGTCGCCGTCGATGGTCAGCGTGGCCGACTTCCCGGGACTGGCCACCAGCGTGCCTTCATTGTCCACATCGCCTAGCGTACCGGCAGCGCCAAACGTGGCCCCGGCATCAATGGCCAGACTGCCCGAATAATCGAAGTCCCCGCCGACAAACAGGCTGGTGCCGTTCTCGGCCTGGATATGGCCGGTGCCGTTGACCGGGCCAGTGACCGGGAAATCCATTTCCAGCAAACCGGTGTGGTTGATAACCAGGGTTCCGGTGCCGTTGCTGAAGTGCAGTCCCGATTCGATCAGCAGTTGTCCCGGCGCCGCCGGCGACTGACCGGCCGGGCCGCCGAACACCACGGTGCCTTCCGAGCGGCTGTTCCAGGCAATAATCAGCAGGCCATTGCCGCTGCCGTTGCTACCGCTGCCGATCAATTCCAGCGTTCCACCATCGAGCAGTTGCAACACGCCGGTGGCCATGGTGGTGCCGCTGGTGCTGCCGTTGCCAACGTGCAGACGATTGCCGCTCAGCAACGATCCTGTCCCGGCAATCGTCAATTCGCCGGTGCTGTTTCCGGCCTGCGCCACCCTCGCGTTTCCGGAATAAAGAACCTGACCGCCGTCGCTGATGGTCATCTCGCCCGATCCGGTAGAGCCCACCTGGAAGTGCCCCTGAAGCTCCCAGAGTGCTCCGGCCCCCGTAACAGTCACGCTGCCGCTGCCTGTTGCTTGCTGGCCAAGGCGGCTGACCGAGCTGAATGTGGTGTTCAGCAGGCCGCCGTCGACAATCTCGAGATGGCCGATTCCGGATCTACCAATCTCTAAGCCCGAAGCAATCTGCCAGCCCGACCCGGCCCCGCTGATGGTGACGCTGCCGTTGCCGTTCGACTGGTGGCCGAGGATGGCCGACACCGAGGTCAGCGTGCCAGCGTTGATAATGGACAGCTCACCGATACTATTGTGACCCACCCCGAAATTGCTGCCGGTTGCAGCGGCCTGGCCGTCGATTTCGGGCGAGCGGGGGTCGTTTGTGTTGATCCGGACCTGGAAGGTACTGGCCGTCGGCACCGCGCCGCTCCAGTTGTCGGGGTCGAACCAGTCATCAGATTCTGTACCGGTCCATTCGCTGGCGAAAGCCGACGACGCCAACGCGATCGACACGGCGACAATACAGGTTCTCAATGTCATCATGATTCTCTCTCCCGATGAATCAGTGGCTTGGTTTGGCACCATGCCGGCACCAGGGGTGGATTATTGGCTGCGACCCGGGTGGGTCTGCATGACGAAGCGCTGACTTTTTGGTGATTTCGCCGTCATCCATGCCACAGCGGATGGAGTCAGGCCATCCCGCTGGAACTGTCCGGGCAAGAAGCCTGGCTGAAGGGAATGGCTATTGAAGTGAGTTTCGGGACAGGGATTTCGAGAAAGGCAAGGATTTCGGGCCCTGCTCGAAACCCATGCGGTTCTGTCATGTATGGCATACGTCGATTTGAATCCAGCACGTGCCGCGATATGCGACGCGCTGGCCGACTCCGACCACACCTCGATTCAGCGCCGATTGCGACAGCGCGAGGCCAAGGTTGGCGTCATCCGCAATCGCGCCATCCTGGACTGTCCGCTCAAGCGAATCACCGAAGGTGAACGTGCACCACCTGCCGATATTCGGCACGTTTCCAAGCGCCCTCAGCACTGGCAGCACCAGGTGCAGTCATGAGTTTCCCCCAGGTCTCGACCACCATCAATTCGAAATGCTGAAATCTCCCGCTCTGCAATGACTTTGGCTGCGCAGTCGAATCAAGTCGGCCGTTGGCCAATCCTGCCTGTCTTGGTTTTGCGAAGGCCAGACTGCAATCACCGCCAGCGCGGCAGAGACGGTCAAGGTCACCCGACAACCGCTGACGGACGAACAAGCCGAGGGCAGTGACGCCCTGATCCAGATCGGGCAGGCGTTGTATCGGCCAGAAAGCCGTGCCTTCAACATTCCGGCTTGCGGCCCCGATCTGCTGGACTCACCGGAACAAGCGGCGCACAGAAGAGCTGAGCTTCAGCGTCAATGGGATCAACGCATCATTCGCTTGCACAAGGACGTCCCGGCCGGGGTCGGTCCGAACTCGATCCCGTTGACCGCCGGGAACTGCAAATCGGCATGGGTTTCTCGTTCTCCAACCGAACCAACCTCGAGTGGTTTCTGGAACACACGGCCAGCCTGGGCATACCCATCGAGCGGGATGATGACGCTGCAGGTCAAGTGACCTGCGTGCGGGATTAT
Source organism: Wenzhouxiangella sp. (assembly GCA_007694055.1). Lineage (GTDB taxonomy): Bacteria > Pseudomonadota > Gammaproteobacteria > Xanthomonadales > Wenzhouxiangellaceae > Wenzhouxiangella. Next base: position 5,091 of record RECK01000069.1, read on the forward strand.
CGCCGCCTGCATTGTCAACCGCGTTTCCCGCAGGGTTGATACCGAGCCGTCAGGTAAGACCCTGAAAACCTGCTCAGGCCGCCTGATCCACAGACACATTCACGCTGACCTCGCGCGTGGCGCGGAAGGCGATCTCCGGGTGGCGTTCCAGGGCCAGCTGCAGGTTGACTCGGGTCGGGGCCAGTTAGACCCGCTGGCCCGATCAGTCAGCCCCCGAGTCCCTGCAATCCTTACCATCCGTGGAGACCACGCGGTTACGTCCCGCGGCCTTGGCGGCGTAAAGTCGTCGATCAGCATAGATCATCATGTCGCCAAAGCTCACAACGCCGGGCTCACCGGCCAAGGCGATTCCAATACTGCAGGTCAATCGCAGATCAGGAGCAATATCATCGAAGCGCTTTGCTGCCAGCGTATTCCGCAAACGGTCAGCCACGGCGACAGCCTCGGTGCCGGCAGCGTTTGGCAATACCAGCGAGAACTCCTCGCCACCCAATCGACCGATCAGGTCATTGGTTCTGGCCGAAGCTCGCAACACCTCACCAACAGCGACCAGCACCTGGTCGCCGGCGGGGTGACCATGGCGATCATTGATTTGCTTGAAGTAGTCAAGATCGATAGCCAGTAGCGCCGGGGCCGACCGGTCGGGGTCGCGAGCGCGGAATACCCGCTCAGCGTGATCAAGAAACCCGCGTCGATTGGCCAGGCCAGTCAAGGGGTCGCGTCGCGCGAGGTCCGACATTCGACGCCGCTGTCCTCGCTGCTGGCTGCCCCAGACCAACAGCGCGACTAACAGCATAGCGAGCACAGCCAGGGTAAGGCGCTGCCACGATTGGATACGTTGTGATGCATCCAACTGGGCCTGTCGAAGACGGGCCTGCGTCTCGGCCTGCTCAAGCGCCCTGACCCGGTCCCGGGTCTCAAATGCGGACTGCAGCGCGATCAACTGCTGGACATTGTTTTCGCGATGCAGCTGGCGATCAAGAGCCCGCGCCTGAAAAAGCTGCTCATAGGCCTGGTCAGATCTGCCGGCCGCGAACAATGCAGCCGCGCGGGCCAACTGCCATTCAAGACTAAGCACCGGCGAACCCACAAGGTTCGGCGAGTCACCCAGAGCGTCAAGCAGGCTCAGCGCATCCTCAATCCTGCCCAGACCTAGAAGTGCTTCGGCCCGCCTGAGCTCGAGATCAGCGATGGAGTCACCTCCCATCTCGTTGTAGAGCACCAGCGCCTGATCCAGACGATCCAGCGCTTCCTCGTGTCGACCCAGCGCATTGAGCGCGGCTGCTGGCGCCGCCAGCACCGTACTCTGCCATAGCGGCAGCGCACGATCGCCTAGCCGCCGCTGCGCTTCGATGGAGTAGTGCAGGGATTCCTCCCAGCGCTCCATCAGGTTGAGCACGTAGGTCAGTTGAATCAGGACCGCCAACTGGTCTTCCAGCGATGTGCTCGAATCCGAGTCAAATTCAGACAGCAAATCCCGAAAGATTGCCTCGGATCGATCCAGCCGACCGATTCGACGATACAGGATGGCGATATCGATATCGAGCGTTCGGGCACGCTCCGCTCGCCTCAACGCCATGAACCCGGCCTGGGCCTGTAGCAGCTCGGCGAGCGCTTCGCCCGATGACCCCAAGACACTTAATACACTGCCCAGCCACGCGCCGGCCACTGCAATTGAGTACGGATCGCCCGAGCGCTCGGCCAGTGCAACAGCGTCACGAAAAAGAGGCAGGGCGTGGCTCGAGCCTTCGAGCAGCTCAACGGCATCGGCCTGACAGATTCTAAACAGCGCCGCCTCTCTGTACATCGAATGGTCCAGCGCGCGCCCGGCGCCCTGTTCGCCAAGCAATTGCTGCGCTGGCAGATCATCGAAGTGGCCGTAAAAGCAGTCCACCACATCGAATTGAATCCGTCGAGGCACATCATCCGCCGGCAGCGTTGCTTCGAGGCGGTCCAGTAGCGCGCGCGCCGCCGAGCCATCCTCCACGGCATCGCGCTCTTCCAAGAATGCAATGTAGGTCGTGTCAAAACGCTCCGCGGCGTCCGACAATGCCGCGACGGGCCAGATGATCAAGGCTGAAACGAAGGCGAACGTGATGAGTTTGCACGGCAACACGCAGACCATGGCCCCCCCAAGGAACACAGCGTCAACTTTCTGTTTCAATGTCGAGAAGCTGTAACAATCGGGTCGACAGCCAATTTCGCGGGAGTATCGGAAGTATAAGCACCCATTTCTCCGAATTCCAGAAGTATCCAGAGCCGCGCCAACGCGGCGCTTGACCCCGGTTGCGGCCCACAATGGCCGGAATTCCGTCTGATTCTGCCCTGTCGTCGCCACTCGAACGACGAATTACCTCCATTTCGCCGGCGTTGACCCGTAACGGCACGAGTGAAGCCGTCGCGCGTGCAGGCGAGAACGCAAGGGCGGTTTGCCCGGAGGGCAAGAAGCCCCGGAGTGCGCCCGCCGCATACGAATTCAACACCGTGCCGCCGGTCTGCCCGGCCAGACTGCCGACGCGTTCATTGCCTATGATCGAGCCGCCCTCCAGGCGGACATTGTGCACTTCGCCGTCTGTCCCAATTAACCCGACCTAAGGGCCCGCGCAACAATAACTTCCGATTTTCGCATCCCATTGGCACGCCGCCTGCGGTCGCTCCTCGGTCGCGAAATCCTCAACGTAGGCCCGGCTACGCCTGCGGTTTCGCTCGGTCGTCGCAACCGCATTCGACGCACCACTGGGCGCGCAAACTCTGAAGTTATTGTTGCGCGGGCCCTAAGTGACTGATTTGCCATGGTTGGAACATGACAAAGCAGAATTAACGGGTTAATATATCCATCTATCCTTCTTGCTTGCCGGGCACCGCAAAGGGGTTGAGCAAGTTGACCTGGAAGGGTTTGAAGTCGCGCACATTGCGGGTGGCGACGGTCAGGTTGTGGGTCAGTGCCGTGGCGGCAATCAGCGCATCTTCCAGGTGGTGATCGGCGCGGCGATGCATCAACTGCGCCCAGCGTCGGAAAATCGGGCCACTGACATCGATCACGTTCTGCGTCCGGGCCAATTTGTCCAGCCATTGTTCGATTTCCGTTGCCTTCAGTTCGTCCTGTTCGCGGGTGATTTCGATGCCCGCTTGAATCTCACCGATGGTGACGGCGGAGACATGCAGGGATTCATCCGGAACCTCTTGAATCCAGGCAAGCACCGCACCATGCGGTTTGCGCTTGCGCAACTCGGATACTACGTTGGTATCGAGCAGGTATGCCATCAGCCGGCGTGCTGCGGGGCGCGCCGTCGCAGCCTTCCGCGCTCTGGAATCCTGAGATCGGCCCGGCCTTCGGGGTCAAGAAGCAGCGCTTTGAAGCCCGGTTGCGCGTTTGCGGTGAGCCGACGCCATTCCTTCACGGGGACCAACACGGCCGCGTCTTTACCGTGTTTCGTCACAAGCTGCGGCCCCTCGGTCAGGCTTGCCTGCAACAGTTGACTGAAATGCGCCTTTGCATCCTGGACTGGCCATGCTTTCATCGGGATCACCTTCATTGCCTCAAACTGGTCAGAATTCTAGTCATATTCTGATGGTTTTGTCCAGTTTGTCAGGGGTCTGCCAGTACATGTAACGAAAAACCGGCCACGTCGCCGGGACCACCAGCGATCCAATCTTCGTCTTCGCAGGTCGGCATAGTCTGTAGCGTAAACACCTTGCGGCCACGGTGCGGACCCACGACGATGCGGTAGGTGATGGAAGGGGCAACCAGATCGGCCACCCGCAACGGCATTCCGACTTCGCTTCTTTCCGCTGGCGCGGAAAACCGCAAAGCCTCCATTGCCTGCACGCG
>RECK01000217.1 GCA_007694055.1 Wenzhouxiangella sp.
GGAGGTTGGATGGGTAGAGGCCAGGTGCCGAGTGGCCCTGCCCGGTGCCGGGCCCTCAGCGGCCAGATACCACCCGATGCCTAAACCATACTCTGACCGCCTTGAGATTACTCCTCGATGTCCGCCTCTTCGGCATCCTCGTCTTCATCGGCTGCTGCCACGCGGGCCATGCCGATGACCTGTTCGCCGTCGCCCAGACGAATCAGGGTCACGCCCTGGGTGTTGCGGCTGAGGCGTGAAATCTCGCCGGCCGAAGTGCGAACCAGGGTGCCGCCGTTGGAGGTGAGCATGACATCGTCGTCGTCACCAACCGACAACGCGGCCACCAGGGCACCGTTGCGCTCGGAAACCTGAATGCCGATCACGCCCTGCCCTCCCCGCTTGTAGACGGGAAATTCATCCAGCGCCGTGCGCTTGCCGTAGCCGTTGGCCGTGGCCAGCAGGATATCGCCGGCTTCATCACCGGTCACGAGCATGGTCACGACCTCCTGATCCTCCTTCAGGCGAATGCCGACCACTCCGCGGGTCAGGCGTCCCATCGGACGGGCATCGTCTTCGTGGAAGCGAATGGTCTTGCCGGCCGAAGAAAACAGCAGGATGTCACGCGTGCCGTCGGTGAAAGCCACATCGACCAGCTCGTCGCCTTCTTCGAGAAAAATCGCCCAGATTCCATTGGAGCGGATATTGGCGAAATCCGACAGCGGCGTTTTCTTGACCCGACCGGCACGGGTCGCGAAGAATACGTACCAGTCATCCGGAAACTCCCGGGTCGGCAACACCGCGTTGATGCGCTCACCCTCATCCAGGGGCAACAGGTTGACCATCGGACGACCACGACTGTTGTGGCCAGCTTGCGGCAACTCGTAAACCTTGGTCTTGTAGACCTTGCCGGCACTGGTGAAAACCAGCAGCGTGTCGTGGGTGTTGGTGACCCAGAAGCGTTCGACGAAATCTTCAGCCTTGGTCTTGGTCGCCGAACGGCCGCGGCCGCCGCGACGCTGGGCACGGTATCGATCCAGCGGCTGGTACTTCGCATACCCGGCATGGGACAGGGTCACGACCACATCTTCGGGCGTGATCAGGTCTTCCATGGTCAGGTTCAGATGGTCGCGAACGATTTCCGAGCGCCGCTCGTCGACATACTGCTCCTTGAGTGCGCGCAGCTCTTCCCGAATCACTTCCATCAGCGCGTCCGGCTCGGACAGGATGCGCATCAGCTCCTTGATCTGCCCAAGAATTTCCTGGTACTCATCGGCCAGTTTTTCCTGTTCAAGGCCGGTCAGTTTCTGCAACCGCAAATCAAGAATGGCCTGGGCCTGGGCGGGTGAGAGCTGGTAGCCGTCCTCGCCAAGCCCGTATTCAGGCAGCAGTTCCTCGGGGCGCGACAGTTCGGCACCAGCCTGACCGAGCAGCGCCTTGACCATGCCCGCGTCCCAGCGCCGGCCCTGCAGGCGTTCGCGCGCCTCGGCCGGGTTGGGCGAGGTCTTGATCAGCTCGATCACCTCGTCGAGATTGGCAAGGGCAACGGTCAAGCCTTCCAGGATATGGGCTCGATCACGTGCCTTCCTGAGCTCGTACAGGCTGCGCCGGGTCACGACCTCGCGGCGATGGGCCAGGAAAGCCGTCAGCATGTCGCGGATATTCAGCAACCTCGGCTGACCGTCAACCAGGGCCACCATGTTGATGCCGAAAACGGTTTGCAGTGAAGTCAGTTGAAACAGGTTGTTCAATACCACCTCGGGCACTTCACCGCGCTTGAGCTCGACGACCATGCGCATCCCGTCCTTGTCAGACTCGTCGCGCAGCTCGGAGATGCCCTCCAGGCGCTTGAGTTTGACCAACTCGGCTATTTTTTCCAGCAGCCGGGCCTTGTTGACCTGGTAGGGCAGCTCGGTCACGACGATGCGTGGGCGGCCGCTGTCGTCGTCGATTTCCACGTGTGATCGGGCCCGCAGATAAATGCGGCCACGGCCGGTTCGGTAGGCCTGATCGATGCCATCGGCACCGTTGATGATGGCCGCGGTCGGAAAATCCGGCCCCGGCAGATAGGTCATGATGTCTTCTATCGTCAGATCGGGATTATCAATCAGGGCCAGCAATGCCCCGATGACCTCGCCCAGGTTGTGCGGCGGGATGTTGGTGGCCATGCCAACCGCAATGCCGGCAGAGCCATTGACCAGCAGATTGGGCACCCGGGTCGGCATGACGGTCGGCTCATGCTCCGACTCATCATAGTTGGGGACGAAGTTCACCGTCTCCTTGTCGATATCGGCCAGAATCTCGTGGGCCAGACGGGCCATGCGCACTTCGGTGTAACGCATTGCCGCTGGAGAGTCGCCATCCACGGAGCCGAAGTTGCCCTGCCCGTCAACCAGCATGTAACGCATCGAAAAAGGCTGCGCCATACGGACGATGGTGTCGTAGACCGCGGTATCTCCGTGGGGGTGATACTTACCGATCACGTCACCGACCACGCGGGCCGATTTCTTGTAGGCCTTGTTGTAGTCATTGCCGAGCACGTGCATCGCAAAGAGCACGCGCCGATGGACCGGTTTCAAGCCATCGCGCACATCCGGCAGAGCCCGACCGACGATTACGCTCATGGCGTAATCGAGGTAGGACTGCCGCATTTCATCTTCCAGGTTGACCTGGAGCACTTCCCGTGCCAATTCCGCCATCAGGAAAAGTCCGAATCGAGGTGGGTTTCTACTTGCAAGGCTCTGACTTTACGAAGATTTTCGATATCATCGCGACAATTCAAGTCGCGCTTTTCGGCAGGCTGCAATCAAAGCGAAACAAAGGCGAAATGATAACATATCCGGGACTTTGACGCCTCCCGCCAGTGCGCCCAATCGCGTAAGCTGCAATCTCTCATGACCACGCTGATTTTCCTGCTTCTCGCTGCAACCGGCTTGACCTGCCTGACCCTGGTGCTGGTCGACTGGTACGTGTCACGTCGGGCCTGGCGGGATGTTGAAGCCCATCGACTGGATTTCGAGTTCGTCGCCAGCAAGCGGCTGTTGATCGCCCACGCTGCCGGGGGCAGCGCGATGGGCAGTTACCCCAACGCAATCGAATGCCTTGACCAGTGGTACGCGCAAGGCATTCGATACTTCGAATTCGACTTGCAGCCAACACCGGATGGGGGCTGGATCGGCCTGCACGACTGGGGCCCGACCCTGCGCCGCTGGTTCGACCTCAGTGCCCTGCCCCTGCAACAACGCCTGCTTCGCGCGCTTCGGCCGCGATCTGCGCTGCCCGCCAAGTCTGTGTTGGCGCTTCCGATGCGGGGAAATCTCACTGTTCTGACACCGCAACGCCTGGCCACCTGGCTAGAGGCCCACCCGGATGCGTGGCTGGTTACCGACATCAAGTCAGCCAATCGTCAAGGTCTGGAAGTACTGGCCCAGGTCCTGGGTCAGCGCGTCCGGCAGGTGGTTGCCCAGGTGTTCGCGATCGAGGAAATCGAACTGGCCCGGCGCCTGGGCTACGGACGGGTCGCCTGGGCCAACTACGTTCCGAAATGGCCATTGAAGGCCCTGCCTGACCGGCTCGGCGACTTCTCCCTCGACCTGGTGGTTCTGGACCAGCGCAAGCTCGCCCTGCCGCAGGATCTGCCGCATCTGGATGCCCTGATCAGACAGGGTCGAGAGATCTGGGTATTCACCGTCAACGACTGTCAGCGACTGGAAGAACTGCCGGAGGCCATCAGCGGCGTGATCACTGATCGCCTGTTACCGGCCAATACCGAAAAGTGACGCACGGCCATCCCTGCTAAACTTGCCGGTCGTTTTCATGCCAATCTTTTGATGAACTCCGAACACCAGGCCCTGTTTGCCGATGAACCCGTCGAGCACGTGCAGATCGATGGCGTCGACTACGCCCTGCTGGGAACGGCACATGTCTCCAGGACCAGTGCCGAGGCAGTGCGGCGCCTGCTTGAGAGCGGTCACTACGATGCCGTGGCCATCGAGCTGTGCCAGTCCCGCTACCAGGCCCTGACCGACAAGACAGCCTGGCAGAACCTCAATGTCTTCACCATTTTGCGTGAAGGCAAGGCCGGCATGATGATGGCCTCGCTTGCCCTGTCGGCCTACCAGCGTCGCATCGCCGAGCAGTTCGGGATCGAACCGGGCGCGGAAATGAAAACCGCAATCGAGGCAGCTGACCAGGCCGGTCTGCCTATCCAGCTGATTGACCGGGAAATCGGCATCACCCTGCGTCGCGCCAGCCGCCGGCTTTCGCCATGGAAGCGCTGGCTGATGATCAACGGCTTGATCGTGTCACTGTTCTCGCGCGAAGAAATCGCCGAGGAGGATATCGAGCGCCTCAAGCAAGGGGACCTGTTGACCGAGACCTTCACCGAGTTCTCGGAAAGCTCGCCCGAGCTCTACCAGGCCCTGATCGCCGAGCGCGACCGTTTCATGGCCGCTCGCCTGCTCGAAGAAAACCGTGACCAGCCGGGCCACCGGGTACTGGCCGTGCTGGGTGCGGGTCATCTAAAGGGCACGGCCACGGCCCTGGCCGAAGAGACCAGGCCTGCCGAAACCGTGGCCGAACTCAACCAGATGCCACCCCCGTCCGGCGTGCTCAAAGTCATTCCCTGGTTGATCCTGGTCGCCGTGCTCACTGGTTTTGGAATCGGCTTCTCACGCTCGCCCGAGCTCGGTTGGTCCCTGGTCCTGACCTGGGTCCTGATCAATGGCGGCCTGTCAGCCCTGGGCGCCCTGATTGCGCGTGCCCACCCGCTGACCGTGTTGACTGCACTGCTGGCGGCACCGCTGACCTCGCTCAATCCGACCATCGGTGCCGGCATGGTCACCGGCGCCGTCGAGGCCTGGTTGCGCAAACCGCGGGTGGGAGATTTCGAGTCGCTCAGGGATGATGTCACCCGGATCTCGGGCTGGTTTCGAAACCGCGTTTCCCACGTATTCGTGGTTTTCTTCCTTTCCAACCTGGGCTCGGCCGCTGGAACCTGGATTGCGGGCTTCCGCATGGTTCAGCAGCTGCTTTGAACCCGCCTTGTTCAGTCCCCGGTCTGCGCATGCCCGATCAGGTGCAGCGTGAGCCGGTAACCACCGGCAACCCCGGCCAGCCAGCCCAGCAGGGAAAGTCCAAGGTAGGTGCCCAGCGTCTGCCACTCGCCTTGCCGAACAAAGAGCGCTGACTCCAGCCCGACGAAGGAAAAAGTGGTCAGCCCGCCGCAGAACCCGACCATCAGGAAAAGCTGTCCCGACGACCCGAAACTTGCCCCGCGCCGGAACGCCAGGGCAGCGAGTACTCCGATCAACAGGGAACCGGCAACATTGACGGCCAGGGTGGCCAGCGGCAGGCTGGCCGAATCGGCAGCCGGCCAGGCCACGGCGCAGGCGTAGCGCAAGCCCGTACCCAGCGCGCCACCCAGGCCAACCCAAAGACAATCAGTCAGGCTGGGCAGTGATTTCATGCCAGGTGACCAGCCAGCAGCAAGCCGGCCAGAGCCAGCGATATCCCCCCAACCAGCGTGCCACCCAGGTACATCCAGGCGGCCAGCCCACGACCCTCACGCAAGAGCAGAAGCCATTCAAGACTCAGACTGGAGACCGTGGTGAAACTGCCCAGGAAACCGAATACCAGTACCTGCCAGGCTAAAGAACCGGGATCAAGCTTCAACCAGTTAGCCAGTCCGCCGACGAAGAGACCTGCAAAAAGGGCCCCGCTGAGATTGATCACCAGCGTTCCCCAGGGCAGCTTGCTGCCGGCCAAGTCCAGCATCAGCCTGGTCAGCCCCAGCCGCGCTACCGCACCACCAGCGCCGGCCAGCATGACCAGCAACAGTATGCCGACATCAGGCAGCACTATTGGAAATCAATGCAGGACATCAATGCAGGAAATCAACGCAGGACACCAGTGCCGGCCATCACTGCTCGCGCACCGAGAATTCCAGAACCGGCAGGCCGTGGATGCGCGCCGTCACGCGATCATCGACCTGCAAAGGTCCGACACCAGCCGGTGTCCCGGTCATCAGTGCATCTCCTGCGCCCAGGGTCACGCTGCGCGACAGCTGCTCCAGCAAAACCGGCACGGACCAGAGCATCGCGGCCAGGGTGGCCTGCTGACGCACTGCCCCGTTGACCTGCAGCTCGATGGCTGCCGAGGGCTCCGGCTTCCAGTCGGATGCCGGCACGATCCTGCCGATCGGTGCCGCCTGGTCAAAGCCCTTGCTTAATTCCCAGGGCTGGCCGGACTGCTTGAATCGGGCTTGCAAGTCGCGCCGGGTCAGATCGACGCCAACCGCGTAGCCGAAAATATGCTGCTCCCAGTCGTCGGCGGCGAGGTTTCGACCGCCGCCAGACAGGAACACCACCAGTTCGACCTCGTGGTGCAGCTCGGTGGTGTCGGCCGGATAGGTCACGCTGCGTTGTTGGTGCATGCAGGCAGCCGGCTTGGCGAAGAACACCGGCTCCGAGCGCTCCGGATCCACCCCCATCTCGCGGGCATGCTCGGCGTAGTTTCGGCCCACGCACCAGACCTGGCGCAAGGGAAAGACTCCGCTGTCAGCAACCGCAAGTAGCGGCGGCTGCCATTGCACCACCGGATCGCTGGTCATGCCAGGCACCTGATGCCTACCGCTTCCCGGAGCTGCTCGATCAAGGGCCGGCTCAATGCCCGGGCGCGCTCGGCGCCGGCCAGCAATTCCCGCTCGACCCGGGCTGGATCATTGATCAGGGCCGCGTAGCGCTCGCGCGGTCCTTCCAGTTCGCGATTGATCAGCTCAAACAGCTGCTGCTTGACCTCGCCCCAGGCAATCCCATCGGCGAAAGCCTGGCGCATGGACTCGCGCTGCGCGGCCGTGGCGAAGGCCGAGTAGACGGCATAAACCGCGGCACTGTCCGGATCCTTGGGCTCTCCCGGCTCCTGGGAGTTGGTCTTGATCTTCATGATCGCCTTGCGCAGCTTTTTCTCGGGCAGCCACAGCGGTATGGTGTTGTCGTAGCTCTTGGACATCTTGCGCCCGTCGGTGCCGGGCAAGGTCGCAACATGCTCATCCACCTCGGCTTCGGGCAAGACGAAATGCTCCCCGTAGCGATGATTGAAGCGCTGGGCAATATCGCGCGCCATCTCCAGGTGCTGGACCTGGTCCTTGCCGACCGGCACGCGGTGGGCATTGAACATCAGGATATCGGCGGCCATCAGCACCGGGTAGGAATACAGGCCCATGTTGATGCTGAAATCAGGATCTTCCTCGGCCTTGATATTGGCATCCACGGCAGCCTTGTAGGCATGGGCCCGGTTCATCAATCCCTTGGCGGTCACACAGGTCAAAAGCCAGGTCAATTCGGGGATCTCGGGGATATCGGACTGCCGGTAGAACACCGAGCGCGACGTATCCAGACCGAGGGCCAGCCAGGTGGCGGCGATTTCCAGGGTCGAGCGCTGCACCCGCTCGGGTTCCTCGCACTTGACCAGCGCGTGATAATCAGCGAGGAAATAGAACGACTCCGCATCCTCGTGACGACTGGCCGCGATGGCAGGCTTGATCGCCCCGACATAGTTACCCAGGTGCGGCGTCCCGGTGGTCGTGATGCCGGTCAGAACGCGCTGCTTGCTAGTCATCCAATCAGATCCCGTGACGATTACGAAGCCTTATTGTAATGGCTGGAGCGGCATGGGCAGACGCCCTTGCAATCGCGCATGCCGCCGGGCCATCATCCTGGCTCACGCTAACCCTTGATCCGTACTTCCCTGCCGATGTCTCATATCGAAGTCGTTTATCTGGCCACCCGCCCGAAAGGCAGTCCGGATGAGCTGGCCGAGGCCATAGCCCGTGAGCAAAGCCTTGAAATTCTTGCCGAACTGATTCCACCTCAGATCGCGCGAGACTATCTGGGCCGGGTCCGGTCCGTTGCACAAGTGGATACTGAACGATGGGCTCTGACCATCGCCTATCCGGAGCACCTGGCCAGCGACCAAGTCGGTCAATTGCTGCATCTGCTCTACGGCAACGTCTCCTTTTACCCGCGCATTCGCCTGCAGCAACTGAGGTTGCCCGACACGCTGCTTGCGCGTTTTCCCGGTCCACTGGGCGGCATCGATGCGGTACGCGAGCATATCGATGTGGTGGATCGCACCCTGCTGCTCAGCGTGCTCAAACCGCGCGGTTCCAGCGCCGAACACCTGGCTGACCTGGCCTATCGTTTCGCCCGTGGTGGCGGTGACATCCTCAAGGACGACCAGAACCTGGTCGAAAAGGATCTCGGCGAGTTTCGCAAGCGCATCCGGCTTTGCGCCGAAGCCGTGGATCGGGCCGCACAGGACAGCGGCCGGCGCTGTCTCTATCTTCCGCACGTCGCCGGTAGCGGCGCACATTTGAGTGCCCAGCTTGAGGCAGTGCGCCGGCAAGGTTTGGCCGGGGTCGTCCTTTGCCCCTGGGTGATGGGCCTGGAGCACGCGGCCACCGCTGCCCGTGAACACGGACTGATGTGGCTGGCGCATCCGGCCATGGCCGGAGCCTTCACCCAGACCACTGCCACGGGCATCGTTCCGGAACTGATCTTCGGCAGCCTGCCCAGACTGGCGGGAGCCGACCTGGTCATCTACCCGGGTGACGGTGGCCGCATCAGCACCGGCAGTCTCGACACGGCAAGCGCGATTCATGACGCGTTGCTGGGTCAACAGGGCCCGCATCATCGCAGCCTGCCTTGCAGCGGGGGTGGAAAGACACTGGACCAGCTTCCTGCTCTTGCTGCCCGGCACGGCCCTGACTGTGCCGTGGTTGTCGGTGGTGACCTGCTCCGCCA
>RECK01000125.1 GCA_007694055.1 Wenzhouxiangella sp.
ACGGGATGGATGGCAAAGGTCACCTTGACCCCGCGCGAGGTCAACAGCTCGGTCAATTCCCAGATCTTGTGCTGGGCCTGGGCCACGGCCAGTCCGTAGCCGGGCACGATGATGACCTTTTCGGCGTAGGCCATCTGGATGGCGGCATCGGTGGCATCGATGGCCCGCATCTCGCCGGAGGCGTCGCCACTGGCTGCGTCTTCGTCAGCCTTGCCGAAGCCGGCGAACAGAACATTGGTCACCGAGCGGTTCATGGCCTTGCCCATCAACTGGGTCAGGACCGTGCCGGCTGCGCCAACGACAATCCCTGCAATCATCAGCGCCGGGATTTCCAGGACGTAACCCTTGAAGCCCACGGCCAGGCCGGTCAGCGCGTTGTACAGGGAAATGACCACCGGCATGTCGGCGCCGCCAATCGGGACGGTCAGGAGAATGCCGGAAAGCAGCGCGGCCAGGAAGAACAGCAGCAGCAGGGTCGGGGTGGGGCCCTCGATGAAGATCCACAAGCCCAGACCGACGGTGGCGGCGAAAACAAGCAGGTTGAGGAGTTGCTGGCCGGGAAAGCGCCAGGTCTTGCGCATCCAGCCCTGCAGCTTGGCATAGGCGATCAGCGAGCCTGAAAAGGCGATGGATCCGATGATGGCGCCGAAGCATGCCACCAGCAGGGTGGTCGGCACCATCTGGGCCTGGCCTGAGTGCAGTTTCAGCAATTCCACGCCGGCGATGGCGGCAGCGGAACCTCCGCCCATGCCGTTGTAAAGGGCAATCATCTGCGGCATGTCGGTCATGGCCACGATCTTGGCCCACCACCAGGCCAGCACAGAGGCCGAGACCAGGGCGACGATCATCAGCAGGTAGTTGCCTTCGACCTTGGGGTGGGCGAAGGTGACCAGCACCGCCAGCAGCATGGCCACACCGGCCCAGATCATGCCGCTGCGGGCAGTAACCGGCGAGCTCATGCACTTCAGGCCATAGATGAACATGAAGGCGGCGGCAAAGTAGACCGCGGGTACGATGAATTCGATTCCGGGGATCATGGCCTAGTCCTTCTTTTCGGGCTTGTTGCCCGAGCTTTTGAACATTTCCAGCATGCGCTCGGTAACCACGTAGCCCCCGACCGCGTTACCGGCGCCAAGAAAGACGGCGATGAAACCGACCACGATTTCCGCGGTGGTATCGGCCATGCCCAGCACCACCATGCCACCAACCACGACGATGCCATGGATGAAGTTCGAGCCCGACATCAGCGGCGTATGCAGAATGGCCGGTACCCGGCGGATTACCTCGATCCCGGTAAATGCCGCCAGCATGAAGATATAAAGCGCAATCCAGCCTTCCATACTTACTCCCTGTCGCTAGGACCCACCATCACTGGCGGGGATGTAGAAATTTTCCTTTAACCACGAAGAACACGAAGTTTTCCAGTCTTCTTTTTTGCTTTTCCAGCTCTTTCTTCGCGCACTTCGTGCCCTTCGTGGTGAATGCTTTTCAAGAAAGTTACCAACAGTCCCACTACTTGAATTTTTCGTGGACGATGGCGCCGTCGTGGGCCAGCAGGCAGCCGGCAACGACCTCGTCTTCAATATTGATTGCCAGCTCGCCGTTTTCATCGATCAGCAGGGCCAGCAGGTTGTAGATGTTCTTGGCGTACATTTCCGAGGCGTGCAGCGGTGCCCGGCTGGGCAGATTCACCGGCCCGTGGATGAGTACGCCGTTGTGATTGACGGTCTCTCCGGCCCGGGTCAGCTCGCAGTTGCCGCCGCTCTCGGCGGCCAGGTCGACGATCACGGTGCCGGGCTTCATGTCCTCGACCATGGCCTGGGTAATGATCTTCGGTGCCGGCCGGCCAGGAATGGCCGCAGTCGAGATCACCACATCGGCCTTGGCCAGATGGCGGGCCAGGGCCTCGGCCTGCTGGGCCCGTTCCTCATCGGTCAGCTCACGGGCGTAACCGCCCTCGGTTTCGGCGTCGACGCCGGTATCAATCATCTTCGCGCCCAGCGACTCAACCTGTTCCCGGGCCGCGGCGCGGATATCGTAGGCCTCGACCTGGGCACCCAGGCGACGGGCCGTGGCGATGGCCTGGAGCCCGGCGACACCGGCGCCAATGACGACGGCCTTGGCAGGTCGCAGCGTGCCGGCTGCCGTCGTCAGCATGGGAAACAGGCGCGGGGCGATGTCGGCGGCAATGATGACGGCCTTGTAGCCGGCGACCGTGGCCTGTGAGGACAGCACATCCATGGCCTGGGCCCGGGTGATCCGGGGTACCAGCTCCATGCTCAGCAAAGACACGCCCTGGCTGGCAGCGCTCTTGAGCGCGTCAAAATCCTGGTACGGCACCAGCTGGCCGATGGCGACCGAGCCGTCGCCCATGGCCTTGAATATGTCCGCCGGCGGCCGACGAACGCTGAGCAACACGTTGGCCGCGGCGGCCACCTCGCTGGCAGAGGCCTTGATCTCGCAGTCGCCCCAGGCCGAATCCGGGTGCCCGGCCTCGGTGCCGGCGCCGGACTCGACCAGGACCTTGTGGCCTGCCGCGATCAGCTTGGCCGCCGTGGGTGGATCCAGTGCCACGCGGCGTTCACCCGCTGCAGTTTCCCGAACAATACCGATGGTGACGGTCATATGATTCCCTCGTCGTGAAACCTGAGTGTAGCGGCAGCACGGCCCACGAAGCAACGGCAGACTGTCATCGGTGTTTCATTGATATCGCTAAAATGAGGGCATGCGTCCGAAAACCCGATTCCCAAACCCATGAAATACGCCAGGCTCGTCCATCTTGCAATCATCGCGACACTGCTGTCAGGGGTTGCAGCGGCGCATGCCTCTTCGGCCACCGAGACGCCGGCCGGCTGGTATCGCGATGGTCAGCGCCTGATCGCCGAGCGTCGAGCCCAGGCTGGCCCCATCCCGCCGGCGCGCAACGTCATCCTGTTCCTCGGCGACGGCATGAGCCTGGCCACCGTCAGTGCCGCGCGCATCCTGGAAGGGCAGCTGCGTGGCGAGAGCGGCGAGGAAAACCTGCTTCACTTCGAAACCTTCCCGCATCTTGCGCTGGCCAAGACCTACAACACCAACCAGCAAACACCCGACTCGGCCGGCACCATGACCGCCATCGTGACCGGGGTCAAGACCTTTGCCGGGGGACTCGCGGTTGACCAGCTGGCCCGGCGCGGTGACTGTGCTTCCAGCCACGGGCGGGAGCGGGTCACGCTGCTTGACCTGGCCAGCCTGGCCGGCATGGGTACCGGCGTGGTCACGGATACGCGCATCACCCATGCCACGCCGGCGGCGCTGTTTGCCCGCGTTCCCGAACGACGCTGGGAGTCCGATAGCGGCATACCGCCAGCCCAGCGCGATTCGGGCTGTCGCGACATCGCCCGCCAGCTGGTGGAATACGATCTCGGTGGCGGCATCGACGTGGTCCTGGGCGGCGGCCGTCGTGCTTTTCTTCCGACCGGTCGGCACGATCCGGAATACCCTGAGATCCGGGGGCATCGCCAGGATGGACGCGATCTGATTGCCGCCTGGCAGCAGCGCCATACCGGCGGTCACTACGTCTGGAACCAGGCTCAGTTCGACGCCCTGGGACCAGTCCCCGGTGGTCCGGTGCTGGGCCTGTTCGAGCCCAGTCACATGCATTACGAAATGGACCGGGAGGCCGATGCAGCCGGCGAACCGTCGCTGACCGAGATGACCATGCGTTCGATCGAGTGGTTGTCGCAGCATCGAAACGGATTTTTCCTCATGGTCGAAGGCGGTCGCATCGATCATGCTCATCATCTGAACAATGCCCATCGCGCGCTGACCAACACCATCGAATTCGCCCGTGCAGTTCAGGCGGCCCACGCTATGACCGATCCGGCGGACACGCTCATCATCGTGACTGCCGATCATGGCCACGCCCTTTCCTTCGGCGGTTACGGGGAGCGCGGAAATCCGATTACCGGACTGGTGGTCAGGCCCGGTGACGGTCCGGCCGAAGATCGCTTGATGCGTGATGTCGAAGGTCGTCCCCTGACTGTTCTCAGCTACCACGATGGTCCGGGCTACCGGGGCGGCCTGCGTCCCGACTTCCGCCGGGTTGATCCGCAAGACCCGGACTTCCTGCCAGAAAGCACGGTCTGGCTGCGTTCGGCATCCCACTCGGGCGAGGACGTGCCGGTGTATGCCACCGGCCCGGGCGCGGCGGTGCTGACCGGAGTGATCGAGCAGAACGTGCTGTTCCACGCCATGCTGCAGGCGGTTCCGGCGCTTGAGCGCCTGGCCGATCGCCTGGCCGGAGACGATGGTCTGCCTGGCTGGCAGGCCGCCCAGCGTTACGAAGTTTCGCGCTGCTCGGCAGCGCAACTGCTGACCATCGGGGAATGCTGAGCCTCGGCCAGACGCTCTGCCGTGCCGACGTCCGACCAGTAACCGCGATGAACGCTGCCGGATAGCTTGCCGGCAGCAATCGCTGCCTCGAATACCGGTCTCAGCGCGCGCCGACCCGGGCCCAGCCCCTGGAACAGTTCAGGCTGGTAAACGCCGATGCCGGAGAATGTCCACTTTGGTTCCCCCGAGATCTGGAGCCGGCCGCCCTCGATGGCGAAATCACCCAGGGGATGGTGGTCCGGGTTGTCTACCATCACCAGGTGGGCCAGGGTATCGTCCGGCGGCGGTGCCAGCCGACCCAGTGGAAAGTCGCACAGAATGTCCCCGGCCAGGACCACGAACGGGCCAGAGCCCAGCAAGGGCAAGGCCTGAATGATGCCGCCGGCCGTTTCCAGGGCCCCCGGGGGTTCGGGCGAGTAGACAATGTCCAGGCCAAAGCGCTGGCCATCGCCGAGTGACGACACGATGCGTTCGCCCAGCCAGCCCAGGTTGATCACGACCTGCCTGAAGCCGGCTTCGGCCAGGTGCCTGAGGTGGTACTCGATCAGCGGTCTGCCACCGACTTCGATCAGCGGTTTGGGCAGAGAGTCGGTCAGCGGTCGCAGTCGCTCGCCGCGACCGGCCGCCAGGATCATGGCGTGCATGGTCACAAGCTTAGCGCAGCTTGCCTTGGGCAGGGCGCAGTCTGTTGCTGTCGCCGTTGAAAACTGCGATGGGCTGCCTTGGGGACAAACGCAGGCGCGATTCTTGCATACTTGTTGATGGCCGACGATATGTCGTTTCGGGTAGAGGAGTCGTTGAATGTTGTCCCTGTTGATGCTGGATGTCCGCACCCTGGCGTTTGTGTCCAGCCTGGGCGGCTTCCTGATGGCCGTCACCATGGCCGGAATCTACTTTGCCGGGCTGCGCAACAGGGCGAGCCTGGCCTGGTCCGCGGCCGGTCTGGCCATGGGGTTGGGCTACCTGGTCGGCCACCTGCTTCAGACCGTGCCCGTTCCCATGCCGGCCTGGCAGGCTGGTGCCCTGGCCAATGCCTTGATCGGGCTGAGCTACGGACTGATCCTCGTCGGCGTTCAATACTACCTGGCCTACCGGCCATGGATAATCCCGGTCGTGGTCCTGACGCTGCTTGGCCTGCTCAGCAGTTTCCTGTTCCCCGAACTTCGCGATTCACTGCGCCTGCGCATCATGGTCCTGTCGGGCTGGTATATCGTCATGCTGGCGGGTGCCGGTTGGCTGCTGTGGCGGGCTTACAGGCCGGGCATGCGTTTTTATTACCGGGCCGCGGCGCTGGTGCTTTTCGCCTACGCGGGTTTTCTGCTCCTGCGCATGACCTACGCGGTTTTCAGCGCCGCGCTGACCACCTCATTTGTCCAGGATCCGCTGCAGCTGGCCAATTTCCTGCTGTCGATGATGTTCAGCTTCAGCATCACGATGGCGCTTGCCGTGATGCTGTTCAGGGAAAAGCAGGTCGAGCTGCAGCAGCTGGCCCAGCGTGATCCGCTGACCGGCATGAACAACCGCCTGTCGCTGGAGCAGTTCTCCCGCCAGGCCATGGAGCAGGCTCGCCTGGGAGGCTTGCCATTGTCGATCATGCTTTTTGATCTGGACCACTTCAAACAGATCAATGACCGTTTTGGCCATCAGGCCGGTGATGCCTTGCTCAAGGTCGTTGCCGGCCGGCTCGAGCAGGTCAAGCGCGCTTCGGATACCTCGTTCCGTTTTGGCGGCGAGGAGTTCCTCGTCCTGCTGCCCGGTGCCAAGGCCGAACAGGCCGGTGAAGTCGCCGAACGCTACCGCCAGATCCTGTCTGAAGAGCCGATTTCCCTGAGCGCTGAAACGGTCATGCTGACGGCCAGCTTCGGCGTGGTCGAGTGGGACGGCCAGGAGTCCTGGGATGATCTGCTTGGCCGCGCCGACAAGGCCCTCTACCAGGCCAAGCACGGCGGCCGCGACCGGGTCGTCAGCTGATCCCTTGAGGCAACACCGCAAAGGTTCGTGACCGGGCCGGACATTCCTGCGGCGATTCCCCTCAAACCCGGCGCACCTCGTTACCTGCTCGCCCGTGATCGCCAGGCCTCGAGCAGCCCATCAAGCACGCCCAGCTCCGGGTTGCGGGCGATGGCCTGGTTCAGATAGGTGAAAAAGCGGGGGTGGTCTTCCAGGTAGGCGGGTTTGCCGTCGCGGTAGCGGATACGGGCAAAAATGCCGATGACCTTGAGGTGGCGCTGCACGCCCATCAGGTCGCAGGTCTTGCGCCACAGCGAGGCTGATTCGGTAATCGGCAGACCGGCGGCCATGGCTTGCCGGCGGTAGTCTTCCAGCCAGGCATCGACCCGGTCCGGTTCCCAGCTCAGGAAAGCATCGCGAAACAGGCAGACCGGGTCGTAGCTGATCGGGCCCAGTACCGCGTCCTGAAAGTCGATGACAGCGGGGTTGGGATCGCTGAGCATCAAATTGCGCGGCATGAAGTCCCGGTGGCAAAACACCTGTGGCTGATCCAGCGCCCAGCGCACCAGCGTGGCGCAGACCTGGTCCCAGTCATCCAGCTCAGCGTCGGTTGGTTCAACCTGCCAATGATGGATCAGGAACCACTCGCTGAACAGGGACAGTTCGGCGTACAGGCGGGCCGGGTCATAGACGGGCAGGCCGGTGGTGTCGACACGGGTCTGCATGCGAATCAATGCGGTGATCGCGTCATTGAACAGGGCATCGGCGTTGTGCTCGTCGAGTTCGCGATGAAAGGGACGACTGCCAAGGTCGGACAAGGCAATAAAGCCCTGTTCCGGATCTGATGCCAGCACCGCGGGAACATGGACGACCTGGTCGAGCCGAGCTGCCACGTCAAGGAAGGAGGCCACTGACTCACGCTCGGGCGGGGCATCCATCACGACAATGCTCTGTTCGTTGCGGGTCAGGCGGAAATAGCGCCGGAAGCTGGCATCCGAAGAGATCGATTCGCTTGCGTAATTCGGCCAGCCCAGATGCTGACTGGCCCAGCGCTCGGCCTGGATGCGGCGGTCATCGGTCATTTTGGCAATCGCTCAAAAGGAACAGGCGCAGAGCTTATCAGGAACCGTCACCGAGGCTCAGCCCTTCACGTCTCCTTGACTTGAAACTCACTCGACATCAACGGTGCAGTGGAAATATGGCAGTCCCTTTCCACACACCCCAAATGGGAGATTGATCATGACAAGTCAAGGTTCAAGAATTTCCGGCAAGATGCTTGCCGCTGCGAGCCTGGTAGCAGGGATGATGATTTCGGCGTCCAGTCTGGCCGAGGTACGGGTCCAGATCGTTCATGCCGCGCCCTTCGCCGACACGCTGGAGGGAACATCAGTGACGGTGACGGCCAACGGGGGAACCGTGCTGGAAGAATTCCTGTTCAAGGATTTTACCGAGTACCTGACCCTGCCTGCCGGCGATTACGATCTGGCCGTCATTCCGACCGGCGCAAGCGAGCCGGCGATCGAGGCCAGCGTCACCCTTGAATCCGGCACCGACTACACCGTTCTGGCCGTTGGCGACGGTGTCAACCAGCCGCTGACCCTGTGGCCGCTGGTCGACAACGTTGACGCGCCGGCCATGGGCAATCTCAACATCCGGGTCGTGCATGCCGCGCCGTTTGCCGATAGCGACGAGGCGACCGAAGTGTCGATCCGCACCGCCGGCGGTGTCGTGGTCAACAACCTTGTCGGCGTGCCTTACTTCGCCCAGAGTGGTTTTTTCGAGATCCCGGCCGGCAATTACGACCTGAAGGTGGCCTCGAATGACGGCTCGACCAACTTCATCGATCCTGTCGCGGCCGATCTCCCGGCCGGCGCCAACATTACCGTTATCGCCATTGGCGATGGAGCCAATCAGCCCCTGGGTATTCTCGCCTTGCCGGTCGGTGAGCTGCCGGTTCGTCTGCCGGTCGACAACAGCGTAACGGGCTGGTGGGCCAGCCGTGACACCGAGCGTGAAGGCTTCATCCTGCAGCCGATTCCAGCGGAAAACCGCCTGGTCGGAACCATTTACAGCTGGGATCCCGCCGGCTCCGGTTCGCAGGCGTGGTTCACCTTCGATGGCACCATCGCCGGCCGCGAAGCGACCGGGGAAGTGCAGGCATTCGCCGACGGACAGTTCCTGGGCACCGACCCCATCGACGGTACCGTCATTGGCAGCGTGGATTTCGAGTTCCTGGCCTGCGATACGGCGCTGGCGACCTTGACCCTGGCCGATGGCAGCGAGTTCGTCTGGGACCTGGCTCGCCTGACCCAGACGCTGCCCTGCACGCTGGACTGATCGCGACCGTTTTTCGTCACGCCAACCGGCCCGGTCAGCGCTGCTGTCCGGGCCCTTTTTCAGGGTTATATCCGGATCCCGCAAACCC
>RECK01000121.1 GCA_007694055.1 Wenzhouxiangella sp.
GGCGCCAGATCAGAGCCACTGAACGAGCAGCCAGCAAGAAGGTAGTCTTACCGGATCCGGGCCACCGAGAGCCAGTCAGCCACCCCGGCCGATTACCCGGCCAGGCCCTGAGCGGCCGGATACCACCCGGTGCATCTTCCACCCCTTCCAATCTCTTTTTCATCAGCTGGCAGCAAGCAAAAGCGCTCCCGGCTCCAGACAGCCATAACCGCGTTTACATCAAAGCATAAAGTCTTGTGCAGCTGCCGCCAGTTTTCTGCACAAAGAAAGCCCATGCCCGGCTCTGCGTGCTCAGTGCTTTTCGGGCAATCAGGGGTTTGCGGGATCCGGATATAACCGCAATTTCGGTGTCTTCGGTGGTTCCAGGGTTTTAGTGTTCTCGTTTTCCAAGGCTCTAAGCTGTTTGCTGCATGACAGCTTGTGCGGCAATGGGTTCGTCGGTTTCTGGTCAGCAGAAATCCCGTGAGTCGGCAGCCAGGCTGGCCAGGCGCTGGTCTTCGCTGAAGATCTGACGTGCTACCAGGTGCTGGCTGCCGCTGGCATTCTGCAGGGTGCCGGCCACGCGCAGGATGCGGCCGCCGAGGACTTCGCGGCGGTAACGTTCGACCAGCTTGGGCCAGACGATAACGTTGATGATGCCGGTCTCGTCTTCCAGCGACAGGAAGACCACGCCGGAAGCCGTGCCCGGGCGCTGGCGGTGGGTGACCAGGCCGGCCGCCTCGATGCGGGTGTCATGGGCGATGTTCTTGAGCTCAGCGGCCCGGCGCAGGTGGCGGCCCAGCTGCGGGCGCAGGATCTTGAGCGGGTGATGGTCCAGGCTCAGGCCCAGGCTGGCGTAATCATCGAGCAGGTTGTCCTGCTCACGTGGCGGCTTGATGGTGATGCGAGGCTCGGCAATACGGGTCGGGGCCAGCAGATCCCCCTGGTGGCGGGCAGCCAGCGCTTCCCAGCGCGCCCGGTTGCGATGACCACTCAAACCCTTCAGCGCCCCGGCTTCGGCCAGCGCACGAACCTGGCCCTTGTCCAGCTGAGCCCGCTCGACCAGATCCTGCACGTCACGAAAACCCTGATCCTGTCGTGCCGCCACCAGACGCTCGGCAGCCTCCACCCGCAAGCCCTTCACCATCCGCAATCCCAACCGAATTGCCGAGGCGCAAGGCGCAAGGCTAAAGGCACAAGGCTCAGGGGGTTTGTTTTTCCTTGCGCCTTGCGCCTTGTGCCTTGTGCCTTGATCCTCTTTTCTTTCCCGGAAACCGGAAACCGGAAACCGGAAACCGTCTTTCTCCTCCTCCAGCGAGGAGTCCCACCCACTAACCCGCACATCCACCGGCAGCACCTTGATCCCGTGCCGCTTGACGTCATTGACAATCTGGGCCGGGGCATAAAAACCCATCGGCTGGCTGTTGAGCAGGCCGCAGGCGAACTCGGCCGGGTGGTGGCACTTCAGCCAGGCGGAGAAATAGGTCAGCAGGGCAAAGCTGGCCGCGTGTGATTCGGGAAAGCCGTAGTCGCCAAAGCCCTGGATCTGGCTGTAGATGCGCTCGGCAAACGCCATCGTGTAGCCGCGTGCGAGCATGCCGTCGATCAGTTTCTGCCGGAACGGCTCCAGGCCGCCGCGCCGCTTCCAGGCCGCCATGGCGCGCCTGAGCTGATCGGCCTCGCCCGGGGTGAAGCCGGCCGCGGCAATGGCGATCTGCATGACCTGCTCCTGGAAAATCGGCACGCCCAGGGTGCGTTCGAGCACGCTTTTGAGTGCGGGGGAGGGGTAGCTGACCTTGTCCGGATGCTCGCGCCGCTCCAGGTAGGGGTGGACCATGTCGCCCTGGATCGGCCCGGGCCGGACAATGGCGACCTCCACCACCAGGTCATAGAAACAGCGCGGCTTGAGCCTGGGCAACATCGCCATCTGCGCCCGTGATTCAACCTGGAACACGCCGATGGCATCACCACGGCAGAGCATGTTGTAGGTGGTCGGGTCTTCGCGGGGGATGGTGGCCAGCGACAGGTCGCTGGCGGGAAGATGGGTAGAGGGAAGAGGGGAGAGGATGTCCGTGCTGCCTTCAATGCTTTCCTGCCCACCCTCTTCCCCTCTCCCTTCTCCCCCTCTCCCCCGATTGACATAGCCCATCGCCTTCCGAATCACTGTCAACATCCCCAGCGCCAGGCAATCCACCTTCAACAAGCCCAGCGTCTCCAGGTCGTCCTTGTCCCACTGGATGATGGTGCGCTCGGCCATGGCCGCGTTCTCGACCGGGACCAGGTGATGCAGGGGGGCATCGGAGATGACCATGCCGCCGACGTGCTGGGACAGGTAGCGGGGCAGGCCGACCAGTTCGGCGGTCAGTGTCATGAGCTGGCGGGTGGCCGGTGCTGCCGGGTCGAAGCCGCACTCGCGCAGGCGCTCGGGCCAGACCTCCGGCTGGTCCCACCAGGCCAGTGAGGCGGTCAGGCGATTCATGCGCTCAGGCTCCAGGCCCAGGGCGCGGCCGACATCCTTGAGCGCGCTTTTGGGCCGGTAGCAGATCACGGTGGCGGCCAGGGCGGCGCGTTCGCGGCCGTATTTTTCGTAGATGTACTGCAGGACTTCCTCGCGCCGTTCGTGCTCGAAGTCGACGTCGATATCCGGCGGTTCATTGCGCTCCTTGGAAAGGAAGCGCTCGAACAGCAGCTGTTGCCTTGCCGGATCGACTTCGGTGACGCCGAGGCAGTAGCACACGGCAGAATTGGCCGCCGAGCCGCGGCCCTGGCACAGGATGCCGCGCGAGCGGGCAAACCGGACCACGTCGTGCACGGTCAGGAAGAAGGCTTCCACGCCCATCTCCTCGATCAGCTTCAGTTCCCGGGCGACCAGGGCGCGAACGGTCTCGGGTGGGTCTTGTCCGTAGCGCTTGCGCAAACCTTCAAGGGTCAGGCGACGCAGGTGCTGGGCCGGGGTCAGCGGGGCAGGGGCCAGCTCGCGCGGGTAGCGGTAGGTCAGCCGGTCCATGGCAAAGTCGCAGCGCTCTGCCACTCTCAGCGTCTGTTCCAGCCAGTCGGCCGGGTAGAGCCTGGCCAGCGTCTCGAGCGGGCGCAGGTGGCGCTCGCCGTTGCAGCCCAGCGCCAGGCCGCATTCGGACAAGGGCTTGTTCTCGTGCAGGGCGGTCAGCACATCGAGCAGGGCGCGGCGCGAACGTGTCGGCATGCGCACATCACCACAGGCCAGGCGGGGGATGCCCAGACCCTGGCCCAGCGCATCCAGCTGCCGGAACCAGGCTTTTTCTCCGGGCAGCAGCAGGCGGGTCGCGCCCAGCCATAGTCGAGAGCCGAACAGCTGCTTGAGATGCCGGGCTATCTCGAGGTCGGAGGTCGGAAGCCGGAGGCCGGAAGCCGGAGGTCTGCTGGCTTCGGACCACTGACTACTGACTACCGACCACCGATTCTCCGGTTTCCAGATCACGAGCACTTCACTCAGTCCGGTCTCCAGATCCTCCCACGAGACCCGGTAGCGGCCCTTGTCCGCCCGGCGCCGAGCGGTCGTGATCAGGCGGCAAATCTGGGTATAAGCGGCCTGGGAAGGTGCCAGCAGCACCAGGTGCAGATGCTCGTCGAGTCGGATTTCGGTGCCGACGATCAGTTTGAACCCGATGCCACGGGCAGCCTCATGGGCGCGCACCACGCCGGCCATGGAGCACTCGTCGGTCAGGGCCAGGGCACGGTAGCCGCAGGCGGCGGCACGCTCGACCAGTTCGCCGGGCAGCGCCGCCGAATGGCGAAAACTGAAAGCACTCAGGGCATGCAGCTCGGCATATTCAACCATGCACCATTATATGTACAAAAATACAGTAAAAGTGCGTGAGCTTTCTTCTCCCCTTCTGTCCCTCTGCCCCTCTCGCCCGTTCCCAAAACCATGGCTGTGGCAAACTAGCCTCCTGAAACCTCTCAAGGTGACACCGACTTTGAACCAGCCAGACCCGTCACTGCAAGGTGACGTTACCCAGCTTCTGTCCGAGCTGAAGGGCTCGCCGGATCTGATGGACCATATTTTGCCCCTGGTCTACGATGACTTGCGCCAGGTCGCGCGTTGTCAGCAGGCCCGGCTGGGTGCCAGTCCTACCTTGCAAACCACGGAACTGGTCCATGAGGCCTTCATCAAGCTGCGCCAGGCCTCGGGTCAGCCCATTCACAACCGCCTGCACCTGAAACGCCTGTCCTACCTGGCGATCAGGCAGCTCATTGTCGACCACGCCCGGGGCAAGATGGCGGCCAAGCGTGGTGCCGGCCAGGCGGCAGAAACGCTGGAGGATCATCTGGTTGCCGATGTCGAGAGTCAGCCCGAAGAGTCGGTGCTGATGGTCAACGATGCGCTGGAGCGCCTGGAGCAGACCTCGCCCGAGCTGGCCGAGGTGGTGATTGCCCGATTCTTCGGCGGATATACAGCCGAGGAGATCAGTGAAATGCAGGATATCTCGGTCCGTACCGTGCAACGTTACTGGGAGCGTGCCCGTGCCTGGCTGCTGATGGACATGCAAGAGCAGAATGACGCCTGACAAGGGCAGTCGAGGTCCGCGCGGAGGGCGCTTGACGCCGCGCCGTCGGCAGATGCTGGATCGGTTGCTGGACCAGGCCCTGGAGCAAGCGATCGAAGATCGGCCTGCTTTCGTTGCGCGCTGTGTTGCGCGTGCACCCCACCTTGGATTCTGGCTGCAGCGCCTGGTCATGGCCAGTGCCGAGCCGACCGGTTTCATTGATCATTCGGCAAGGCACCTGGCTGCGGATGCCTTGGCTGCGCGCACTGACCTTTTCCCGCGCACCCTGGTGCGCGGCACCCGCCTGGGCCCTTGGCGCATCATTGCGCGCATTGGCACCGGCGGCATGGGCGAGGTCTACCAGGCCGAGCGTGCCGATGGTGCCTTCGAAATGACCGTGGCGATCAAGCTGATCCGGTCGCGCAAGGAAAACCTGGCGCGCTTGCTTGAAAGTGAACGTCAGCTCCTGGCGCGTCTCAATCATGGCTCCATTGCTCGCCTCATCGACGGCGGACTGGCCGAGGATGAGCGTCCCTACCTGGTCATGGAGTGGGTGGACGGGCGCACCCTGGCAGAGTGGGCGCAGGGCAACGACATTCCAGCCGAGCGTTTTCTGGATGTGTTTGTCGATACCTGCGAAGCGGTGGCTTTCGCCCACCGGTCGCTGGTCGTGCATGGTGATATCAAGCCGGCCAACCTGGCCGTGTCCCGGGACGGGCAGGTCAAACTGCTGGATTTCGGCGTCGCCCAGTTGCTCGATGTCGACCAGGCCGAGCTTTCACCCAGCGCCCTGACGCCGGGGTTTGCGGCCCCCGAGCAGATTGAGCGCGGGGAGGTGTCGACGGCCAGCGACATTTACAGCCTCGGCGCGCTGCTCCACTGGATGCTGTATGGCAAGGCACCGAACCATGAGGAGGAACGCCCCGGGCTGCGCGCGGTGTGGCGGGAATATCGTCGCCTGCCGGATTTGCTTGCCATTGTCGACCGGGCCATGGAGAGCGACCCGGAACAGCGCTACGCCACCGTCAACGCATTGTTGCTGGAACTGCATCGCCTGCGTGATGGCAGGCCGATCAAGGCGCGTCGATTGCCGGTTCTGGAGCGAACCACGCTATGGGTTCGACGGCGCAAGCTGGCCGCCGGGCTGGGTGGCTTGGCCGCTGTTGCCATGATTGTCGGCATGAGTGCGGTGATGTGGCAAGCCCGTATCGTCGCCCAGGAACGCGATGTGGCCAGGCACGAGGCGGCCGTATCGCTGGCGGTCAAGGATCACCTGGTGCTGCTGTTCCGTGAGGTCACCAGTCTGACTCCGGACGCCGATCAGTTGACGGCACGACAATTGCTGGATCAGACCGCGGCGGCGGCCAGCGACTGGCTGCGTGATGATCCCGAAACCCGGGTCGAGATCCAGTTGGCCATCGCCGAAATCCTGATTTCGCTGGATGACTATGCCCGGGCCGAGCCCTTGCTGGACAGCATCATGGAATACGTTGACGAAACCTATTCGGCAACGCTGCGCGCCAAGCTCTATCGCAATATGGCCATGGTCCTGCATCGTCGCGGCGACCTGGCCCGAGGCCTGCTGATGGCCGAGCAGGCGGTACGCATGATCGAGCGATTCTCCGGCGATCACCGCGAGCGCTTGTCCGATGCCTTGCAGATGCGGGCCCGGCTGCGTCGGGAGCAGGGCGACTGGGAGGGTGCCGTGCTCGACTTGCACCGGGCACGCCTGCTTGCCCTGGCCGCAGCCGATGGCGCGCGTCCCGTGCAGGCGCGGGCCGAAGGCAACCTGGCTGCCACTTATCTTTTGCGCGGCAATTTCCAGCAAGCCATCGGGCACATGGAAGCTGCCGATGTGCTCTGGTCCGAGCTTGATCGCCCGGATTCGACCGATGCACTGACCAACCGCCACAACCTGGCCGCAGTGCTGGATAGAATGGGGCGCATCGAGGAAGCCGAACAGCGTTTTCGCACGAACATCAATATTCGCAGCGAACGCTTTGGGCCGTCCGGTTCGCTGGGGGCTGCCAAGCTGCAGCTGGCGCGTATCCTGGCGGTTCGCGGTGCTTTCGACGAATCGGAGCAGTTGATTGGGCAATCACGCGAGATGATGCTTCGCTTTGTCGGCGAATCGACGCCGGATTATGCCAGTACTTACTTCGGGCTCGGGGAGCTGGCCCGGGCCCGGGCCGACTTTGATGTTGCCGCCAGCAGCTTTGCCCGGGCCGAGGCTATTTTCAGCGAAGCGCTTGGTGAGCGTCATCCGTTTGCCCTGTTTGCCCGGGCCGAGAGGATGGCCGCGCTGGCCGATGCGACGGGCGCGAATCCCGAGCCTGCGTTTGCCGCCATTCTCGATGCCTATGATTCGATCGGGCCGGCTGCCCAGCCTTACGCGGCACAATTGCACTGTGAGCAGGCACGCTGGCGCCTGGGCCAGGGTCGCCCGGACGAGGCCCTGGTCGATGCAGAGCGCTGCGAGACCCTGCGCGAGGCCCTGTCGCAGGGCGGCTGGCGCTTGCTGGAAGCGCAGGCACTGGGCTTGCTCGCCGAAACACGACTGGACAATGGAACGGCTGCCCAAGCGCGCCTGGCCGATGCGCTCGATAATCTGGCAGAACAGATGTCAACCCGGCATTCTCGACTGCGCTGGCTTCGCGCCGAGGCGGGTCTCCCGAATTGAGCTGGCCTGGCAGCGCTGAGGGCAGGCTTGCCGCGGGCTTTTCGATTGCCGACGCTCTTCAAGGCGCCTTGTCGAAGACATGCCCGGGTAGTTGAATGGCATTGGGTCAGCCCTTACTCATGCAATCTTGGTGGAGCGATCAATAGATGGAATTCAAGGACTACTACAAGGTTCTGGGCGTGAAGCCTGAGGCCAGCCAGGATGAAATCAAGCGTGCTTACCGAAAGCTGGCGCGAAAGTTTCATCCTGACGTCAGCAAGGAGTCTGATGCCGAGGCCCGGTTCAAGGACGTCGGAGAGGCCTACGAGGCCTTGAAGGACCCGGAAAAGCGTGCTGCCTATGACCAGGTTCGCAGCGGCGGCTGGCGCCAGGGTGACGAGTTCCGGCCACCGCCGGGCTGGAGCCAGGGTTTCGATCCGGGGGCTTTCGAAGGTGGAGATGATGCGGCCGGGTTCAGTGATTTTTTCTCCAGTCTGTTCGGCGGGGTGGGCGGTCGACGTCGGGGTCCGGTGCGTAGTGCCGGACGTGATCTGCATGCCCGGATCGAGGTGGACCTGGAAACGGCTTACGCGGGTGGCACCCGTCAGATCAGCGTGGCCCGGACGGAGCTGGGTCCAGACGGTATCCCGCGTCGTCAGCCTCATTCGCTCAAGGTCCGGTTGCCGGCCGGATTGACCGAGGGGCGGCAGCTGCGCCTGCGCGGAAAGGGCGAGCCCGGACTCAATGGCGGACCGGCCGGAGACCTGTTCCTGGAAATCGCGGTCAGGCCGCATCCGTTGTTTGAACTGCATGGGCGGGATTTGCACCTGACCCTGCCGATAGCGCCCTGGGAGGCCGCCCTGGGAGCCAAGGTGGCCGTGCCTACGCTGGCCGGCAAGGTTGAAATGGATATTCCAGCGGGTGTTTCCAGTGGCAAGCGACTGAGGCTGAAGGGCCGGGGTATGCCCGGTCAGACCGCGGGCGACCAGTACGTGATCCTCAAGGTCGTGGTGCCGCCAGCGGACAATGAGCGCCAGCGCGAGCTTTACCAGGAGCTGGCCAGGGAACACGCCTTCAATCCGCGAGCCGAGTTGGAGGGCAAGTCATGAGTCAGCGACAGTCAGATTCCACCCCTGTTGTCGAAGAGCTGGCATCCGAGCATGCCCTGGATGCCCGGGAGCTTTGCCGGGTATGCGAGTTGAGCCAGGAGCTGCTGGTCGAGTGGATCGCCGAGGGTGTGGCCGAGCCTCGGGCAAGTGCCAGCGGCGAGTGGCGCTTCGGCTCGGGTCAGCTCAGGCGAGTGCGCCGGGCGCGACGATTGCAGCTTGATCTGGGGGTGGACAATGCGTCGTTGCCGCTGGTACTGGATCTGCTCGACGAAGTCGAACAGCTGCGCCGAAAGCTTCGTGTCCTGGAGCGATTGGTGGACTATTGAGTCGGTAAGGTTATATCCAGATCCGGCAAACCCTGATTGCCCGAAGAGTACTGTGCATACCGATTCGGGCAGGAGGCTTTCTGTGTGCAGAAGACTGGCAGCAACTGCACAAGGTTTTGTGCTTGCTGCCAGCTGCCGAAAA
>RECK01000230.1 GCA_007694055.1 Wenzhouxiangella sp.
GGGCGGGGCGGGGTTGGCGTGATTCGGGTTTCCGGGTCGGACAGCTTCACCCTGGTCGGCCAGCTGGCCCGCAAACTGCCCGAACCCGGGCGCTTCGCCCTGCGCGGCCTGCATGATGCCGACGCCGGCCTGATCGACTCGGGCCTGATCCTTTGTTTCGCCGCGCCGGCGTCGTTTACCGGCGAGGACGTGGTCGAGATCCAGACCCACGGCTCGCCCGTGGTCCAGGAACTGATCCTGCGTCGCCTGGTGAGCCTGGGGGCGCGCCGGGCCCGTCCCGGGGAGTTCTCCGAGCGCGCTTTCCTGAACGACCGCCTGGACCTGGCCCAGGCCGAAGCCATTGCCGACTTGATCGCCGCCAGCAGCGAACAGGCCGCCCGCGCCGCCACGCGCAGCCTGGAAGGCAAGTTCTCCGATGAAGTGACCACCCTGGCCGAAGACCTGACCGCGCTGCGTGTCTGGGTCGAGGCCGCGCTGGATTTTCCCGATGAGGATGTGGACTTCCTGGCCGATGGCGAGGTACTGAATCGGGCCCACAGCCTGGAAGTTCGCCTGCTTGACCTGGCCGGCCGGGCCGAGGCCGGGCGGGTGTTGACCGACGGCCTGCGCGTTGCCATCGTCGGCAAGCCCAATGCCGGCAAATCCAGCCTGCTGAATGCCCTGACCCGGCGCGACTCGGCCATCGTCACCGATATCCCCGGCACTACCCGCGATGTGTTGCGCGAAACGGTCAGCATTGCCGGCCTGCCGGTCACGCTGGCCGATACGGCCGGCCTGCGCGATACCGTCGATTCGGTGGAAAAGGAAGGGGTGCGCCGGGCCGAGCGTGAAATGCGCCAGGCCGACCTGCTGTTCTGGGTGGTTGATGTGCGCGACCAGGCCAGCCAGCCGCCACCGGGTCTGCGCGAGGATATTCCGCGCCTGGCCATCTACAACAAGATCGACCTGGTCAACCAGTCTGCCCGCATCGACGGCGACCGCGTGTACGTGTCGGTGCTCAGAGGCGAGGGCCTGGAACTGCTCGAACAAGCCGTGCTCGAGCGGGTCGGCCTGGGCCAGCCGGGCGAAGGCGAGTTTTCCGCCCGCCAGCGCCATGTCGAAGCCTTGCAGGCGGCCATCGCGCATTTGCAGGCGGGGATTGCCGATCTGCACGACAGCCAGTCAGGTGAACTGCTGGCCGAAGCCTTGCGCCAGGCCGCTGACTGCCTGGGCGAAATCACCGGAAAGATCAGTGCCGACGAGTTGCTCGGCCGCATCTTCTCCAGTTTCTGCATTGGTAAATGAGGGGACGGCACGAGTAGCGCAATCAAAGCCAAGGAGGCAAGGCCATGGCGGTACAACTTGACCTGGAAAGCGCCAGCCACATTGCACGGCGCCTGGGCCTGGATGAGCACGGGCTGCGTTGCCGGCCAATGGCCGGTGGCAGCATCGCCAGACCGTGGTTGATCGAAACCCGCGACCAGATCCTGTTCATCAAGCTCATGTCGGCCCGGCAAGCCGGCATTCTTTCGGCCGAGAGCGACGGCCTGGCCGCTCTCGATCAAACCGGCGCGGTGCGGGTGCCGCGGGTGTTCGGGCGCGGCGTCGACGACGACCTGGCCTGGCTGGCACTGGAATTCCTGCCCCTGAACAGCCGCCATGCCGATGCCGATATGCGCCTGGGTCGGGCGCTGGCCCGGATTCACCGGCATGCCGGCGAGCACTACGGCTGGTCGCGTGACAACTTCATCGGCCTGACCCCGCAACCCAATCCGGCCGAACAGGACTGGACGACGTTTTTCCTGTGGCAGCGCCTGGGCCATCAGCTCGAACTGCTGGAGAAGAAGGATCCGGGCGGCAACTGGTCTGGCTTCCAGCGCCCGCTGTTCGAAACCTGGCAAGCCCGCTTCGGCCGTCATCGCCCGGAACCGGCCCTGGTCCACGGCGACCTGTGGTCAGGCAACGCGGCCATGGACGACGAGGGCGAGCCGGTGTTGTACGACCCGGCGGTTCACTATGCCGACCGCGAATGCGATCTGGCCATGAGCCGCTTGTTCGGCGGTTTCAGCGAGGCTTTCTACCGTGCCTACGAGGCTGCCTGGCCGCTGCCGAAAGGTCATGAGGCGCGCCGGCCGTGGTACCAGCTCTACCACTTGCTCAACCATGCCAACC
The DNA here is from genome assembly GCA_007694055.1 of Wenzhouxiangella sp. GTDB lineage: Bacteria > Pseudomonadota > Gammaproteobacteria > Xanthomonadales > Wenzhouxiangellaceae > Wenzhouxiangella. Next base: position 2,152 of record RECK01000230.1, read on the forward strand.
TGTTTGGCGATAGCTACGCCAGTCGGGCGAAGGGACTGATCGAGTCACTCGTTCGCCGCGACTGATCTTGCCCCTGGCGTGCTGTGGACAGCTTTGCCGGTATAGTTACAATAGAAACTAATCGCCGGCCGAAGGAAACCGACTGGCGGTCAGGCAATGACTCATCCCCGAATTTCAGAGGAGAAAGCGCCATGGGACTGCTGGTCGACGGCCAATGGAAAGACGAGTGGTACGACACCGATTCAACCGGCGGTCGCTTCGAGCGATCCCAGGCGGCCTTTCGCAACTGGATTACCGCCGATGGCTCGGCCGGGCCGGACGGGCAGGGCGGGTTCAAGGCCGAGCCTGGTCGCTACCACCTGTACGTGGCCTACGCTTGTCCGTGGGCGCATCGTGCCCTGATTTTCCGCAAGCTCAAGGGCCTGGAAGGCATGATCAGCCTGTCGGTGGTCAACCCCATCATGCGCGAGCATGGCTGGACCTTCCGGCCCGGCTACAAGATCAAGCCCGATCCCATCCACGGTGCCGAGTTCATGCACCAGGTCTACACCGCGGCCATGGCCGATTACTCCGGCCGGGTGACCGTGCCGGTGATCTGGGATCGTGAGCGCAACACCATCGTCAGCAACGAGTCGGCCGACATCATTCGCATGTTCAACAGCGCCTTCGACGCGGTTGGCGCCCGTGCGGGTGACTTCTATCCGGCAGAGCTGCGCGAGCAGATCGATACCGTCAACGAAGAAATCTACGACAAGGTCAACAACGGGGTGTACAAGGCTGGCTTCGCCACCACCCAGGAAGCCTACGAGGAGGCGGTCATCCCCTTGTTCGAAACCCTGAACAGCCTGGAAGCCCGCCTGGACGAGAACCGCTACCTGTGCGGCGAGCGCCTGACCGAAGCCGACTGGCGCCTGTTCACCACGCTGATCCGCTTCGATGCGGTCTATGTCGGCCACTTCAAGTGCAACCTGCGCCGGATCGAGGACTACCACAACCTGTCGAACTACATCCGCGAGCTCTACCAGATGCCCGGCATCAGTGAAACGGTGGAATTCCGCGCCATCAAGCTGCACTACTACGGCAGCCACGACACCATCAATCCGCACTACATCGTCCCCATGGGTCCGTCCCAGGATTTCCATCGCAAGCACGACCGCGCCCGACTGCCCGCAGCCTGATCGAAAACCGATCTTTTTGCCGCCGGGCATTTACGCCGCTGCCGCCCGGCATTAAGCTTGGGAGCATGACCCCGGCATCGGCCGGCGCTCAAGGATCAATGATGACGTCAGGCGCACTGACCCCCACGGCAAACGGTCAACGCGGTACCGGGTTCGCCGGCTGGCGGTATTCGGGCATCGAGGACTACTGCGACCGGCCCGGGCGATCCTGAACATGCGCGGGGGGAATTCGACAGGGGCGCTGCCGGTACTGTTGCCGGGGCTGCTGGCCTTGGCCCTGCTGGCCGCCAGCCCGGCCCTGGCCAACCCTGTCATCACCCCCGTCGACGCCCCGGTCGACACCCCGGTCGACGCCCCGGTCGACACCCCGGTCGACACCCCGGTCGACACCCCGGTCGACACCCCGGTCGTCACCCAATTTCCGGCCGGCCTGCCGCCGCTGCACCTCACCCCGCCGGATCCCCAGTTCGAGTTCCGCTTCTATGCCGTGGCTCAAAGCCCCGACGGCATGCTCCACATCGGCGGCCAGGACGGCATCTACAGCCATGACGGCCGTCGCTGGCGAACCACGCCCACACCCAATGGGCACCTGGTTCGCCGTCTCCGCCACGATGGTCAAGACCGGCTGTACATGGGAGGCTACGGCATGTTCGGCTACCTGGAAATGGACGCGACCGGCTTGCCGGTGCTGGTCGACTTGACGCCTGATCCTGAAAGCCTGGTTGATGCGGCCAATTTTGCCGATGTCTGGGATGTACTGGTCACGCCCGAGGCGGTGTTCTTTCGTGCCCTTTTTCACCTGTTTCGCCACGACCTGCACAGCGGTGACATGCAGACCTGGCATCACCCCGGACGTTTCGGCGCGCTGGCCTGGCATGAGGGCGAGGTGCTGGTCCAGTTTCGCGGCCAGGGATTCCGCCGCCTGGTTGACGATCAATGGCTGCCCGTTGCCGGTGGCGAGCAGCTGACCGAGCATGTGCTGGCCCTGCTGCCCTTGCCCGAAGGCGACTGGTTGACCGTGTCCCGCGACGGCCAGTGGCGCCGCTTCGGCCAGGGTCGGGTGCAGGCCTGGTCGGCGCCGCCCGGATTGCCGGGCCCGGAAAACTTCGATGCCTGGGTGGTGCTGCCCGATGGCAGCTTCGTGCTGGGAGGAGCGGACGGCCGCGTGCACCTGGTCGATCCGGCCGCCGGGACTGCCACCAGTTTTCGCCTGGCCGATGGATTCATCTCCGACCTGGCGCTGGCCAGCGAAGGCGGCTTCCTGGTCCAGACCGACCTGGCCACCCAGCACGTGTTCTGGCCGTCGCAGTGGACGCGCCTGGGCCCGGAGTCCGGCCTGAGCGGACGGGTCGAGCAGATTGTGCCGTGGCAGGATCACTGGCTGGTCCTGTCCAACTCCGGCGTGTTTCGAACCCGGCCCGGGTCAGCCGGCTTCGATAAGCTGAACTGGTCCAGCTTCGAAACCTGGGACTGGCTCAAGCTCAACGACGACCTGGCCCTGCTGGCTGACTCTTTCAGCGTTCTGGCCGTTGACAGCAATGGCCAGGTTGACGAAGTCCAGACCAACATCTACCCACGCCTGTTGGTCGAAAGCGCCTGGATCCAAGGCCTGGTGCTGGTCGGTACCGAGCTTGGCCTGGTCCTGCTCCAGCGCGATGAGAACGAACAGTGGCAGACGCTTTTCATCCAGGAAAACTTCACCGGCCGCATCCTCGATATCGTCGAGCTGGGGCCGGCGGACCTGCTTCTGGCCATCGCCGATACCGGCATCGTGCGTGCCCGCCTGAGTGACGGGCTTGACGCCTTGCTCGGCTGGCAGGTGCTCGAAGACGAGGCCGGGGTTGAATACGGTCAGCGCCGCGAGCTCTTCCTGGCCCGGCTTGGTGAAGACGACATCGTGGCCAGTACGGCCAGCGGTTTTTTCCGCTGGGAAGACGGGCGCTTCGAGCCGACCCGCCTTTACGGCCTGGACACCCGGGTTCAGCGCGGCAGAAGCTGGCGCCTGAAAGAGACCGCGGATGGCAGCTTGTGGGCCTGGGCTGATCGCCAGCTGTGGCGGCGGCCCGTGAACGGGGCCTGGCAGGAAGAGGACTTGTCGGCACTGCGCCCGGCGTCGCTGTCGACACTGTCCTACCACCCGGGCCATCCGGTCATGGTCGGCGACCAGGCCGCCATCCTGATGTTCGATGCCTCGCGGGCAGCCCTGGATGAAGGTGCTGCCGCCGTCGTCCTGCGAAGTGCTGAACTGATTGACGCGGCAGGCGAGGTCCAGCGCCTGCCACTGGATGGGCAGCCGATCCGCCTGCCGCACGATATCCGCAACATCATTTTCGAGTACGCCTTGCCCAGCTACCGGCGTCCCGAGCAGCGCCGCTACCGAGCTCGCCTGCTCGGCTACGAAGACGACTTCGGCGACTGGGGCGAGACCACCCGGATTACCTACTCGCTGTTTACCCCGGGCCCGAAACGCTTTGAAGTGATGGCGCGCGACAGCCGTGGCCGGATCAGCTACAGCCAGCCGTTTGAATTCGAGATCCTGCCGCCCTGGTATCGAACCACCTGGGCCATGCTGGCGTGGATCGTGCTGACGCTTGCCGGCCTGGCCCTGCTGATCACCGGCCTGGTGCGCTGGCGCGTGGCCCGGGTGGATGCCGAGCGCCGCCGCCTGGCCGAGATGGTTGGCGAACGCACCCGCGAGCTGGCCACGGCCAACCGCAAGTTGCGCAACATGGCCAATGTCGACGGCTTGACCGGGGTGGCCAATCGCCGCCGCCTTGATGAATTCCTGGACGAGGCCTGGCAGCGTTGCCTGGAACGCGGCAGCGACATGGCGGTCATCCTGATCGATGTCGACGACTTCAAGGCCTTCAACGACCGCCACGGTCACCAGGCCGGTGATCGCGTGCTCAAGGGCGTGGCCGATCTGCTGGCAACCTCGCTCAGGCGCAACGAGGACGTTGCCGCGCGCTACGGTGGCGAGGAATTCATGGTGGTCATGCCCTCGGCCGGCGTCGACCAGGCCTGGTCGGTTGCCGAGCAGATGCGCCAGCGCGTTGAAACCAGCCCGCTGGGCGTGACCATTTCGGCCGGGGTTGCCAGCGTGCGGCCAGCCACCCAGAGTCATATCGGTGACCTGATCGAGGCCGCCGACCAGGCCCTTTACCAGGCCAAGCACCAGGGCCGCAACCGCATCTGCACGGCAGCGTCTGGCTGAGCGACGATAAGGTCTTTCAGGTCAAGGCTTGTCGGAGCCCTGGCCGTCGCGAACCGGACCACCTTGCGGCGGTTCGTCACTGGCCCGTGGGGCGCCGCCTTGCGGTGGCTCGTCATGGGCCGACGAAGTATTGCCCTGGTGTGGCCGTGCCGGGCGGTTGCCCTGGCCCGGATTGAATCCGCCGGGCCGCCGGGATCCGTTGATCAGGCGCTGGATCAGGCGGGCGATGACTAGCAGGGAGATGATACGTCTCACGATGGCTCCTCCGTTTCGGCAAGGGTGTTGGCCAGCAGCGAGGGCTGCTCGGCCCGGCTCTCGGGCTCGAACAGCCGCACTCGCTTGCGACCGAAAAAGATCAGTTTGAACTCGGCCCGGCTGACCGGCACGTAGCGCTCGTTGCCGCCGATTTCCACCTGCGCCCCCTCGGTAACGGCAAAGCCATGCTCATCGACCCGGACCACCATGGTCGCCTTCGACCCGGTATGGCAAATGGTCTTGAGCTCCTTGAGCTCGTCGGCCCAGGCCAGCAGGTACTGGCTGCCTTCGAACAGCTCGCCGCTGAAGTCGGTACGCAGACCAAAGGCCAGCACCGGGATCTTGAGTCGATCGACTACCTCGGTCAGCTCGAAGACCTGCTGGCGCGAGAAGAACTGGCTTTCGTCGGTCAGCACACAGTGGATCTGGCCGGCGTCGAGCTCGGCCTCGATGCGCTCGAACAGGTTGTCGTCGGGGCCGATGGCAAGGGCCGGCGCTGACAGGCCAACCCGCGATGCAATCACGCCGCGCCCGGCCCGCGTATCCAGCCCCGGCGACAGCAGCAGCGCGCGCATGCCGCGCTCGGTGTAGTTGTAGGCCGACTGCAGCAAGACCGTGGTCTTGCCGGCATTCATGGTCGAGTAGTAGAAGTAGAGCTTGGCCATCAGCCATTCTCACCGCGGCGGCGCGTCCAGCGACACATCCAGCCACACCACGTCCAGATCGGGCCGGTTGTCCAGCCAGTCTTCGAGCACGCCGGCGACCTGGTCGCAGGTATCGCAATCGCGGCGCCGATACAGGGCCACATAGACATCGGCCGGCGGCAACTGCTCTGGCGTGAATGGTTCACCCTCGGCGGTCTTGACCCGCTCCAGCAGTCGATCCATGCGGACCATGGAGCGGGCCCGGCGCGAACGGTCGACGATCAGGTTGAGCTCGCGCTCGAAGCCCGGTCGGAAACCGTCCATGTGGTAGGCGGCCGACTGATCGGACAGAAAGACGTAAAGCTGCGGCACGTTGACCACCACGCCTTCACGCCGGGCCTGGGCGCGGACATTGCCGACCAGGCGCTGGTGCTGGATCTTCACCTCCTCGCGCTGGTAAAGCTCCAGGCGTTCAATGGCCATGGCCGGAAGGAGCCAGAAGCTCAGGGCAACAAGCGTAACGGGGACAAGGATTGTTCTCATGTTCTGGAGTATATCGTTTCCGATGTGCACGCTTGGACCCGGCCGACGCCGGCGAATTCAAGTAGAATCCTCGCCCCATGTCCGGACTCAACGACCAGCAGCGCGCCGCTGTCACCCACATCGACTCGCCCCTGCTGGTTCTGGCCGGGGCCGGCTCGGGCAAGACCCGGGTAATCACCGAGAAAATCGCCTGGCTGATCGACCGCGGTCACTATCCGGCCCGACAGATTGCCGCCATCACCTTCACCAACAAGGCGGCCAAGGAAATGCGCCAGCGCGTAGGCGCGCGCTTGAAGAAGCGCGCCGCCGAAGGCCTGACCATCTGCACCTTTCACTCGCTGGGCTGGCAGATGCTGCGTGAAGATCCGGAAGCCTGCCAGCGGCGCAAGGGAATCAGCATCATCGACCAGCACACCTCGGCCGACCTGGTCCGCGAGCTGCTGCCCACCGGTGCCAAGAACGACCTGATTTACGCCATCCAGGCCGGCATTGGCCGGTTCAAGGATGCCGGCCTGGACCCGGCCCAGGCGCTGGCCCAGGCCACGGATGAGAACCAGGCCCGGGCGGCCGAGATCTACCGCGACTACAGCGACCGCCTGGCCGCGCTCAACGCAGTCGATTTCGACGACCTGATCGCCGAGCCGGCGCGCATGCTCAAGGATCCGGTGATCCGCACCCGCTGGCGCCGCCGGCTGGCCTACCTGCTGGTCGATGAATACCAGGACACCAGCGCGGCCCAGTACCGCCTGCTGC
>RECK01000059.1 GCA_007694055.1 Wenzhouxiangella sp.
ACCGGCCACGACATGGTGGGCGCGTGGAAGCCGTAGTCGATCAGGCGCTTGGCCACGTCTTCCTCCGAGATGCCGGCATGCTCCTTGAACGGACGCAGATCGACGATGCATTCGTGAGCGATGCGGTCGTTGCGGCCACGGTAGAGAATGTCGAAATGCCCCTCAAGACGCTGGGCGATGTAATTGGCATTGAGGATCGCAACCTGGGTGGCCTTGCGCAGGCCTTCAGGTCCCATCAGCCGGATATAGGCCCAGGAAATGGCCAGAATGCCGGCACTGCCCCAGGGGGCTGAGCAGACGGCAGGGTTGGCGCCGAACTTTGGACCCAGCAGCCCGGTGCCGTGGCCAGGCAGGAACGGCGTCAGGTGTTCGCGAACCCCGATCGGGCCAATGCCCGGACCACCGCCGCCGTGCGGTATGCAGAAAGTCTTGTGCAGGTTGAGATGACAGACATCGGCATAATCGGCGACGCGTGACCAGCCAACCAGGGCATTCATATTGGCGCCATCCAGGTAGACCTGGCCACCGGCCGCACGGACCTTGTTGCAGATCGTCACCACGTCTTCTTCAAAAACCCCGTGTGTGGAGGGGTAGGTGATCATCAATGCGGCCAGTTTGTCCTGATGCTTTTCGACTTTCTGCTCAAGGTCAGCCAGGTCGATGTTCCCGCGTGCGTCACAGCCGACCACGACGATGTCCATGCCAACCATTTGTGCGCTGGCCGGATTGGTGCCATGTGCTGATGCCGGAATCAGGCAAACCTTGCGATGGGCTTCGCCGCGCTGCTCGTGCCAGCCCTTGATCGCCAGCAGCCCGGCGTACTCGCCCTGCGAGCCGGCGTTCGGTTGCAGTGATATGGCAGAAAAGCCGGTCAGGTCGCGCAGCATGGCCTCGAGTTCGTCGATCATGGCGTGATAGCCGCGTGCCTGGTCCCAGGGGCAGAACGGGTGCAGCTCGGAGAACTCCGGCCAGGTGACCGGTATCATTTCCGCCGTGGCATTCAGCTTCATGGTGCATGAACCCAGCGGGATCATGGCGTGGGCCAGGCTGAGGTCGCGATTCTCCAGGCGCTTGAGGTAGCGCAGCATCTCGGTCTCGGAGTGATAACGGCTGAACACCTCGTGCTGCATGAACTCGCTGTCGCGTCGCAGGCCCTCGGGGATGGCGCTGCTGTCGGCCGGCAACTGCTGATCCAGGGAGTTGACGTCACTTTCTGCACCGTCAAACAGGGCCAGCAAGGCTGCGGAGTGGCGACGCCGTGTACATTCGTTGACGCTGATGCCGATGAATCCTTCGCGATCGGCTCGCAGGTTCAGGCCCGCCTGCTGGGCACGGTGGAGCAGGGCCTGGCGGCGCGGCTCATCGACCTTGATCGACACCGTATCGAAGAAATGCTCGTGCTCCACCTCCAGGCCCGCCTGTCTCAGAGCATGGGCAATCAGGCAGGCGTGACGGTGGATTCGCCCGGCGATCCGCTTCAGGCCCTCGGGACCGTGCCAGACGGCGTAGAAACTGGCCATGACCGCGAGCAGGGCCTGCGCCGTGCAGATATTGCTCATGGCTTTTTCGCGGCGAATATGCTGCTCCCGCGTCTGCAGGGCCATGCGCAAGGCCGGGTTGCCGTGGCGGTCGCGAGAAACGCCGATGATGCGGCCCGGCACGCTGCGCCGGTAGTCCTCCCGGGTAGCCAGGAAAGCGGCGTGCGGCCCGCCGTAAGCCATCGGTACACCGAAGCGCTGGGCTGAGCCCACAACGGCATCGGCACCGGCCTCGCCAGGTGTTTTCAGCATCACCAGGGCCATCAGGTCCGCGGCTACAGCAGCCAGGGCGCCCTGGTCGTGCGCCTTGGCGATGATGGGCTGCAGGTCAGGCACGGCACCGCTGGCGCCCGGGTACTGCAGCAGCACGCCGAAGCAGTCGGTATTGTCCAGAGCCTGGGCCAGGTCTTCGTGCACTTCCACTTCGATATCCAGGTGGCGTGCCCGGTTGCGTACGACATCGATGGTCTGGGGCAGGCAGTGGGCGTCGACCAGGAAGCGATTGCTCTTGCTCTTGCGATTGACCCGTTTCAGCATCGCCATGGCCTCGGCAGCGGCCGTGGACTCATCCAGCAGGGATGCGTTGGCCAGCTCCATGCCGGTCAGATCCATGACCACTTGCTGGAAATTCAGCAGACCCTCCAGGCGACCCTGGGCAATTTCGGCCTGGTATGGCGTGTAAGCGGTGTACCAGCCGGGATTTTCAAGCACGTTGCGCAGAATTACCGGCGGGGTGATCGTCGGGTGGTAACCCAGGCCGATCATGCTGTGGTTGACGGTATTGGTCGAGGCCATCTCGCGCAACTGCTCCAGCACCCGGTCTTCGTTGTCGCTGGGGGCCAGCTTCAGCGGGTGTTCGCTGCGGATGCTTCCCGGCATCGTTTCCGCCATCAAGGCATCCAGCGAGGTGGATCCGACGGCGGCCAGCATGTCACGGATTTCCTGTTCATCCGGACCGATGTGGCGGGCGATGAATTCATCGTGAGCTTCGAGAAAGTGCAACGGTGATGACGGGGCGCGGGTCTGAGGCATGTCGAGAGTTCTCTTGGTCTCTGAACTAGAGGGGAAGGTAGTGATCGATCAACAAAAAGGCGAACAGCATCATCAGGTACAGAACGGAGTAACTGAACATCTGCATGGCGATCTGTTCATTACGCGGCTTGAGCATGGCAATCGCGTAACCGAGGAAACCGATGTTCAGTACCGAGGACCCGGCCAGGTAAACCAGCCCGCTCATCCCGGTCAGCCAGGGCAGCAGGGTGACCAGCACGAGGATGATGCTGTAGAACAGGATCTGCCAGCGGGTGAATCTGACCCCGTGGGTAACCGGCATCATGGGTACGTCGGCGGCTGCATAATCGTGCCGACGGTAGATCGCCAGCGCCCAGAAATGGGGCGGGGTCCAGACGAAGATGATCAAAAACAGGATCAGGGCGTGGGCATGGATTTCGCCGGTGACAGCAACCCAGCCCAGTACCGGCGGCGCGGCCCCGGCGGCGCCGCCAATGACGATATTCTGCGGCGTCGCCCGCTTCAGCCACGCCGTATAGACAACGGCGTACCCGATCAGGCTGGCAAAAGTCAGTATCGCGGTCAGAACATTGATGAACACGCCCAGGATGATCATCGATACGGCTGCCAGGGCCAGCGCGAATAGCAACACCTGGCGCTGGTCGAGCTGGCCGGTGGGGAGTGGCCGATTGCGAGTGCGCGTCATTACTCCATCGGCACTGGCGTCGAGCAGATGATTGATCGCCGCTGCACTGGATGCGGCCATGCCGATGCCCAGCGAGCCAAGAATCAGAACATCGATCGGCACCATGCCGGGCACGGAAAGAAACATGCCGACAACAGCGGTAAAGACGATCAGGCTCACCACCTTGAGCTTGCACAGGGCAAGAAAGTGGGATACGCGGCTCCGCGACAAGACGGCAGACATCACGAGGGTGCGGCTCTTGCGCCAGTCAGCGTCAGCAGCCAGACCATGCAGCCCAGCAATAGCGCCGCAACCCCGTTGTGGGCGACGGCTATCCACAGCGGCAGGCCGAGAACGACATTGAGAATCCCGAAAGTGATCTGCACGATCAACAGAAGTCCAAGCACAGAAGCGGGCGCCACCATGCCGGGCGTGCGAAACAGACGCCACAACAACCAGCCGAATACGCCGATTATCACCAGCGCGCCAACCCGATGGGCGAGGTGAATGGCGACGCGGGCATCGTGATCGAGAATGCCGCCCTCGTAATCAACCCCGACTCCTCGCCAGAGTGTAAATCCTTCGCTGAAGTTGGAGTCGGGCCACCATTGGCCCATGCAAGTCGGAAAGTCCGGACAGGACAGGGCGGCGTAATTGGTGCTGACCCAGCCACCGAGCAGTATCTGACCGACCAGGACAAGCAGTCCCAGCGTCAGTGGCCAGCGCATGCGTCGCTGGGGCAGGTTGGGTTGGGGCCGACTTTCCCGGGTTTTCAGGTAAAGCCAGATCAGCAGGCTGAAGGTCAGCATGCCGCCGGCCAGGTGGGCCAGCACAATGGCGGGCTTGAGGAGCATGGTTACCGTCCACGCGCCCAGGGTGGCCTGGAATATGATCACGATCAGCAGGGCTGCGGGCAGAGCCACGGGCTGATCGGGATCTCGCCGCCGGCGCCAGGCCAGGACAGTCAGTGCGAGCACGATCAGGCCGAGAATGCCGGCGGCATAGCGATGAACCATTTCCCTGACCGCCGAACCAACGTCCACGGCCCGGTCAGGGCGCACCTGCTCGGCCACTGCCAGCGATGGCTCATCCTGCGGCCAGGTCAGGTGACCATAGCAGCCCGGCCAGTCGGGACAGCCCAGGCCGGCGTCGGTGAGTCGAACCCAGGCACCCAGAACAATGACCACGAAGGTCAGAACTGCGGCGAACAGTGCCAGGCGGTTATAGGAACGGGCAGTGGTCATCAGGGGGTCAGTTGCGCTGGGTCCAGGTTAAAAGGCGTCGCAAATCCCGTCGAATACCGTTGGGATCGGCGTCATCTGCGTAAACCATTATTATATTGGCCATAGGGTCAAGGATGTATCGAGACGGGCTTTCGGGATCGCCCGGAAAGGCGGCGTGGAGAGTCCGAGCGGCGTCGCCGTCGGCGATGAGAAAGTCGTCGGCCAGGGCCGTAATCTGATCGCGCGTTTCCTCATCCACCGCCACCAGGCTGACCAACAGAAGCCCAACGTCGGGTTGATGTCGGTCCTGGGCACGTCTGATCTGGCGCAGCCAGTACAGATCTTCCAGGCAGTCTTCGTCACAAACCGTCTGGCGCAGATGCACAAGGTGCCAGCGATCAAGCAGATCTTCTCTTTCCAAAACCGCACCCGGAGCACCCTGGATTGACCAGCCATCCGGCAGCGGGATCACCGGGTGCACGAACTCTCCGTGATTTCGGGTTCCACCCAGGCGAGCATCGAACCACTCGCTGTGCAGCAAGGTTGCAATCAGCACCGGTGCCCCGAATACCACGAAAACCAGAATGATGACGGTCTTGTTCATTGACGTCGAATTTGCCTGAAAGTGAGGTAGGCCCAGATCAGAAAGACAGCCAGCGCAATGCTGAACCACTGAAAAGCGTAGCCGCGGTGCCGCTCTGGCCCCATCACGACCATCTGCCAGGGGTCTCCGGTCAGGTGCAGTGCATGTTCCGGTTCCAGCAGGAGGACCTGGCTGTAGAGGTCCGGGCCGAATACGTCGCGCAGCCGCTCGATATCGAAATACGTGGTCAGGTTCGGCCACGTGTCGGGATCCGGAGTCTGGGCCTCACCGATCTGGAAGCCCACTCGCGGTGGCGGGCTCAGGCGGCCAGTGATGGTCACCGGGTCGACAGGCGTGTCAAACTGCGGCCACTCGCCGGACCGCCGCTGCCAGGGCTGCCAGCCCCGATTCACCATCAGCGGAGGGCCTCCGTCAAGCGGTTGAAACAAGCTGAAAACGTGCACGCCGGGATGATTGTTGCGAATCTGGTTGTCCAGCAAGACATGGCGCCGGGTATCGAAGGTTCCCAGCCCTTCAATGCGGGCGAATGCAGGTGCCGCGTCGTCATGCAGGCGCGCCGTTTCCAGGGCCGGCGCGTCTCGCCACTGGTTGAGCAACATGTCCTTCTCTTCGGCACGGTCCAGCTGCCACCAGGCCAGTCTCAGGCAGGCCAGAATGACAATCAGGGCAACCAGGTGGGGCAGGGAGGACCGCATCAGCTTGAGCAGGGCAGGAGTCATCACGATCCGCCTTTATAATTCAGCGATGTCAAAGAAGGATCATTTCTCTTGTTGAGCAAACTGCTGATCATCTCGGTATTTCTGGGAATCCTGTACACCCTGGCCTCAAGCTTTTATTTCCTGATCATGGACCAGGGTGATGGCGATCGCACGGTGCGCCGTCTGAGTTGGAGAGTCGGGCTTTCAGTCGGGCTGGTACTCGTGCTCTGGGCAGGTTTCCACTTCGGCATCATCGAACCGCAAGGCGTCAATCCGGTGCGCTATCCTGCGCCGGCCGCAGAATAGCCTGCAAGTTCGCAGGCCTGCGCAAATTTTGCGGCGTGAGCGGTCTTGAATGGAGGCGCAGCCGCCTACCTGCTGGGTGGCGGCTGCAAAACCCGGGGGTCAGAGCTTTTCGAGTACGAACTCGGCGCTGGAGACGCGGAACTCCCCGGGTGCTTCAACCAGCACCTCGGTGACGATGCCATCTTCAATGATCAGCGCAAATCGCTGGCTGCGCTTGCCCATGCCGAACGCCGATGCGTCCATGCCCAGGCCCAGCGCCTCGGTAAACTCACCATTGCCGTCGGCGGCCATGGTCACGCTGTCACCGACATTCGAGGACTTCCCCCAGGCGCTCATGACGAAGGTATCGTTGACGGCCATGCAGACGACGCGGTCGACGCCCTTGGCCTTGATGGCTTCAGCGTGCTCGACAAAGCCGGGCAAGTGCTGAGCAGAACAAGTCGGGGTGAAAGCGCCGGGTACCGCGAAAAGCACTGACCGACCCTGCCCGAAAAGTTCTTCGGTAGAGACCGGTGTCGGCCCTTCCGAAGCCATGATGGTCAGCGTAGCGCTCGGGATCTTGTCACCAGCAGAAATAGCCATTTCGTTCAGCCCTCCAGGGCCTTGTTCATCGCAGAAATCAGCGCGTTCTTGTCCACCGGCTTGGTGATGTAGGCCGAAGCGCCCTGACGCATGCCCCAGATCCGGTCTGTCTCCTGATCCTTGGTGGTGACGAAAATGACCGGGATACTGGACGTCGTCTTTTCCTTGGAGATCTTGCGAGTGGCCTGAAAGCCATTCAGGCCGGGCATGACCACGTCCATCAGGATCAGATCAGGCAGTTCGGCAATCGCTTTTTCTACGCCTTCTTCGCCATTGGTGGCGGTCACCACCTGGTGGCCGGCTCCTTCGACGATTTTGGTCAAGGCAAACAATTGCGATTCGGAATCATCGACGATCAGTACTTTGGCCATGCTTTTTCACCCTTTTATCTTTTTCAGCGGCAGATTCGCTAACCTCAACATCATACTAGAAAAGGCGATAAGGCGGGGCGGGGCCTCAAGCCAATTCAACCACCACTCGACCGCGCCCACCACCGTCCAGCAGGCGCTCGAACACTGGATCCATCTCTTCCAGACCAACCGGGCTGGCAGCGATAGCATCCAGGTGCGCCGGCTTCCAGGGGCCCGCGAGGCGCTGCCAGATCTCCTTGCGCAGCTCGTAGGGGCAGCCGGATGAGTTGATTCCCAGCAGGCTGATGCCGCGGATAATGAACGGCATGACCGTGGTGCGCAGACCGATGCCACCGGCCAACCCGCACGAAGCGATGCTCCCCCACGGTTTGGTGACCCGGGTCAGGCCGGCCAGGGTGTCGCCACCCACGCTGTCCACGGCGCCGGCGAACATGGCCGAGGCCATCGGGGTCTCAGGCCAGTAAAGCTCGTGGCGGGAGATGCACTGCCCGGCGCCAAGCTCGTGCAGCCAGTCAAACTCTTCAACTTTGCCGCTCACCGCGGTCACTTCGTATCCGGCCCGGCTGAGCACATCGATCGCGATCGAGCCAACGCCACCACTGGCACCGGTGACGCAGATCGGTCCCATTTCGGGCTGCTGTCCGTTCGCTTCCATGCGATAAAGCGATAGTGCGGCCGTGAACCCCGCCGTGCCCAGCAGCATGGATTCTCGCAAAGTCAGGTTGCTCGGCAGTGGCACCAGCCATTCAGAGGGTACGCGCAGGTACTGGCTGTAGCCGCCGTCGCGGGTCTCGGAGAGGCCGCAACCGGTCATCAGGACTTCGTCGCCCTCGGCAAATCGGTCTGACCGACTTTCGGCAACGACCCCGGCCACGTCGATTCCTCCATTCAAGGGAAACTTGCGCAGGATCTTGCCCTTGCCCGTCGCAGCCAGGGCATCCTTGTAGTTGATGCTGGAGAATCGCGTCTGAATGACGACGTCGCCTTCGCTCTGCTCGTCTATACCCTGCTCGACAATGCCTGAGCGGTAACCGTCCTCGTCGTCGAAAATGCGAAAGGCCTTGAACCTGTCTGGAATACTCATAAGCTGCTCTGTCCGGGAAGGTAAGCGAGGAAAGCGGGAAGCAGGTCGGGAAGAGGGCGTCCCTCTTCCCGCCGGCTTTTAGTCCCTTAGTTGGCCTTGTGGATGGCGCGCTTGTCCACAGCCAGCGCGGCTTCATGGACGGCCTCCGACAAGGTCGGATGGGCATGGACGATGCGGGCCAGGTCCTCGCTGGTGCCGTGGAACTCCATTGCCACGACGCATTCGGCAATCAGTTCCGAGGCATTGGCCCCAAGGATCTGGATGCCCAGCAGGCTGTCGTCCTCGGCATCGGCCAGGATCTTGACGTGGCCGGCCGCATTGCCCATGGCCAGCCCGCGACCGGTGGCGGCAAAGGGAAAGCTCCCGACGCGGTACTCGCGGCCCGCTTCCTTGAGCTCCTTTTCGTTCTTTCCAACCCAGGCAATCTCGGGGTCGGTATAGATCACCCAAGGTATGGTTTCCAGGTTGATATGCCCGTAACCGGTGGCCAGCGCCTCGACCACGGCGATTCCTTCTTCCGAGGCCTTGTG
>RECK01000207.1 GCA_007694055.1 Wenzhouxiangella sp.
AAAGGTAAAAGGTAAAAGGTAGAGGCTGGATCGCCTTTCCCTTGATCCCTGATCCTTCTTCCGCCTAATACCCCAAATTCGGCCGCAGGAACTTCTCTGCCTGCTCCAGGCTCACGCCTTTGCGTCTGGCGTAATCCTCGACCTGGTCGCGGTCTACCTTGCCGACTACGAAATACTGCGATTCCGGATGGCCGAAGTAATAGCCGCTGACTGCCGCGGTGGGTAGCATGGCAAAACTCTCGGTCAGCGTCATGCCGACTCGCCCGGGTGCGTCGAGCAGGTCGAAGATCTTGGTTTTTTCACTGTGGTCAGGGCAGGCCGGGTAACCCGGAGCGGGTCGAATGCCCCGGTATTGCTCGTCGATCAGCGCCTTGCTGTCCAGATCCTCGCCCTTGACATATCCCCACAGGCTGGTCCGCACCTTGCGGTGCAGTGCTTCGGCCAGTGCTTCAGCCAGCCGATCGGCAAGCGCCTTGAGCATGATGTCGGCATAGTCATCGTCTTTCGGCAGTCTTTTCTGCGCTTCCTCGATGCCCAGGCCGGCCGTGACCGCAAACAGGCCGGCCCAGTCGGGTATGCCGCTGGCGGCCGGGGCGACAAAATCGGCAAGGCACAGGTTGGGGCCGGACTTGTCGGCCTGCTGGCGCAGGCAGATCAGCCTTTCCAGGACGTCATTGCGGGACTCGTCGGTGTAGAGCAGGACATCGTCGCCATCGCTGTTGGCCGGCAACAGTGCACACACGGCCCGGGCCGTCAGCCAGCGCTCCTTGACGATGCGCTCGAGCATGTCCCGGGCATCGTCATACAGGTTGCGCGCGGCTTCTCCGACCACTTCGTCGTCAAGGATGTCGGGGAAGCGCCCGGCCAGTTCCCAGGTGCGGAAGAACGGGGTCCAGTCGATGTAGTCAACCAGGTCATCCAGCGGCCACGACTCGATCACATGCAGCCCGGGTCGCGCCGGGGCTTGTGGCGGGCTGGCGGCGAAATCCACCTTCAGCGCGTTGTCACGGGCCGTGGACAGACTGGCCAGCGGCTTGCGGGTCTTGCGGTTGGAGTGACGTTCCCTGAACTGCTCGTAGTCTTCGCGGATGCCGGCGCTGAATTCCTTGCGGTTCTTTGCGCTGGCGAGCTTGCGGGCCACGTCTACCGAGCGCGACGCATCCTTGACCCAGACCACGCCATGTGGGTAACAGGGGTCTATCTTGAGGGCCGTGTGCGCGCGCGAGGTGGTCGCGCCGCCTATCATCAGCGGTAAATCGAAGTTCTCGCTGTTCATTGCTTCGGCCACGCTGACCATTTCATCCAGGGACGGCGTGATCAGTCCGGACAGGCCGATCACGTCCACCTCGTGCTTGCGTGCCTCGGCCAGGATTTTCTCGGTCGGTACCATCACGCCCAGATCGACGATGTCAAAGCCGTTGCAGGCCAGTACGACACCGACGATATTCTTGCCGATATCGTGAACATCGCCCTTGACCGTGGCCATCAGGATCTTGCCCTTCTTTTCGCCGACCTTCTTCTCCTTTTCCAGGTAAGGCACCAGGTGGGCGACCGCTTTCTTCATCACCCGGGCTGACTTGACTACCTGCGGCAAGAACATCCGGCCATCGCCGAACAAGTCACCGACGTAGTTCATGCCGTCCATCAGCGGACCTTCAATGACTTCCAGCGAGCTGGCATGCTGCTGGCGCGCCTCTTCGGTATCCTCGACGATGTACTTGTCGATACCCTTGACCAGCGAATACTTCAAGCGCTCGGCCACCGGCTTTTCGCGCCAGGCTTCGTCCTTTTCCTGCTGCTTGCCTTCGCCTTTGTAGCGATCTGCGGCCTCAAGCAGGCGCTCGGTGGCATCGTCGCGCCGATTCAGGACCACGTCTTCGACCAGTTCACGCAACTCCGGATCGATATCGTCATAGACCTCGAGCTGGCCGGCGTTGACGATCCCCATATCCATGCCGGCCTTGGTAGCGTGATAGAGGAAGACCGAATGCATGGCCTCGCGCACGACGTTGTTGCCGCGAAACGAGAACGACATGTTCGATACGCCACCGGATACGTGACAGTGAGGAAACCGTTTTTTCAGTTCGCGGGTGGCCTGGATGAATTCCATGGAGTAGTTGTTGTGCTCCTCCATGCCGGTGGCGACCGGGAAAATGTTGGGGTCGAAGATGATGTCTTCGGGCGGGAAACCGGCCTCTTCTGTGAGCAGCCGGTAAGCCCGTGACAGGCATTCGACCATGCGTTCGGCATTGTCGGCCTGACCCTTTTCGTCGAAGGCCATGACCACAACCGCCGCACCGTAGCGACGAACGCGCCTGGCTTGTTCAAGGAACGACTCCTCACCCTCCTTGAGGCTGATCGAATTGACCACCCCCTTGCCTTGCAAACAGCGCAGGCCGGCTTCTATGACCTTGAATTTGCTCGAGTCCACCATCACCGGCACGCGGGCGATGTCCGGTTCAGCGGCGATCAGGTTAAGAAACGTGACCATGGCCTCTTCGGAGTCGAGCAGGCCTTCGTCCATGTTGACGTCGATGATCTGGGCGCCGTTTTCCACTTGCTGCAGGGCGACTTCGATGGCCTCGTCGTAGTTGCCGTCCAGGATCAGGCGCTTGAATCGGGCCGAACCGGTCACGTTGGTGCGCTCACCAATGTTGACGAAACCCAGCTCGGGCGTGATCACCAGCGGCTCCAGTCCGCTCAGATGGGTATGACGAGGGCCGGACTCGCTGCTGTTTTCGCTGAAGTCGTTCATGCGGCCTCCCGCTCACGCATGCGGCGCGGGGCATGGCTGGCCACGGCCTCGGCGATGGCGCGCAGGTGATCCGGGGTCGTTCCGCAGCAACCGCCAATCACGTTCACCAGGCCTTCGCTGGCATAGCTTTTGACCACGCTGGCCATCTGCTCCGGGCTTTCGTCGTACTCACCGAACTCATTGGGCAGGCCGGCGTTGGGGTGTGCCGTGACCAGGCAGTCGGCCACCCTTGCCAGCGCGCGCACATGGGGTTTGAGCTGATCGGCCCCGAGCGCGCAGTTGAAGCCGACGGCCAGGGGGGCGGCGTGGGCGATCGAGTAGTAGAAGGCTTCCGGCGTCTGGCCCGACAGGGTACGACCGCTGGCGTCGGTAATGGTGCCCGAAATCAGCAAGGGCCAGCGTGCCTGGCGCGCTTCGAATTCATCCTGGACGGCGAAAATGGCGGCCTTGGCATTGAGGGTGTCGAAGATGGTCTCGATCATCAGCACGTCGGCGCCGCCGTCGAGCAGGCCGCGCACCGCTTCGCGATAGGTTTCGACCAGATCGCCGAAAGTGACCGCGCGATAGCCGGGATTGGAAACATCCGGCGAGATCGATGCGGTGCGGTTGGTCGGCCCGATCACGCCAACCACGAAACGGGGCTGATCGGGGTTGGCAGCGGTGACCTCGTCACAGACCTGGCGGGCCAGGGTGGCGCTGGCCAGGTTGATTTCACCGGCCAGGTCTTCCAGGGCGTAGTCGGCCTGGCTGATCCGGTTGGCGTTGAAGGTGTTGGTTTCGACGAGGTCGCAGCCGGCGTCGAGAAACCTGCGATGAATATCGGCAATCAGCTCCGGCCGCGTCAGCGATAGCACGTCGTTATTGCCCTTGAGGTCGTCGGGATGCTCGGCGAAACGCTGTCCCCGATAGTCGTTTTCCCCGAGCTTCTCGGCCTGGATCATGGTGCCCATGGCACCGTCGAGCACCAGGATGCGCTGTTGGAGTTGTCGCATCAGCGAGTTGACGCGTTCGTGGTCGTGCCAGGGAATCAGTGTCATGCGGATTGGGCCAGAAGGGTAATGATCTTGAAATTGGGCGTCTTGCGTTCGATTGATGTGTTTTCGCAGAAAGCCACGCGCATGCCGGCTTCGGTGGCCAGCTTGATCAGTTGCTGGGTGGTAAAACCGTTGTTGACGTGGCCGTAGGCTTTGACTTCCTTACTGTAGCGATGTCGGTTCAGCGTGGCGGCAACGAGCTGTCCGCCGCTGGCCAGTACCCGGGCGCATTCGCGCAGGACTTGCGCGGGCGCGTCGCTGTAGGTCAGCGCGTGCAGCAAAAGCACGGTATCGAAGCTGTCATCGGCAAAGGGCAAGGCGTGCATATCGCCCTGGTGGAAGTGGACATGGTCCAGTTCAGCGACCCGGTCTGTTCCGGCCTTGACCACCTTGGGGGACAAATCAAGGCAGTCGATACGCTTGCTGCGGGTGGCCAGCAGTTCCGCCATGACTCCGTCTCCGGAGGCAATGTCGAGCACACGACCCAGGTCGAGCAAGTTGACCAGGGCTCGGGCGGTGGCTTCCCAGGTTCGGCCGGGCGAATAATGTCGCTCCATGTCGCCGGCAACGATATCGGGCCAGCTGTCGCCGTCCTTGCGCAGGGCCAGCACCTCGACCAGGTGCTCACGATCACTTTCGATCAGGGCATCGTCCAGGCGCTCTCTGAGCAGGTGCCACAGGGCGAGCAGGGGCTGTTGCGCCGAATCTTCGCGGATCCGGTAAAACACCGATACGCCGTCGCGACGGTCTACGACCAGGTCTGCCTCGCGCAGCCGGGCCAGGTGAGTGGACACGCGAGGCTGAGCCAGGCGCGTGATGCGCGCCAGCTCGGCAACGGTGAGCTCCTCGGCTTCCAGCAGCGACAACAGGCGCAGGCGCGTTGTGTCCCCAAGCAGGCTGCAGTGGCGATTGACCAGTTCCAGGTTGATTAATTTATCCTTTTATCGCGATTGAGAGATACATGGGGGATCCTAGCGGTTCAGACACTTTTATTCAAGCTGTGCATGCAGGCATTTGCGTCTTCATTGGTCGGGCCGCAACCTGGTGCGGCCAATTGCCTGGCGTGCTAATCTCTGCCAGTCAGGTCCGATCGCGCCAATGGGGAAAGTGATCGATGAAATCCACGGAGAGTAAAGAGACTGAGATGCAGGCCAGGCAGCTGCCGAACGGCTGGATGCCGGATTTCATTGATATCGCGTTCGATAGTCTGCCCGGCATTTTCTACTTGTTCGATCGTTCCGGGCGCTTTCGCTACTGGAACCGCAATCTCGAAACGGTGACAGGTTACTCCGAGCAGGAGTTGGGCCGGATGAATGCACTGGACCTGTTCGATCCGGCCCTGCACGGGCGGTTCAGATCGGCCATGCAGCAGGTTTTCGAGACCGGCCGTGCCTCGCTGGAGGCACCTATCCTGACCCGGTTTGGCACCACGCGTCCCTACAGCTACTACGGCCGACTCGTTGATCTCGACGGCGAGCCTTTCGTTGCCGGCATGGGCCTGGACGTCAGCCGACTGAAGGAGGCCCAGGAGGCCGAAGCCGCACGCACCCAGCAGCTCAGGCACCTTGCTGCCCACGTGCCCGGTGTGATCTACCAGCTCAGGCTGGATCCGGAACACGGACGACTGAGCATGCCGTATGCCAGCGCCAAGATCTACGAGGTGTTCGGCGTTCACCATGAAGATGTTGACGACGATGCCAGCGGCCTGTTCGAGCGCATATTTGCCGAGGATCACGATCGGATCATGCGGGCCGTGGAGCTCAGCGCACGGGAATTGTCCACTTTCCGACAGCAGTTCCGGCTGTGTCCGCCGGGCGGGCTGGCCGAGCATGCCGAATGGGTCGAGGTGGAGTCGACGCCGGAACGCCTCGCCGATGGCGCCACCCTGTGGCACGGATTCGCTCGCCTGGTGACCGAGCGTCGCCGCATGGAGGACGAGCTGACCCGCCTGGCCTATCACGACTCGCTGACCGGCATGCCCAACCGCACCATGCTCCAGATCGCGCTGGAAGAGCGCATCGCCGACGCCACGGTGATCGGCAATGGCCTGGCCGTAATGCATCTCGATCTGGACAATTTCAAGGATATCAACGATGTCTGGGGCCACACCACCGGCGACAGGCTCTTGTTCCATCTGGCCGAGCGGCTGCAGCGCCGGGTCGGGGATCAGGGCCAGATCGGTCGGATCGGTGGCGACGAGTTCCTGGTTCTGGTCGAAGGGCCGGATCCGGCCCGGCAGGCGGAAAGTCTGGCCAACGACCTGTGTGAGGCGCTGGCGACCCCGCTGGAACTGGATCGGCGGGTCGTGCGGGTCACCGGCTCCATTGGCATCAGCCTGTTTCCGGATGATGGCGAGAATACCGAGGACTTGCTGCGTCATGCCGACGCTGCCCTGTACCGGGCCAAGGCCGATGGGCCAGGCAGCTGGGCCCGATATACGCCGCAACTGACCGCAGCAGCCATGGCCCGGCGCTACATGGAAACCGAGCTGCGATCAGCCATCGAGCGTGACCAGCTGAAAGTGGCACTGCAGCCCATCGTGTCCCTGAATGGTCAACGGGTGATTGGCTTCGAGGCGCTGGCGCGCTGGTATCACCCCGAGGACGGCTGGATTGATCCCGAGGATTTCATCGCCCTGGCCGAGACGCGCGGGCTGGTCACGCCGCTGGGGGAGCAGGTCTACCGCAAGGCGATGAAACACGTTGCCGGCATGAAAGGCATGCAGCTGAGTCTGAATGTGGCGCCGGCCCAGCTGCGAAGCTCTGATTTCTGTGACCGCCTGGTCACACTGGCCGGCGAGTGCGGAATGCCAAGCGAGCGGCTGGAGGTCGAAATCACCGAGCGGGTCCTGATGGAAGAGGCCCATGGCGCACTCGACCAGATCAACCGCCTGCGCAGTGTCGGCATCGGCATTGCCATCGATGATTTCGGTACCGGTTACTCATCGTTGTCCTACCTGCGCAAACTGCCGATTCAGCGTCTCAAGATTGACCAGAGTTTCGTCCGCAATGTTGGCGAGGTTCGGGAAAACGCGGCCATCGTCAAGGCCATCCTCACCCTGGCCCGGGAACTGGGTTTCACCACCACGGCCGAGGGCATCCAGACCGCCGCCGAGTCCGAGTTTCTGCGCGATGCCGGCTGCGACTTCGCCCAAGGCTGGCTGTTCGGCCGCGGCCAGGTCATCGGCGACTGAACCGCAGCTCCCGGTTCCCGCGCGCTGTCGCGCAGCAAGCAGGCCAACGCCCGGCTATCGGAAGCATTGACATCGAAAGCCGGGGCTTAGCAAGAGTTTTCCTGTCTTCCAACCCGGTCAGCGTAGCCCGGGGCCACGTCCCCGGGGACCATCTTCGGATTGTCTCCAAACGTACAGGCATGAACGCCAACCTGAATGTGATCAGCGTCGTGACTCAATGTCCTGAGCGCTCTGCCATTGAAGCCGGCCTTCAGTGAAAGCATCCGCTTCAACTCGACGCAGTGGCGAGGCCTTCAGCGAATGGTTCCGCTCAAGGCCGGCCAGGCTTGTCCGTAAAGGGTTCCTGGCAGGGATTACGGCGTACTGGTGAACAGCAGCCAAATCAGCAGCTTGCTGACAATCTCGGCGACCACCAGGGCACCGACGAAGCTGAATACGGCGCGCTGTCCGCGCAGGTTGGTGACCAAGGCATAGCCGTGATACATCAGCCAGATCATCCAGGCCAGCATGGCCAGCAGGGGCAAGCTGATCACGGTCAGCCACATCGCATCAACCAGATACTCGGCCGGGGCAATGACCTGGCTGGGGTCGTCGGGAATGGCCGCCATCAGGCTGGCCGTGCGTGTCTCGATCTGATTGGCGATGTCGGGAATGGAAAGCCACAGCACACCCAGCAGGATGGGCCAGCGTGCCAGCGCCTGGGTGCCGAACAGGTCGATGCTCCGAAAATTCCCGTGGCTCAGCCAGCGTCCCGTCACCAGCAGCAGGACGGCCAGGATCAACCAGTTGATCAGGCCCTGCAGGATCAGGTTCCACCATGGCACGGTCGGGCCGAAGTGCAGGTCCAGCACGCCGTCGGTATGCAGCCCGGCGCGCCAGGCCAGCAGTGCCGTCAACAGGATCACAACCAGTCCGACGACCAGGGCGGGGCCACCGGCGATGCGTTCGAAGGGTTTGAACAGCCAGGTTTTCACGATTCTGATTCCTCGGTCAGGGTGGCGATGATGTCGTCCAGACGATTGCGCACGGTGGGGTAGCTCACGTTCAGGCGCGAGGCCATGGCCTTGAGGCTGCCGGAGTCCAGGATAAAGGCGTGAACGAAAGCCTGGGCATCAGGATCGAGACGCAACAGTGCCGGCAGGCGAAAGTGCCCGCTGACCCGAGTCTCGCAGTCAAGACAGGTCAGTTCGGTAACCGCCAGTTCGCCGCCACAAGCCGGGCAGGCAGCTGGAGTTTTCTTCATAATATCCAACTTGATATTGACAATATTCAATCAGAGGTTAATATTATTTCACAAATTGTCTTATCTTTCCACTTTTGTTGAGCTATCCAAGGCATTTGCCCGGACCCCTGAAACCGGACAGATAACTGGATTCAACACGCTGCCAAGGAGCATGTCCATGAAGCACCGTAAAACGAGCCTGGTCTGCCTGGCGTCATTCCTGCTGTTGATGGCGAGCGGCTGGGCCGCGGACGAGCAGGACGTGACGATGACGCATGACAATGCCCGTCTTGCCGGCACCCTGAGTAAGTCCGAGTCTGGCCAAGGGCTGGTCATTCTCCACGCGGGCAGCGGGCCCACGGATCGCAACGGCAACCAGCCG
>RECK01000058.1 GCA_007694055.1 Wenzhouxiangella sp.
CGCTACGGCCACTACTCGGTGGCCGGCGAGTTCGTCTACGACCGCCCGTTCCAGTGGGGCTCGAAGCGCACCGGGCCGGACCTGGCCAGGGTCGGTGGGCGCTACAGCGACGACTGGCACTACCTACATATGGTCGACCCGCGCGCGGTGGTGCCGGAATCCAACATGCCGGCCTATCCCTGGCTGGCCGAGCGCCTGGTCAACGGCGAGACGATCGAGCGGCGCATGCGCGCACTCAAGCGCCTCGGTCACCCCTATAGCGACGAAGACATCGAAGCGGCGCGCGAAGCGGTGCGCGGCAAGACCGAGCTGGACGCCGTGGTGGCCTACCTGCAAGGCCTGGGCACCCAGTGGACCGGCCAGAATGCCGGGGGCGACTCATGAGCAGCGGGTTGTGGACAGCTTTTGCCATGCTGGCCTTCGTCGTCATCACCCTCTGGGTCTTCCTGTTCAAGAAAAAGGAGGACTTTGACGAGCAGGCCCATCTCCCCCTGGATGAAGAAGACAAGCAAGAAAACCGCAAGGAGAAATCGTCATGAGCGCGTTCTGGCACTGGTTCGTGGTCATCATAACGCTGGCCTTCACCGCGGGCATGGTGTGGCTGTTCATCGCCACAGGGAAGTCCAAAGTGCCCTCGGGCACCAACAAGGAAGGCGAGGAAACCACTGGCCATGTCTGGGACGAGGATCTCGAGGAACTCAACAACCCGATGCCGCGCTGGTGGCTCTGGCTGTTCTATGGCACCGTGATCTGGGCACTGATCTATCTCATTCTCTATCCGGGTCTGGGCCGTTTCGAAGGCGTGCTCGGCTGGAGTTCGGAAGGTCAATACAAGCAAGAGCGTGGCGCGGCCGACGCCGCGTTCGACGAGCGCTTCGGCGAACTGGTGGCAATGCCGCTGGAGGAACTGGCTCAACACGCAGGTGCACTGGAAGCCGGACGCAACCTCTATCGAACCAACTGCTCGACCTGCCACGGCTCGGACGCGCGCGGCGCCCGCGGCTATCCCAACCTGACCAACAATCACTGGATCTGGGGTGGCCAGCCGGACCAGGTCTGGACCAGTATCTACGAGGGCCGCCAAGCCGTAATGCCCGGCTTCGAAGGCGCCCTGGACGATCAGGAAATCACCCGGACGGCCGTATTCGTGCAGCAACTGGCCGGCCAGAGCGTTGACCAGACCATGGCTGCTGCCGGCCGGCGTCATTACGATATGTTGTGCCTGGCCTGTCACGGGCAGGATGGCAAGGGCAACCCGGCCCTGGGCGCGCCGGACCTGACCGCAGGCATCTACACCTACGGCAGCAGCATGGACGACCTGCGCTACACCATCCGCCACGGTCGACAAGGCGTAATGCCGGCCCAGCGCGAGTTGCTGGGCGAAGCGCGTTCGCGCCTGGTCACGGCCTACGTACTGAGTCTGAACATGAACGGCAGCGATGACTGAGCCCGGCCGTCCACCAACGGGCGAACCGGCCCCGGCCGACGATCGTCCGCGAGTGCAGATTCTGGGGGCCATACTGTGGCCCTCGTTCTTTGCAGCCGGCGTCGCCACGGTGGTGTTCTTCATCGTCGTTGATCCGCTGGTGCTGCGCGACATCACTTTCCCGGAACTGGAGCTTTCGCGCCTCGGTGGCTACACCATCGCGTTTTTCATGTTCTGGGCCGCGACCGCCTCGGCCAGCCTGTTCACCCGCATCCTGCTCGAACCACCCGCCCGCTTCAATCGCCGCTGACGCCCCGACGACATGACTGATGCCCAGCCCGATACCCAGACCATTTCGCTGTACGTCAAGCCGCCAAAGGTCTATCCGCGCGAAACCAGGGGCCGCTTCTCGCGCCTGCGGGTCATCGCGGCCTGGGCACTGCTGGGCCTGTTCTACGTCCTGCCGTGGATCAACTGGGGCGGGCAACAGTTGGTTCTGTTCGACCTGCCCGGACGCCAGTTCCATTTCTTCGGCATTACCCTGTGGCCGCAAGATTTGTTCATCCTGTCGCTGCTACTGGCCCTGGCCGCTTTCACGCTGTTCTTCTTCACCGCGCTTGCTGGTCGCCTGTGGTGCGGCTACGCCTGCCCGCAGACGGTCTGGACGGAAGTGTTTTTGTGGATGGAGCGGGTCACCGAAGGTTCGCGCAACAAGCGCATCAAGCTCGACAAGGCGGCCTGGACCAAAGACAAGATCCTGCGCAAATCCAGCAAGCAGTTGTTGTGGATCACCTTTGCCCTATGGACCGGCTTTACCTTCGTCGGCTTCTTCGTGCCGATCCGTGAACTGGGGCCGCGGGTCCTGGGCTTTGACCTTGGCGGCTGGGAAACCTTCTGGATGTTTTTTTACGGCTTTGCCACTTATGGCAACGCCGGCTACATGCGCGAGCAGGTGTGCAAGTACATGTGCCCGTATGCGCGCTTCCAGTCGGCCATGTTCGACGCCGACAGCCTGGTCATCTCCTATGATGCCGAGCGCGGCGAGCCCAGAGGCGGACGCAGCAAAAGCGCCGACCACCGGGCCATGGGCCTGGGTGACTGCATCGACTGCACAGCCTGCGTCCAGGTCTGCCCGACCGGCATCGACATCCGCGACGGCCTGCAGATCGAGTGCATCGCCTGCGCCGCCTGCATCGACGTCTGCGACGAGATCATGGACCGGATGGACTACCCGCGCGGACTGATTCGCTACACCACCGAAAACGCGGTCAACAACAAGCCGACCCGGGTGCTCAGGCCGCGCATCTTCATCTACCTGGCAGTTCTGGGTCTGCTGGCCACCGTCATCGGTGTCTTCCTGACCGGCCGTGACCCCCTGATCATCGACGTTCTGCGCGACCGCTCTGCCCTGTATCGACTAATCGACAGCGAACTTGAGAACAGCTACAGCCTGAAGCTGACCAACCGGACTGACCAAACCATGACGCTAAGCATCAACGCCGAAGGGCTGCCCGACATCCGCGTGCTCGAACCGACCCGCGACGTGCACGTGGCGGCGGGTCAAACGGCAGATCTGCCGCTGACCGTGGCCCTGCCGCTGGCCGCGGCCGATCCCGGCATGCAGCCCATGACCATCATCGTGCGCGATGCCGACAACGAGCGCAGCACACGCGTGGAAACCCGCTTTTTCATCCCGGCAAACCCGAACTGAGACGCCCATGCAAGCGACAAGCGCCCAACCCTGGTACAAGGAACCCTGGCCGTTCATTCTGATCAGCATCACCGGACTGGGTGTGGTTGCCGGCTCGACCCTGGCCTACATCGGTCTGTCCAATCCGCCGGAGATCGTAAGCGGCGAGTTCGGATCACTGGCCAAGTTCGTCACCGAAGACAGCGCGGGCGTGCACGAAGCGCGTGCGCTAGGTCTGGCCGGGCGCCTGGCGCTGGACGAAGGGGTAATCGTACTAAGCCTGTCGGCCAGTGACCTGAGCACACTCCCGGGGCAGTTGATGGTCCACTTCCAGCACCCGGCCACCAGCACCGGCGACAGCGTCGCAGTGCTGTTTCATCACGGTGGCGGCGAATACCGCGGGCCCTACAACGAGCCACCGCACGCACGTGCCCACGTCATGGTCACCGACCTGGCCCGGTCCTGGTCGCTGGCCGGACGCCTGGACGCAGCCAACACCATACCGGTCGAGCCGCGCCGGCTGTGACCGAAGCGGTCCGGCATGACAACGGCGGCTGCTGGCACTGCGGTGAGACCATTCCGCCCGGCGTGGAGATCCGCGCCGAGATCGGTGGCCAGCCCCGAGCCATGTGCTGTCACGGCTGCCAGACCGTAGCCCGGCTGATCGAGTCGGCCGGTCTCAACCGCTATTACGATTTCCGCGACGCTCTGCCCGAACGCCCGGAAACAGCCGCTGAGGCCAGTACAAAAGATTTCCTCGCCTGGGACCGCCCGGCCGTGCGCGATCACTACGCTCACGCCGACTGTGACGGACTGTTCCGCCTGACCCTGGTACTGGAGAACGTTCACTGCCCGGCCTGCGCCTGGCTGATCCAGCGCTTTGTCGGCAGCCTCGACGGCGTTGCCGAGATCCGCGTCGACGTGACCGACGGCCGCGCCCACCTGCGTTTTGATCCCGACCGCAGTGCATTGAGCGAAGTCGCCGCGCGTCTGGCCGCGCTCGGCTACCGGCCGCACCTGGACTCCCCCGAAGCGGGTGCAGCCCGCAACCAGACCGAACGCCGGCAAATGCTGAAATACATCGTGGTGGCCGGGCTGGGCATGATGCAAGTGATGAGTTTCGCGTTGGCCAAGTACATCGGCGCCTGGCAGGACCTGGATGCACAGACCGAGCGCTTCTTCGTGCTTATTTCCATGGTGGTCGCCGTGCCGGTCAGCCTGTATGCCGGCCAGGTTTTCTACAAATCAGCGTGGCGCACGCTGAAACAAAAGCGAATGGGCATGGACGTGCCGGTCGCCGCGGCCATGCTGCTGGCCCTTTTTTTCAGCGTCTACGTCACCCTGTTCGGCAGCGGTGAGGTCTACTTCGACTCAGTGGTGATGTTCATCTTCTTTTTGCTGCTGGGCCGCTACGCGGTGCTGGTGGCACGCCAGAACGCCGGTCAGTTGCAGTCGGCCCTGGCCCGCTCGCTGCCGGTCCAGACCCGTCGCCTGACCGCAACCGGTGCCGAGATGATCGCGCTGATCGAACTGACCGCCGGCGACCGGGTCCAGGTCACCTCGGGCGAGACCATTCCGGCCGACGGCGAGATCGAGGCCGGTACGGTCATGGTCGATGAATCGCTGCTGTCAGGCGAGTCCATTCCGCGCCGGCGATCTGCCGGCGAGCGCGTACTGGCCGGCAGTCTGGTGCGCGAGGGTCAGATGACGCTGAAGGTCGAAGACCTGGGCCAGGCCACCGTGTTGTCCGGCATCGTGCGCCTGCTCGACCAAGCCCGCAGTTTCAAGCCGCGCATGGCGCAAACGGCCGATCGCCTGGCATCCTGGTTCGTCGGTTTCGTGCTGACCGGCGCGACCGTGTCCGGCATCGTCTGGTGGCAGATCGATCCGGCCATCGCCCTGCCGGTGGTATTGGCCGTTCTGGTCGTCTCCTGTCCCTGCGCACTGGCCCTGGGTACGCCGGTCGCCCTGGCCGCTGCCGCACGCGGTTTTGCCCGCCTTGGCGTCCTGATCACCCGGCCCGACAGTCTGGAAATGCTGCCGAACATCACCCACGTGGTGCTCGACAAGACCGGCACCCTGACTCGACCGGACATGCGCATGGCTGAAGTCCGGGCCGAAGCCGGAGTCGACGCCGACCGCGCCCGCGTCCTGGCCGGGCGCCTGGAGCGCATCAGCCGACATCCGGTGGCTACTGCCTTTGCTCGATACGACGACGGCGCACCGGTGGAAGGCGCTGAAGCCGTGACCGCCGCCGGCGTCGCCGGAAAAGTCCAGGGCGTGGACTATCGCCTGGGCAAACCGGGCTTCGTCGGCGAATGGCTGGATAAGCAACCGACCGAGCCTGACCAGGGCCAGTGGATTGCCTTGGCCGCTCCGCATACTTTACTGGCCTGGTTCCGGGTCGATAGCCCGTTCCGGGAAGGCGCGCGCGAACTGGTTGCCGAACTCAAGGCCAGCGGCCTGGAAGTCTGGCTGGCCTCGGGCGACCGGGCTGAAAACGTCGAGGCCGCGGCCCGAAGCCTGGCGATCGACAAGGTTCGCTCGGCCTGCTCACCGGCCGACAAGCTGAACCTGGTCCGCGAACTGCAGGCACAAGGTGCGCGCGTGGCCATGGTCGGTGACGGCATCAACGATGCCCCGGTTCTGGCCGGCGCCGACGTCGCCCTGGCTCTGGCTGAGGGTGCCGACATCGCGCGCACCCAGGCCGACCTGGTCGTGACCGGCAAAGACCTGAGCCGGGTCAGCGCCGCGTTCGCCCTGGCTCCGAGGGTACGACGGATCGTACGCCAGAACCTGGCCTGGGCTTTTGCCTACAACATCACCGCGCTGCCCTTTGCCGCCGCCGGTTTCGTGCCCCCCTGGCTGGCCGCGATCGGCATGTCGGCTTCCAGCCTGCTGGTGGTGATGAACGGTCAACGGCTGGGGCGCGTGCAGGGCAGAGGGTGCCGGGTCCAGGGCTCGATACCGGATGCCTCGACACCCCGCCCCGTCGGCAGCAGCGCATGAACATCATCTATGTGCTCATACCGCTGTCGGTGATCCTGATGGTGCTGGCCATCGCATTCTTTTTCTGGGCGGTCCGCAACGACCAGTTCGATGACCTCGACACCCCGGCACTGGACATCCTCGATGACGACGAAGCGCCGAAAACCGGTCCTGCAACAAGCAACGAAGACACCGAACAATGAACAGCACAGGCCGGGCTACTGATCACAATATACTTCCGACATGACCGCAGAAGCGGCCCTGCTCGCCGGTTTCCTGGCCGGTCTGTTCGGTTCCACCCACTGCCTGGGGATGTGCGGCGGCATCGCCGGCCTACTCCACGCCCAGCTGCCCGGCGACCGGCCGTGGCTAGCCGCCGGGTTCCACGTCGGGCGCATCGCCAGCTACCTGGGGATTGCCCTGATCGCTACCGCTATCGGCCTGCTACCGGCAACACTGATGCCGGACCGGGCACCAATGGTGATGCGCTTCCTGCTCGGCGCCTTGCTGGTGGTCATGGCCCTCTACATTGCCCTGCCAGGCCGATTCCGCGACAGGGCCGGCGAGGTGGCTGCAACGCTGACGAAGAAGCTGATCCCACTGCTAGGCCGCTTTCTGCCGGTCCAATCTTTGGACAACGCGCTGGGCCTGGGTCTGCTGTGGGGCTTGCTGCCGTGCGGCTTGCTGTACTCTGTGGTTGCGGCAGCCGTACTGCTGGCCGACCCGCTTGCAACCACCGCCATGGTCGTCGCTTTCGGGCTGGGTACGGTGCCGCTGCTGCTGGGCACCGGCATGGCCGCGCTGAAGGCCCGCTCGGCTGTCAACCGCCGCGGCCTGCGCTATGCCGCCGCGAGCCTCATGGCCTTGACCGGCGTCCTGGTTGCGATCGGCCCCTGGCTGGCCCATCAGATCGATCATCCCTGGATGCAATTTGCAGCTGACTGCGTGACTTCGCAATAAGCGCAAAAAAGATTCCCGATCGGCACCTGTCATGTGGGGATGACTGATAGTGACCGACGAGTCACTGTCTGGTATAGTTTTCTGCCATCGTGAATCAACAAGTTGACGCTGATGACGTTGGTCCGGATTCGATTCAAAGCCACAGCACGGTACCAGACGACTCGTTTTGTGGATTGTCCAAGCATGGTTTCGGGGTTGACATCATCTCCAGGCACAAGGCGATACGGCCAATCTCAGCACCGGGTGGACGTGGAGCTAAAATCATGCTGAAGCGTCTTTTTCTTCGAATTGGACGAATCAAAAACCGCGAGACCGGCTTGACCGACCCCGTTCCGGTGGCCGCAAGCTTCAATGACGGGGACCTGGAAGAGATTCAGGAGGACTCCTCCGCGGATGACACCTCCTTTGCAGTTGACTACGTTCGACAGCTGTTTCTGAATCTGGATATTGACCGAACGAAGCACTCCCCAGCCGAACGCCAGTGGCTACGGCAACACAAAAACGAACTGAGTTCTGAAAACGCATCCTGGATACACATGGTTCCTCGCCTGCCCAGCGTCGTGCCACAATTGATGGCCGCTACACGCGATGCTGAAAAGGGTTCAGGCCGAGAACTGGCAGAGCTAATCTCCAGCGATCCGGTACTCGCAGCCAGCTTGTTGAAAGTTGTAAACAGCGCAGCCCTTCGTTGTCGCAAGGAATCCATTGAAAGCCTGAAGCAGGCTGTGGTCATCGTGGGTATGACGGGAATTCGCGAGGCCATCGCCGCGGCGTTCATGAGCCCGATCGCGAACTTCAAGGCCGATTCACGTCTCGACGCCATTGCGATCCAAGAGCTGTGGACAGACAGCCTCGGCGTGGCCGTAAGGCTGCGAAACAGCGCGGAACACTCAGGTCTGGCACAGGGGTTCGAACTCTTCCTGGCAGGACTCACGCACAGCGTCGGGCTGATGCTGCTGTTGCGTCGTCTGGACTTGATGGATGAGCCATCAATTTCAGCGGGCTTTGCCGATGCTTTGGAAGCCCTCTCGCGCCACTATTCAGTCGCCGTCGCCGCAGGCTGGCAGCTGCCGTCCGGCACCATAGCCTTATTGTCTGCATGGGCCGAGGACAAGGAGACTGCTCTGACGCACCTACTCACCCGATCCATCGGGTCAGTGCGCCGGGCATCGCTTGAGCAGCGAGCATAAGCAAATCAGGGTGCTGAACAGATGTCGGTTCAGTACATGTGCTGACCGCCGTTGATCGACAGGGTCGATCCGGTAATGAAACCAGCCTCTTCGGCGACCAGGAAGGCAACAGCGCGGGCGATTTCCTCGGGTTTGCCGAGACGTCCGACCGGGATGCGGGAAATGATCTTTTCGAGCACCCGTTCCGGCACGGCCTCGACCATGCTGGTAGCGATATAGCCGGGCGCGATCGCGTTGACCGTAACACCGACAGCCGCACCCTCCTGGGCCAGGGCCTTGGTGAAGCCGTGGATGCCGGACTTGGCGGCGGCGT
>RECK01000053.1 GCA_007694055.1 Wenzhouxiangella sp.
AATCCCTCCCTCTCCGCCACTTAATCAGGCCCCGTTAACACCGAGGCTTTTTCATGCCCGAAAGCCAACCCAAGGGAGGGATTTGAACCCGATCAGAGGGTTCGAACCGAGCCGAAGGCGAGCTCGCTGGCGCAAAGCGCCAGTCCGGAGGACAAGCCCGCGTAGCGGGCGCAGCCATCCCTCCCTCTCCGCCATTTAACAAGGCCCCGGAAACACCGGGGCTTTTTTATGCCCGAAAGCCAGCCCAAGGGAGGGATTAGAACCCGACCAGAGGGTTCGAAACCTGCGCAGCAGGTTCGATGCGAAGCAACCCGGAGCGAAGCGCAGGCGACGGAGGCTTTGCGGTTTGCGCAACGCGCAAGGAGCGAAGCTGGAGTGCCGTAGCGCGTGGAGGGCAAGCGCCGACAGGCGCGAAGTCAACCGAGCCGAAGGCGAGCTCGCTGGCGCAAAGCGCCAGTCCGGAGGACAAGTCCGCGCAGCGGGCGCAGCCATCCCTCCCTCTCCGCCACTTAATCAGGCCCCGTTAACACCGGGGCTTTTTAATGCCCCAAAGCCAGCCCAACCTCACCCCCCAACCGCCCCGTCCAGAACTCGACACTCCCCCATCCGAACCTGTTCCTCAAGGCGGCGCGGATGCAAGGCAACATCCGGGCTGGTCGGCCACGCTCCGCAATAGCGACTGCGACCGGCATGCTTGGCCCTGTACATCATCTGATCGGCAATCAGCAGCGCCGGCTCCCACAATTCCTGCCCGGAATGTCGTTTGGTTGACTTGAGCGGGGAAAAGCCGAGACTGGCAGTGAATTGCAATGGAGGTCCGGAAGCGCGCGCTATCTCAACACCTGCAATCTGCTCAAGCAAGACACCCGCAAGCTTTGCCGCCTTGTCCGCCTCGCTCACGCGAATCAGAAGCAGAAACTCCTCTCCGCCCCAGCGCCCGGCCTGTGCAGCATGTTCGAGCGCAAACCGTCGCAGGCATCCGGCAAGCGCGATCAGCGCCCGATCCCCAAGATCATGGCCGTAGTTGTCATTGATCTGCTTGAAGTGATCCAGGTCAAGCAACATCACCGTAATCCGGCCATCCTTGTCGGCCTGCCCCAGCCACTCCGTCATGCGTCTGCGATTCGGCAGCCCGGTCAGCAAGTCGGTTCTGCTCAGGCGATGCAAATGGCGATTATGGCCCCGCTGCCACAAGACCAGACCCAGAACCAGCACAACGAAGCCGATCACCAGCACCATACCTATTTGCTGGCGCTGAACCTGCCGCTCCAGTTCGACCCGCTGCAGATCTCTGTCCCGACGCAGAGCTACCAGCTCACGCTCGCGCAAGGCAACCCCGAGCTCAGCCTCCAGCTCATTCAATCGGGAGCGCTGCTGGTCACGCAGATATTGCTCGGTCAATTCGGCGCGCTCTCGCTCCAATGGAATTGCCTCTGCATGTCGACCGGCCGCCACCAGTGCGTTGCTACGGATGCGCAATGCATCGCGGATGGTGAACTGGTGATCGGACTTGCGGGCCATTTTCAGCGCTTGCTCAGAACGCTCCAGCGCCTGATCCACCTGACCACGGGCCAGATACAACCCGGCCTGGGACGACAGAAGCGACGAGTACTCGGACGGATTCGCGAGTTCCTCATGCAGCATTGCCGAACGGCTGAAGTAGGCTTCGGCCGCGTCAAGTTCGCCACGCTGTTGCTCGATGATGCCCAAGGTCAGGAGGAGCGAGGCCAGGCGAACTTCCATGCCTGGTTCCTCCAGCGAATCGATCAGTCCGCCCAGCACTTCACTGGCGCTGTCCAGGTTGCCTGCTCCACGATAAGTCAGGCCAAGGTTGTAGCGAATTGGCAATTGCTGGCCCGGATCATCGCCGGGTTCCCACAGCTCGAGTGCGCGGTAGTAATACTGCTTGGCCAAATCGTGCTGACCGCCTTCGGAGTGGAGAACGCCCATATTGGCCAACAGCCCGATCCGCAGCGTGCGCAAATCATGCCTTTCGGCAATCCGAAGGGCCCGACCCAGGAAATCGGTCGTCGACGAGACATCGCCGATACGGTGGTAGATGGCTGCCATTCGGCGCAATGCAGTGACTTGATCGGACGGCTCAAGCAACTGCTCTGACAAGCCCTTCATCGGCTCCAACAGCGCACGGGCCTCGGCCGTCCGGCCCTTGGAGGTAAGCGCCCAGGCTCGGCACCCGAGCGCACGATGCAGAATCGCGGGATCGGGTTCAGAGACCAGCGCCGCTTCTGCCCTTAGTGCCAGATCGATTGCCCGGGCCGGATCCCCATGCTCAAAACGCTCGCATTCGTTGGTCAGTTCCTCGGGCGACAGATGCTCTCCATCCGGCCCTGGTTCAGCAACGACGGTCGAAAAAGCGAAAGCCAGCGCCGCAAACCAGGCTGCCGATGGCATGCCGCGCATCAAGTCTCCCGGCCACTGCGCCGACGGACCCAGTCGGCCACGGTATCCAGCGCCGATCCCAGTTTTTCAGGCTCACTGCCGCCGGCCTGGGCGAAGTCCGGACGACCACCGCCCTTGCCGCCAACCTGTGAGGCGACGTGGTTGACCAGCTCTCCGGCCTTGATCTGTTTGACCAGGTCAGGCGTCACCCCGGCGACCAGCCGCACGCCGTCACCCACCGCGGTGCCCAGGACAATCACGCCCGAACCAAGCTTGTTCTTGAGCTGATCAACGGTATCGCGCAAACCATTGGGATCAACGCCCTCCAGGCGGGCGGCAATAAGCTTGATGCCACCGACCTCGACCGCCTGGCTGGCCAGGTCGGAACCCGCGGCCGAGGCCAGCTTGCCCTTGAGCCGGTCGAGTTCCTTTTCCAGCTGGCGCGACCGCTCCAGCAACTGCTCGACCCGCTCGCCGAGCTGCTCGGGGCTCGCCTTGAGTCGGCCGGACACCTCCCGGATCGATCGGTCCATATTCTGCAACCATTCCACCGCGACCCGACCCGCCACGGCCTCGATGCGCCGCACGCCGGCCGAGATGCCGGTTTCACTGACAATCTTGAGCAAGCCAATATCGCCAACGCGACCAACATGGGTGCCGCCGCACAGCTCGACCGAAAAGTCGCCGAAGCGGAGCACCCGGACCTCATCGCCATACTTGTCACCGAAAAAGGCCAGCGCGCCCGCGGCTATGGCGTCCTCGAATGACATCTCACGCGCCTCGGCCTCGGCATTGGCCTGGATCTGCTCGTTGACCATGCGCTCGATTTCAGCCAGCTGCTGATCGCTGACCGGCTCATGATGGGTGAAGTCGAAGCGCAAACGGTCAGGCGCTACCAGCGAGCCCTTCTGCTGCACATGCTCGCCGAGCACCGTGCGAAGGGCGGCGTGCAACAAGTGCGTGGCCGAGTGGTGACGAACGATATCGCTGCGACGACCCCGGTCAATACGCGCCTCCAGGGTCTGCCCCGGCTTGAGTTCTCCTTTCTCCAGAACGCCCGCGTGCCCATGAAAAGTGCCGGCAAGCTTGCGCGTATCCGACACGGTGAAGTGTGCGTCGGCAGAAGCCAGTTGGCCGGTGTCGCCAACCTGCCCGCCGGATTCGGCATAAAAAGGCGTCCGATCGAGCACCAGCACCGCCTCTTGTCCGGCGACGAGGGTGTCAACCGGTCGACCCTCGACCAGGATGGCGAGCAGGCGGGTTGCGCTGGCTTCGTGCTGCTCGTAGCCCAGGAACTGTGTTGGCGACAGCTCGGCGGCGAGATCGGCAGGCATGCCGTCGCGCGCGGCAAACGTCCCGGCCGCCCGCGCCCGCTCGCGCTGCGCATCCATGGCCCGCTCGAAACCCGCCTCGTCCACGCGCAGATCGCGCTCGCGAGCGATATCGCGGGTCAGATCGATCGGAAAACCAAAGGTATCGTAGAGCTTGAAAGCGACATCGCCGGGGATTTCACGATCATCCAGGTCGGCAATGGCCGACTCCAGCAGTTTCATGCCCTGGTCCAGGGTTTCGCCGAAGCGACGCTCCTCACGCTCCAGCACCTGGGCGACCTGGTCGGCTTGCCTGGCCAGTTCCGGGTAGGCCTCGCCCATGACGTCGACCAGCGGCTGGACCATGCGCGCAAAGAACAAATCCTCGCAGCCCAACTTGTAACCATGCCGGATGGCGCGACGGATAATGCGTCGCAGCACGTAGCCACGGCCATCGTTGGCCGGCAGCACGCCATCGGCAACCAGGAAAGCGCAGGCGCGGATGTGATCGGCGATGACCTTCAAGGAAGGCGCATCCGGATCATCGGCGCCGGTCAGGCGCGCCGCAGCGGCGATCAGGTGCTGAAACAGGTCGATATCGTAGTTGGAATGGCCGTCCTGCAGAATGGCGGCCAGTCGCTCCAGACCCATGCCGGTATCGACACAGGGAGCCGGCAACGGGCGCATTTCGCCGTTGTCAGCTCGGTCGAACTGCATGAACACCAGATTCCAGATCTCGATATAGCGGTCGCCATCCTCGTCCGGACTCCCCGGCGGGCCACCCGGAATCTCCGGCCCGTGGTCGTAGAAGATTTCCGTACAGGGTCCGCAGGGGCCGGTATCCCCCATGGCCCAGAAATTATCGCTCTCGTAGCGCTTGCCAGGCTTGTCGCCGATGCGCGAGAAGCGCTCGGGGCTCACACCGATCTGATCCAGCCAGATGGATGCGGCCTCTTCGTCTTCGGCATACACCGTCACCCACAGCCGATTGGCCGGCAGTTTGCAGGTGCCGGTCAGAAACTCCCAAGCAAATTCAATGGCTTCACGCTTGAAGTAATCGCCGAAGCTGAAGTTACCCAGCATCTCGAAAAAGGTATGGTGCCGAGCCGTGTAGCCCACGTTTTCCAGATCGTTATGCTTGCCGCCAGCGCGCACACAGCGCTGCGAAGAAGCCGCGCGAGTGTAGGCGCGCTTTTCCGAGCCCAGGAACACATCCTTGAACTGGTTCATGCCGGCATTGGTAAACAGCAGGGTCGGGTCGTTGCCCGGCACCAGCGAACTGGACGGCACGACCCGGTGATCACGTTCGGCAAAGAAATCCAGGAAAGCCTGGCGAATTTCGGCGGTGGTTTTCATCGAGGGCTCATGAAAGATCAAAAATGGCATCAACCCTGTAGTTTAAAGGACTTGAGTCACCGACTGAGCAATCGCCCTTGCGCCGACCGTCAAACACCTACCTGATTACGGACTTGTCTCAGCTACGCTCGGGCCTTGAGCTGCTGGAACCGCAGCTTTCTGAGGGTTTATCCGAATCCCGCAACACATGGCAGGCCCGTCGGGGCAGATGTCAATTCCACTCCTCGTGGCGATTAGTCGCGGCTTTGAAAAAGATAGCCTCACCGGGCCCAGGCCACCAGGAGTCAGTCAGTCACCCCCCCCCCCGGCCGATAACCCGGCCAGGCCCTGAGCGGCCGGAGACCACCCGTTGCGAGAGGGGGAAAGAGGCTGAAAGGCTGGGCCTTGCGATTGTTTTCCTTATCTTCCAACCTCCTCCTACCTGACCAGTGACGAGTGGGCCTGACTGGGGCCGGGTTCGAGGTGACGGATCCAGGTACAAACCTTTCAGTACGCTACGCGCCTGCTCGGAAGGTGTCAAGGATGCACAGGGGGGTCAACAACCGGATATCGGTGGTCAGAGGGTGGCCACCGTTTCGTCGGCACATGCATCGAGACAGCTTTTCACTGCGGCCAGCTGTTCCTGGCTGTCGAGATGCAACAGCAACACATGGCGGTCGTCGCGCAGCGCAGCCTGCACCTTGACCAGGTAAGGGGTGTGGTCGGGTCGCAAGGTGACGGCGCCGCCAAGCAAGCCACCACCGACCGCGCTGAAAAACATCAATAGCAAGGCTGCCGCCCAGGCGTTCTGAACGACAAAGGCCACACCCAGGGCATAAAGAATCCCGAACACCAGCACACCTGCCACGGCGCCAGCCAGGGCCAGCCAGACGTGGGCCCGGATCAAGGTGAGCCAGATACCCCGGGACTCCGGCTCGAGCACGGCGCCGTCCACCTGATCCCCGGGCCGAAGGGTTCGAGCCTGCGCGCCGACTGTGCCGACTTCATCGACAAGCCGATCTCGACACTGGTCAAGTTGCCGGGCATCCTTGAAAATGCCGGCAATCTTGTGATTGAAAATTTCACCTGTAAGACCCATGCGTTTTTTCATCGCAACCTCCGATTACCAGAGTCCGATAACTTCAGCTGGTTTTTGGTTCAAGTGTGACTAAAGCCTAGCAAACCACACAGACTGCTGCATCGAATTACCCGGAATCGGTTGCGGCATGTATTGCGACGCCCTTGCATGATGTGCGGTCGCGGCGATAACCAGAAGTTTCGAATCCCCGCATCACAAGCAGCTGCGGTAACCTTGTCAGGGAGGCAGCCTTCACCGCCGCTCGAACCCGGACACCGCCAGCAGCATCTTGACATCAAGCCGACCTGAACGGCCTCGTTCGGGATCACCGCAAAATTAACGAATTGCGAAAGCAGACCATGGCAAATCTGAAAAACCGCGTCACCATTGAATACCACGATCAACTGGCCCTGGTTCGGCTGAACCGGCCAGACAAGATGAACGGCCTGGATCTGGACATGATGCAGGCACTGGTGCAGGCTGCCGGGGCGATACGCCGCCAGCATGACATTCGGGCGGTCATCCTGCAGGGCGAAGGAGAAGCCTTCTGCGCCGGCCTGGACTTTGCCAGCGTGCTGAAGAAACCGGCCAGCGTGCTGAGCGGCTTTCTGCCCTGGTGGCGCAAGGGCAACCTGTTCCAGCGCATGTGCCTTGACTGGCGCGACTTGCCCATGCCGGTGATCGCTGTCATCCACGGCTACTGCTTCGGTGGCGGCCTGCAGCTTGCTCTCGGTTGCGATTTTCGCATCAGCGAACCGGGCTGCCAGTTCTCGATCATGGAAATCAAATGGGGGCTGGTGCCGGACATGGGGGCGACCGTCGTCTTGCGCGACCTGCTGCCACTGGATACAGCCATGGAACTGACCATGACCGGGCGCAAGTTTGACGCGGCCGAAGCCCTGGAGCTGAACCTGATCAGCCGCATCGATCCTCAGCCGGCCGAGGCCGCCCTCACCCTGGCCCGGGAATTGGCAGGGCACTCGCCGCATGCCATCGCCGCCATCAAGAAACTGCTCAAGAACACCCGCCATGGGTCGGAGCGAGGTGCCCTCCGGCGCGAACGCCTGGCCCAGCTCAAGCTGCTGCTGGGAAGCAACCAGCGCGAAGCCATGCGGGCCAGGCTCGAAAAACGCGAGCCGGTCTTCCGGCCACGCTGATCAACCGGCTCGCACCTGACGACAGCAGATGACTTGACCAGAACGGAAACGTCCCTTTAGGCTTGAAATGTTTGCAGGGAGACCACCAGCATGTCAGCAAAAGACAAACTAAGCGCGCTCCTGGACATGGCGGATATCAAGGTCAACGGCCAACGGCCATGGGATATCCAGGTGCATGATGATCGGTTTTACCAACGCTTGTTCAGTCAAGGCAGCCTGGGCGCGGGCGAAGCCTGGATGGATGGGTGGTGGGATGTAGCCGAGCCCGACGGGTTCTTCCATCGCCTGCTCAGCGCCCGACTCGAGGAAACCCTGCGCCAGCCGTCCATGCTCGGCCAGATCGTGTTGAGTCGCCTGGGCAACCTGCAGAGCCGTCGCCGCTCCAGGCGCGTGGCCGAGCAGCACTATGACCTGTCCAATCGCCTCTACCAGGCCATGCTGGGGCCGACCATGCAGTACACCTGTGCCTACTACGGGCGCGGCGATGAATCAACACCGCTCGATGACGCCCAGCGCGCCAAGCTTGAGCTGATCGCGGAAAAACTGCACCTGGAGCCGGGTATGCGCGTGCTCGAGCTGGGCGGCGGTTTTGGCGAGCTGGCGCGCTTTCTGGCAGCCGAACACAGCTGCGAGGTCGTCAGCTACAACATCAGCGCCCGGCAGGTCGAGTTCGGGCGCGAAAAGTGCAAGGATCTGCCGGTCGAGATCCGCCTCAAGGATTACCGCGAGGCGGCCACCGACAAAACCGTTTTCGACCGCGTGGTCAGCGTTGGCCTGATGGAGCATGTCGGGCCGAAAAACTACCGTGGTTTCTTCGACCTGGTCAAAGCGCGTCTGAAGCAAGGCGGCCTGGCCCTGATCCACACCATCGGCGGCAACAAAAGCAAGGCCAGGGCCGATGCCTGGATCGACAAGTACATCTTTCCCGGCGGCGTGATCCCGTCGACTGCCCAGCTGACCCAGGCCATGGAAGGCCGATTCATGCTTGAAGACTGGCACAATTTCGGGCCCGACTACGACCGGACCCTGATGGCCTGGGAGGAAAATTTTCGCGCAGCCTGGCCGGATTTGAAGACCAGCGAACAGCTGGATGAGCGCTTCTACCGGATGTGGCGCTACTACCTGCTCAGCTGCGCCGGCGCTTTCCGGGCACGGGGTCTGCACCTGTGGCAGATCGTGCTCAGCCAGGGTGGCCTGCCACGCTACGT
>RECK01000052.1 GCA_007694055.1 Wenzhouxiangella sp.
CGCCTTTCAGCCTCCTCCCACCTCTCGCAACGGGTGGTATCTGGCCGATCAGGGTCTGGCCGGGTTGCGGAGTCCGGTGCAAACCTTCCCCCAAGTCATCAGCGCCACCGGGCGCCGGATCAAGGCTACTGAACGACCAGCCAGCAAGAAGGTAGCCTGGCCGGGTCCGGGCCACCGAGAGCCAGTCAGCCACCCCGGCCGATAACCCGGCCAGGCCCTGAGCGGCCGGATACCACCCGGTGCCTACTCCACCCTTCCAATAACTTTTTCACCGGCTGGCAGCGAGCAAAACGCGCACGCAGCCCCGGACAGCCAAAACGCCCTTCAAATCAAAGCACAAAGCCGTGTGCAGCTGCCGCCACTTTTGTGCACAAAGAAAGCCCATGCCCGGCTCTGCGCACTCAGTGCTTTTCGGGCAGTAAAGGGTTTGCGGGTTCCGGATACAGGCAAAAGTCTGACTCCGTGCCTGTACTGAACTTCGCCGCTGCGTTGGACCCAGGGCGGTCAGGTGGAGCAGGCAGCCTGCAAGGCAGGATCTTCGGGTCGCAGGGGGCGCCAGTCGGCGCCGATCAACTGGCCATCATCGGCCAGTTCCACGCCTGAGTGAAGGTCGGCGCGGCGGCCGCTGGCACAGTCGAAAACCACCGGAATTGCGCGCGTGGGCATCCAGCGGCCCAAC
This sequence comes from Wenzhouxiangella sp., assembly GCA_007694055.1. Classification (GTDB taxonomy): domain Bacteria; phylum Pseudomonadota; class Gammaproteobacteria; order Xanthomonadales; family Wenzhouxiangellaceae; genus Wenzhouxiangella. The sequence goes on from RECK01000052.1 coordinate 680, forward strand.
AGCAACACGGAAGTCATGACCCGGTCAGGCTGGGCCGCGTGAGTGCGGTTCCGACGCGTGTCGACGGCGACCATGCGCAGACTCAGCGGCTTGATGAAGGTCCAGGGCCGGTACCACATGGACTCACTGCTGGTGGCGGTGACCACCACGCCCTCGGGGAAGCTGGCGGTGGTGCGCTCGGCCCACGAGTATTCCATGTAAACCATGAAGGCAATCATCGCCAGTCCCGCTGAGGCGGGCATCAGCCATCCGGGTAAACGCTTGCCTGATGCGAAATTGAGGCCCATGACCAGCCCGGCAGTGCCCAGACCGAGTGCGATGGCGGCGATGAATTCTAGGAGCATGGCATGAAGGCGGGAAGCGGCAAGAGGGTAAAGGTAAAAGGGTAGAGGTAAGAGGGTAGAGGAGTTGGGATTTGGCGTAAAGGTCAAGCGTTCTCCTATTGTCCCTCTCCCGTCTTCCCTCTACCCCTCTTCCCTGAACCTGGACGGGTCGGCATCGCCGACCCGTCCAGGTTCAACCTCAATGATCCACCGCCCCAGCGGCTCCGCGCGGGACACGGATGCTCTCGACCAGCTCCTGGATCTCCGGCGGTGGTGCCTTGGTCAGCTTCATGACCACGATCGCGGTGGCGAAGTTGAGCAGGGCGCCGATGGTGCCGAAGGACAGCGGCGAGATGCCGAACAGCCAGTTGTCAGGCGTGTTGGGCAGCATGTTGGTGCCGGGGATGAAGAACCAGCCCAGGTAAGTGAAGATGTAGAGCAGGGTGGCGATCAGGCCGACCAGCATCCCGGCTACCGCACCCTGGGTATTCATCTTCTTCGAGAAGATACCCATCATCAGGGCCGGAAACAGGGTGGCTGCTGCCAGCCCGAAGGCCAGCGCCACCACCTGCGCGGCAAAGCCTGGTGGATTGAGTCCCAGGTAGGTGGCCAGGGCAATGGCGAAGGCCATGGAGATGCGGGCATACAGCAACTCCTGCTTGTCGCTGATCTTGGGCATGAAGACGGACTTGAGCAGGTCATGGCTGATGGCCGAGGAAATGGCCAGCAACAGACCAGCGGCCGTGGACAAGGCTGCAGCCAGACCACCGGCGGCAATCAGGGCCAGGACCCAGCCGGGTAGTTGCGCGATTTCCGGATTGGCCAGGACCAGGATGTCCTGGTTGAAGGTCACGATCTCGTTGCCCTCCCAGCCACGTGCCTCGGCGATCGGGGCAAACTCGTCGGAACGGTCGTTGTAATACTGAATACGTCCGTCGTTGTTCTTGTCCTCGAAGGCCAGCAGGCCGGTCTGCTCCCAGTTGTGCATCCAGTCTGGCTTGTCGTCGTACCGGATGGGCTCGGCGGCAGTGCCGTCGGGGTAAATGGTGGTGATGATGTTGAGCTTGGCCATGGCGCCAACCGCCGGGGCCGTCAGGTACAGCAAGGCGATGAACACCAGCGCCCAGCCGGCCGATTTGCGCGCATCGGACACCTTGGGCACGGTGAAGAAGCGAATGATCACGTGCGGCAGGCCAGCGGTGCCGATCATCAGCGACATGGTGAACAGGAACATGTTCAGCATCGAGCCGTGGTGACCGGTGTAGTCATGGAATCCCAGCTCGGTCAGGACCTGGTCCAGCTTGGTCAACAGCGGCAGTCCGGACTCGGCGTGGGTAGAGAACAGCCCCAGCGGCGGCACCGGGTTGCCGGTCAGCTGTACGGAGATGAACACGGCCGGAATGGTGTAGGCGGTGATCAGCACGCAGTACTGGGCCAGCTGGGTGTAGGTGATGCCCTTCATGCCGCCGAGCACGGAGTAAATGAAGACCACGGTGGATGCGATCAGCAGGCCAGTGGTGTTCTGCACTTCGAGGAAGCGCGAGAAGGCCACGCCGGCACCGGTCATCTGGCCGATGACATAGGTAATCGAGATCACCAGCAGGCAGACCACGGCAACGATGCGCGCGGTGGTCGAGTAGAAACGATCGCCGATGAATTCCGGCACCGTGAAACGGCCGAACTTGCGCAGGTAGGGCGCCAGCAGCAGGGCCAGCAGCACGTAGCCACCGGTCCATCCCATCAGGAAGCTGGAGTTGCCGTAACCGACAAAAGCGATCAGGCCGGCCATGGAGATGAACGAGGCCGCCGACATCCAGTCTGCTGCCGTCGCCGCACCGTTGACGATGGGGTTGACGCCGCGACTGGCCGCGTAATAGTCGGAGGTCGTGCCGGCCCGGGCCCAGATGGCAATGCCGATATACAGGGCGAAGCTGGCGCCGACGACGATCAGGTTGAGTGTGAACTGGTCCATGATTGTCCCCTTATTCCTGCTCGTCCACGCCGAACTCCTTGTCGAGTCGGTTCATGTACCAGGTGTAGTAGAAGATCAGCGCGATAAAGGTCAGGATCGACCCCTGCTGGGCGAACCAGAAGCCCAGGTCCGTGCCGCCGATGGTCAGGGGCAGCATGGCCAGAACGGGCCTGAGCAGGATCGCGAAGCCGAATGAGACTACGAACCAGATCACCAGGCAGATCGTGATGATGCGAATGTTGGCCGACCAGTAGGCGGCAGCGGTTTTGTCCAAGGACATGATGCGTTTCTCCCGAAGCAGTCAATCCTCCGGTCCTGGGTTGCAGGAACCGGTCTGGCTGGCAGGTCCCGAGTAGCCAAAAACCGGGAGCACTACAAGCTTGTTCCGGAGTCTATCCGGCTGCCCGGTCAGCGCCCATTCGACCATGGTAGGGCCCACCCTCGCGGTAATCATCAAAAAATCACCCATTCATCATGCGCTGAAGCGTGATTGAACAGAGCATGGGTGACATCTGCCACAAATGCCGTGCAACGAATACCGTAGGTATTTCGTTGCCAGGTTAATAGTAATGCAAGGGGGGTCTTGAGCAGGTCTGTTGGTCAATTCGGGAGAGTGTCATGTCGTTTCGATTTCTGGGTTCTTTCATGGCAGGAATTATGCTTGCCGTAGCGGTCCATGCCCGGGCCGACCATGTCTTCGAGGTCAATTCGCTGGCTGACAGCGGTCGCCAGGCGGGTGCCCCCAGCGGGGTCTGCACCACCGGCAGCAACGTTTCCTGCCCGTCAGGCAGCTGCCCCCAGTGCACCCTGCGAGCGGCTATCGAAACGGCCAACGCGCTATCTTTTGGCATGGGTGCGACGATTGCCTTTGCTGACTATATTCCGACCAACGCCAGCGATCCGCCCTTTGCCTTTTCAATGTTTCTTCCGGTCAACGGCTACGACAGCATCGCCCGTGAGGTCCATATTGACGGCACCAGCCACCCGGAATGGGACCCTGGCGATGGCATTCCGGCTGTCATCATTCGGGGTGAAAACGCGATCTCGACGGCAAACGGCCTGAATTTTGGACCTGGCGGTGCCGGTTCGCTGGTCGATGCGGTTGCCATCTACAACTTTTCCCAGGCCGGTATTCGCATCAACGCCGATGAAGTCAAGGTGCGGCAAAGTCATATCGGCATCAATGCCGGCGGCACAACCGCTCAGGCCAACGAAATTGGTATTCATGTTCTGGGCAATGCCAATGTGATTGGATATTTGCCCATTGCTTCGGCCGTGGCGCCCTGGCCCAACGTGATTTCAGGCAATAGTGATCATGGCTTGGTCGTTGCGGGCCATGACAACCTGGTGGGTGGCAACTATATCGGCCTGAACAAGGCGGGCACGCAGGCGGTTGGCAACGGCGGCTCAGGGGTGCGCGTCGAAGGCACCGGCAACCGCATCGGTGCGCAGGCGTTTTCCGACGGCTTTCCGTCCTTCAACCTGACCAGTCCCAATGTGATTGCCGGCAATGGCTCCAGTCATGTGCATTTTGTCGCCGGCGCCAACCAGGGTGAGGTGGCCTGTACCCGTATCGGCACCAATGCCGCCGGCAACGTCCGGTTCAGCTCCGGTAACCCGGTCGCATTGCAGCTGGACAGCTCTTCGAACCAGGTGGGTAACTCGGCCTGTTCCAATATCTTTGCAGGCCAGGTGACCATGGGGCAGACCGGATCCAGTCTCGCTGTGGTCAATTTCAATACTTTCGAGCACAACTTTGTCGGCACCAATGCCGACGGCGATGATCTTGGCGAGGATCAGACCGGTGTGTATCTCAATACCGGCCAGGGTCATGTGGTCCGCGAAAATACCATTGGCAACGGGTTGATCGGCATTGGCGTTGGCGCACAGGTGACCAACGCGTTCATTCAAGCCAATCATGTAGGCCTGGACGCACAGGGCAATGCCCATCCCCTGCTGGTCAGCGCGATTGGCAGTGCCGGGAGCGGGATTCAGATTGGTGGGTCCGATGCCGGTATGGGTAACCGGATCGGTAACGCCCCGCTGGGAATCAACCTATTCCCCGATTCCAGCGGCGCCAACGTGCAGAGTAACTGGGTGGGGGCGCTGAGCGATGGTACCGCCGCCCCGGTTGGGACGGGTATTCGCGTTGCAGGTTCAAGTCATCAGATTGGCAATCCCGGCGCGGGTAATGCCATGGCCAATGCCGAGCATGTCGGCGTTGATCTTTTGGCCGCTTCCGACAACGCGCTGGTCCGTGACAATCGGATCGGCAGCAGCAACGAGACAGCTGGCGGTTTTGGCGACGACGCCATTGGTATCCGGGTGAGCGGTGAAGGGCACGTCATCAGCGCTGGCAATCGTATCGGCAGTCAGCACACGGGCATTCTCGTGGTCGCCGGTGCCCACGAGCTTCTCGACAACTTCATCGGCTTTGACGACGACATGGCACCGCGACCGAATAGCTCTTTCGGCATCCGCCTGACCGGCAGTGAGAACGCTCGCGTGATTGGCAACCAGGTCGGTTTCAGCAATCGGGGCATACGCGTGACCTCCGGTGCCACCGGGACCGTGATCGGCAACAACTGGTTAGGGGTGACGCCCGATGGCGACGAAATAGGCAATGCGCTTTACGGCTACTACTCCACCGGTGCCTTCAATTTCTTCGGCACTGATCCGGCCGCGACCGGGAGAATGCCCAATGTGGTCGGCTTCAACGGCAGCGGCGGCGGTGTGCGGATCGGCGGGCCAAACAATCAGGTGATCAACAACTTCATTGGTATACGGCCCACCGGTCAGGCGATCCCTAACGGTGGCAGTGGTGGTCTGATTCTGCTTGGCAATGCCACGGGCTCCCAGATCGGCCTGTCTACCCGATCTAATGCCAACTTCATCGGAAACAATCTCGATGCCGGTATCGAAGTTCGGGATGGAGTGAGCGATGTGGCTATCGGTGTCAACAGCATCGGCCAGGGGCCGGGCTGGCAGTGGGCAGGCAACCAGGGCCCAGGTATCCTGATTGGGTCGAATGCCAGCAACATCGAGATGCTGAGCCCGCCGCCAACCGACGATCACCTTGACACCTTGCGCATTCTGCACAACCAGGGTCACGGTATTGCCTTTCATCCGGATGCCGGAACGGGCAACCGGATTCAGCGCGTCTTCATTTCCAACCCCCAGGGCAAGGCCATTGATCTGGGCCCCGGGGGACGCGATCAGGATCCGGGGGATGCCGATACCGGGCCGAACAATTTGCAGAACTTTCCGGAGTTTGCCAGTCCGACCTTCTACGATCCCGACAGCGAGACCCTGACCGTGACCTTCCGGGTCGATTCCGCTCCTGGCAATTCAAGCTATCCGATTGTCGTCGATATCTACATGTACGACGACGGCTTGCGCACACCCGGGCTCGTTCGGTGGTTTGGATCGGTGCTGTATCCACAAGCCGATGCAGGTGAGTTCGTCACCGTCAATCTGCCCAGGCCCGATCACCTTCCGATCGTGTGGAGCGCCATTGCGGCAACGGCAACTGACAACCTGGGTAACACCAGCGAAATGTCGGATGCGATCAGTACCACGCCGACCTATACCGTGGGTGGTCAGGTCAGTGGACTTCAGGTCAATGGGCTTGCGGGTCTGACGCTGCAAAACAACGGCACCGACGATCTGACCATTCCCAACAACGGGCCGTTCGTATTCGACACCGCATTGGAAGATGGCGCCGATTACGAAGTCACGGTCAGCCAGCAGCCGTCGGGGCATATTTGTTCGGTAGGCAATTCCAGCGGCCAGATCGATGGCGAGAATATCGACAACGTGCAGGTCAATTGCCAGGTGGCCGGTGATGAGATCTTCCACGATCGCTTCGAGCCCGCGCCTGAGCCTGCATTTTCGTTCAGCACGCAGTTGGCCCCAAGCTTCCAGCACCCGCGCTGCATGACCTGTCATGCGGTGGCGGCGACCGACTTCCAGCGCGTCAACGACGACCCGCCTGGCGTGCTGCCGGCGTCGCATCCGGTGGTCAATGCCTCGACCAACTGCGTCTCATGCCATACCAGCGCCTTGCTGCCGCCCACCGGCACCATCGATCCGGGCTGGCAGTCTGCACCCGCGGCGATGGATTTCCGCGGCCTGGACGAGGCCGCCCTGTGCAGCATGGCCAGTCAGTCGGTCAGCGGCCACAGCCCGCTGGAGCACATGACCGAGGATCGTCTGGTGCTGTGGGCGGTGGGTGACGGGCGGGTCCCGTTCGGTAACCCTGACCTGCCCACCGCACCGCCGCATGATATCGAGGCCTGGCGCGCGCTGGTCACCGAATGGGTCGATGCTGGCATGCCTTGTGACTGATTTACGAACTGTTACTGGCAAGCATTGAACGATTGAAGGCCGGCGGATCCGCAGCCGTTCCGGGTACCCTTGCGCAAGAGACCCCGGTGTAGCGATCTCTCCCGATCAGGATCCGCCGGCCGACTTCATTTTCATCAACCAGCCTTGAAGAGGTGCCTGCCAGATGCTTTCTGGAATCAGAGTGATCGCAATGCTCGGTGTCTTGTCGGGGGGTTGCGCACCGGCAAGTGCGGACCAGCCTGGCTCGGTTTTCCTGATCGGTCACAGCCTGGTCAATCACCATATGCCGACCATGCTGGAAGCACTGGCACAGGATGCGGGCTTGAGCTACAGCGGTGGGCGCCAGATCATCAACGGTGCCAACCTGCAGTGGCAGTGGAACAACAGTCATACCGCCGAGGGCATGGATGCGCGGCTGGCCCTGCCCAGCGGCGACTGGGATGTGCTGGTGATGACCGAGGCGGTACCCCTGGCCAACCACCTGACCTGGTCGGATACCTTTACTTTCGCGGCCAATTTTCATGATCTGGCGTTATCTGCCAATGCCCAGACCCGCACCTACGTCTACGAGACCTGGCACTGCATCAACAGCGGCCTGCCGGCTGGCTGCGAATGGGATGACAACGACGACATTCCCTGGCGCGATCGGCTGGACCAGGACCTGTCCCAGTGGCAGGGCATTGCCGATCATCTGAATGCCGAGTTCTCCGGCCCTGAAGTCTCGCTGGTTCCGGCCGGACAGGCCATGGCGCTGTTGTATGATCGCGCGCTGGCCGGCGAAGTGCCGGGCATTGGCCATGCCTTCGATCTGTTCAGCGACGATATTCACCTGACCGATGCCGGCAACTATTTCGTCGCCCTGGTGATGTTTGCCACCATCTTCCAGCTAAGCCCCGAGGGCCTGACCCATCAGATTGGCAACCAGTGGGGCACGCCTTATGACCTGCCAAGTGCCGCCACCGTTCATGCCCTTCAGATCCTGGCGTGGGAGGCGGTGCAGGAATACTTCGGTTTAGCCGATACCATTTTTGCCAGCCGCTTCGAATAGCTGGCTTCAGTCGAACTCGCCGATAGATCCGGCCTCGTTGAGATCGTCGGCACCCAGCAGGCTCATCGGGCTCGGATCATGCCGGCCCGCCA
>RECK01000047.1 GCA_007694055.1 Wenzhouxiangella sp.
TGGAGCATGCGCATTCACATCAAGCCCTTCGTGCGCTGGATCTGGGCCGGCGCCATGCTGCTGGCCATCGGCGGCCTGGTATCGGCCAGCGATCGCCGTTACTGGCGCCGCCGGCGGGCCGAACAGTCCCGACCGGCAAGCGTTCAGGGCAACGAGGTACCGGCATGATTCGAATGATCCTGCCTCTGGCCGTATTTCTGGCCCTGGTCGGACTCCTGGTAGTCGGTCTGCAAACGGCCGAGGACCGAAAACTGGTTGCCTCGCCACTGATCGGGCAACCCGTGCCGGCCTTTACCCTGCCCGGCCTGCACGACCCCACCGAGCTGCGCAACAGTCGCGAGATGGTCGGGCAGCCCTGGATACTCAATGTCTGGGGCAGCTGGTGCTGGGCCTGTCGGGTCGAACATCCCTACATTGAACGCCTGGGCCGGGAAGCCGGCGTGCCCCTGGTTGGTTTCAACTGGAAAGACGAGCGCGACGACGCGCTGGAATGGCTACGCCGTTTCGGCGATGCCTGGACTTTTCACATGGTTGATTTTGAAGGCCGGGCCGCCATTGATCTAGGCGTGTACGGCGCTCCCGAAACCTTTTTGATCGATCACCAGGGCGTCATTCGCCACAAGCATATCGGCCCGGTTGATGCCGCTATTTTCGACGACTTGATGCGGCGCATTATCCAGCTGCGCTCGGAGGCTGAAGCATGAGAGGAACAGATTTGCCTGAACTTCGCCAGATCCTGAGCAAGGCCCTGTTGCTGGCCGTCCTGATCCCCGGCCTGCTGCTGGCTTCGGCGATCGAACCTCTGCCGTTCCGCAGCGAGGTCGAAGAACGTCGCTTCCGCGCCCTGGCCGAGGAAATTCGCTGCACCGTGTGTCAAAACCAGTCGCTGGCCGATTCCGATGCACCATTGGCCCAGGATTTGCGACGCGAACTGTTCGCCCTGTTGCAGGACAATCGCTCGGACATGGAAATTCGTGAATTCATGGTCTCCCGCTACGGCGAATTCGTCCTGTACCGGCCACCCCTGGCCCGCCACACCTTGCTGCTTTGGGCAGGACCCATCGTGCTGCTGCTCGGCAGCCTGGTGGGCGTGGTCATCGTGATTCAACGCAGACGGCGGGCACTCGCATCATGACCCTTTTCTTAATCGCTGCCGCGGTGGCGGTAGCCATTGCGCTCGCCTTCGTTTTGATGCCGCTGTTCAAGTCCAGCCCCGAGGCGCGCCAGATTCAGCGCAGGCTTGATGCCCTGGCCGAGCTGGCCGACGATCTGGACGATCGCGAAATTCGACGCCGGCGCCAGGCCCTGGAGCAGCAAAAGGCCGAGGCCGGCGGTGAATCGGCGCCCGCTTCACTGCTGATTGGTCTGTTCCTGGCCGTACCGCTGGCTACCTGGCTGCTGTACCAGGCGGTTGGCGAGCCCGACGGGGTTGTCCGCGGCGAAACCCAGGTCGAGCAGATCCGTGCCGGCATCAGTGATATTGCCCGCCAGCTGGAGCGCGACCCCGACAATGTTGAAAACTGGGCGCGCCTGGGTCTGGTCTACAAGGACCTGCGCGAATTTTCATCTTCCGAGCATGCCTTTCGCCGCGCCCTTTACCTGGACGAAGACAATCCGTTCGTGCTTGTCGAACTGGCAGAAACCCTGCTTTTTCAGTCCCAGCGTGGCCGGCTCCCAAGCGAATCGCGCGAACTGCTTGAACAGGCCGTCGCCATCGACCCCGCCAGCCAGAAAGCCCTGTGGCTGCTCGGCATTGGCGCCTTTCAGGACAGCAATTACCAGCAGGCCCTGGCCTGGTGGCAACAGCTGGAGAATCAGCTGCCGGCAGGCTCGGTCAGGGAATCGGTGCGCGAACAGATGCAGCGGGCCCGTGATCGACTTGGCAGCGGTGATGCAGCGGGAACTGAACTGCCGCCAGGTCACCCGCCACTGGCAGCCGGGAGTGACGATGCCTCTCCGGTATTCCTGGTCGAAGTGGCCCTGAGCCCTGAACACGCAGTCGGTCTGGATGGCAGCGAGACGGTATTCCTGATTGCCCGCGCTGCCAACGGACCGTCGGCACCCCTGGCCGTTCAGCGCATGCAGGTCGCGGACCTGCCGACGACCATCGCCCTGAGTGATGGTGACGCCATGGTCGACGGGCTGAACCTGTCCACCTTCACCGAAATCATGCTGACCGCGCGCGTGTCCTTGAGTGGCACGGCTGAAGCTCAGCCGGGCGATATCGAAGGCCAGGCCGGGCCGGTCAACATCCTGGAAGCGGCGGGAACACGAGTCCTCATGGACACCACCAGGGCACCCTGATACCGTCAAGGCCCGGCCGCACAAATGTTACAATCAGGTGACAGTCTCATGACGGCTACTGATGAACACATCCGGCTATATTTCGCGTATTTTCGGGACATCCCCGGTTCGCCCCTTGCAGAAACACATGGACAAGGCGGCCAAGTGTGCGCACAAACTGCCGAAATTGATCAAGGCCAGCTACCAGGGCGACTGGAACCGGGCCGCAGCGGCGCGGGAGAAGATCGTTCTGCTGGAACACGCGGCTGACGACCTGAAACGCGATCTGCGACTCAGCCTGCCGAAAAGCCTGTTGATGCCGGTCAGCCGTACCGACGTGCTCGACATGCTGTCACGGCAAGACCGAATCGCCAACCGCGCCAAGGATATCTCGGGCTTGATCATGGGGCGACGAATTGTTTTCCCCGCTCCCATTCAGACCGCTTATCTTGAGTTCCTGGAGCGCAATCTTGATGCCGTGACCCAGGCGCGCAAATCAGTTCACGAACTAGACACGCTCTACGAATCTGGCTTTCGCGGTGCCGAAGCCGACCTGGTCGTGGAAATGATCGACGAGCTCAGTCGGCTCGAAGACCAGAGCGATGAATTGCAAATCAAGCTGCGCGCCAGCCTGTTTGCCATCGAACGTGACCTGCACGCTGTCGACGTGATGTTTCTGTACAAGGTTATTGACCGCACCGGTGACCTCGGTGACATGGCCCAGCGCGTAGGCAGCCGCCTGCACATGATGATCGCCCGCTGATCCGGGCAATTCCAGGCAGAAATCATGGAACAGGCGATCTTTTACATCATCCTGGCGGCCCTGTTTGCGCTGTTCATGGCCTGGGGTATTGGTGCCAATGATGTCGCCAACGCCATGGCGCCCTCGGTGGGCTCCAAGGCGATCACCATCAAGCAAGCCATTATCATCGCGGCCATCTTCGAGTTCGCCGGCGCCGTTCTGGCCGGAGGCGGTGTTACCAGCACGATTCGTCGCGGTATCGTCGATGCCTCACTGCTCAGCGGCCAGCCCGAATTATTGATCTACGGCATGCTCTCGGCCCTGCTGGCTGCCGGTGTCTGGCTGCTGATCGCATCACGTTTCGGCTGGCCGGTATCCACCACGCACACCATCATCGGCGCTGTCGTCGGGTTCGCCGCGATCGGGATTGGCGTCTCCGCCGTCCACTGGCCCCAGGTCGGCCGCATTGCGATGAGCTGGGTGATCAGCCCGGTCATCGCGGGCGTCATGGCCTGGCTGCTGTTCATGAGTGTCCAGCGCCTGATCCTGCACCGCGACAACCCCTTGAAGTACGCCCGACGTTACGTGCCCGGCTACATGTTCCTGGCCGGCTTCTTCATGACCTGGGTAACGGTCGACAAGGGGCTGGCCCACGTAGGGCTGGATTTCTCGACCTTGCAGGCCAACCTGCTGGCCCTGCTGGTTGGCGGGCTGGTTACCGCCGTCGGCACTTTCTTCATGCTGCGCATTCCCTACCAGGAGCCGCAAAAGCGCGAGTTTCACTTTGTTACCGTGGAGCGCATTTTCGGCATCCTCATGGTGATCACGGCCTGCTGCATGGCCTTTGCCCATGGTTCAAACGATGTCGCCAACGCAGTTGGCCCGGCCGCCGCCGTCATCAGCGTGGCCATGAGCGGCGATGTCACCCAGGATGCCATCGTCCCGATCTGGATCCTGATCATTGGCGGCATCGGCATTGTTATCGGGCTGGCCACCTATGGCCACCGGGTTATCGCCACGGTTGGTCAGAACATCACTGCACTGACCCCAAGCCGCGGCTTCGCGGCCGGCCTGGCCGCTGCCGCAACCATTGTCATGGCATCAGGCACGGGACTACCCATTTCCACTACCCATACGGTGGTGGGTGCCATCCTCGGCGTTGGCCTGGCTGGCGGCATTGCCGCCATCAACCTGCGCGTGGTCGGCTCCATTTTCATGTCCTGGGTCATTACCGTCCCGGCCGGTGCCGCCCTGGCCGTGGTGTTCTTCCTGCTGATGCGCGCGCTGCTCTGACTCGAACCGTCCGACCACGGCTTGGCACCCGCTTTACGGGGCTGAGCGTCAGAGCTTTTCTGCGAGTCGTTGCAGGAAGGCCTGAACGTCGGTGCGGGCTCGCTCCGGGGTGACCTCGAATCGGGATGTGAGGGCGTCGGCAAGCGCTTCGACGTCACGTGCGCCAGACGCTATCGCCTGCACGATGGTCAGGCCGGTCACATTGAAACTGAAAAGCTGTTCACCGTCACTGTCCAGAACAACGCCGCTGCCATCGTCCAGGCTGGTTATGGTCAGGCGGCCGCTTTCCAGCCCCTTGGCAATGGCTTCGATGGTCATGGGTAAACTGGACAGGCGATGGGTAAGACGACATTATCCTTGCCTGAACGCCCTCTCGTCCAGCCCGTGAAATTGACCGTCCCATCCGAACCATCCCGACCGGCCAGGACAATCCTGCTGCTGTCGGCTTACCGCAGCGACAGTCACGCCTGGTGGGCGGACTGGCTGCAGCGATCCTTCAGTCACATCGATTGGCAAGTGCTGGAACTGCCTGGCCGTCACTTTGCCTGGCGTATCCGCGGCAACCCACTGAGCTGGCTGGACCGGATCCCACCTGCTCCACCCGATCTGATCCTGGCCTCCAGCATGGTTGACCTGGCCACCTTGCGTGGCCTGCATCCGCACCTCGGCCAGGTTCCGGCAATCTACTACTTTCATGAAAACCAGTTCGCCTACCCGCGCAGCGAACATCAACTCAGCACGGTAGAAGCAGCCATGGTCCAGATCTACGGCGCGCTGGCTGCCGATCGGATTCTGTTCAATTCCGAATACAACCGCAGCAGTTACATGGATGGCCTCCAGGACTTGCTGGCGCGACTGCCGGATCACTGCCCCCGTGGCGTGGTCGAGCGGCTGGCAGCGCGCAGCGCCGTGCTCCCCGTTCCGGTCCGGGCAATCAAGCCGGGATCAGAACGGGATCCGCACCTGGTGCTCTGGAACCACCGCTGGGAATACGACAAGGACCCCAGCCTTTTTGCCACCGCACTGGACGCACTGGCAGAGAGCGAAACCGAGTTTCGCCTGGCCCTGCTGGGCAAGCGCTCAGCCACCGCGCCCGAGGCACTTGAGCGCATTCGCCAGCGTCATCGACAGCGAATTGTCATCGACGGCTGGCTGCCACGCTCGGCTTATTGCCAATGGCTGGGCCGGGCGGCCATCGTTGTCAGCACCGCACGCCACGAGTTCCAGGGACTGAGCCTGCTCGAGGCCGTCAGCGCCGGAGCAAGTCCGCTGGTGCCGGATGATCTCTGTTATCCGGAACAGTATCCATCGGCCCATCGCTACCCGGTCGGCTGCGCCCAAAGCCTGGCCCGGAAACTCAAGGACTGGCTGGAACAGGCCCCGCCACCCCGGGTGAATATCGATCCCTGGCTGGAAGCGCAGGCCGGCGCTGCCTGGCAACGGGTCCTGAGGTGAGAGACGAGGCGGGAAGCCCGGCCATGTTGGACCGGGCTACCGGCTTCCCTGAGTAGCCGGGTCCTCGATCAGCTCGCGGTGGACGCAGACAGCCGTATTGCGCGGACGAATCCCGAGACCGCGAGCCTCGAGATGGGCGCGGGTAATGGCTGCCCCGAACAGCAGAATCAGCGAGGAATAGTTGACCCACAGCAACAACACCACCAGCGAACCGGCGGCACCGTAGGTCGAAGCCGTGGCCGTGGTTGCCAGGTAAATGGCAATCAGCGAGCGTCCCACGGTAAACAGGACCGCCGTAATCAAAGCCCCGGCCAGCACGTCACGCCAGCCCAGGATCACGTCAGGCAGAATCTTGAAAATGGCCGCGAACAGCAGGGTAATCACGGTCAGCGAGATGCCGATTTCGACGGCGACCATGGACCAGCCCGGTATGGGCAGCCACTGCTCGGCGAAATTCATGATCGCGCGCATGGCCACGCTCAGCAGCAGGGAAACCATCAGAACAAAGCCGATGGCCAGCACGATGGTCAGAGAAAGCACCCGCGCCTTGATAAACAGCCAGATGCTGTTGCGCGACGGGCGCGGCGCCACGTCCCAGATCTGGTTCAGAGACTGCTGCATCTGGGCAAATACCGTGGTTGCGCCCGCCACGATCGCCACGATCCCGATCAGGGTCGGCAGGATACCGCTTTGCTCGATCTGGGAATTGATCACCGCCGTTTCAACAACCTCGGCTGCCTCGCTGCCCAGTACCTGCTGCAACTGCTCCATCAACTCGCCCCGGGCTGCCCGCTCGCCCAGCACCAGCCCGATCATGGCAACGACCACGATCATCACCGGAGCAATCGAAAACACGGTGAAAAACGCCAGCGCGGCAGCGTAAATGAAGGCCTGGCTTTGCAGCCAATTTTGACCGGCCGCAATAAGAATTGCTGTCCAGTATCGAAAAAATCCAATAAACATGCGCCAGATCAAATCCCGGGGGGCGAAGAGCATTTAGTCTATCCCGAACCCCGGATCGATCGGGGCACGGGAAAAAGGAGGAAACCGATGCAAGCAGCCGTCAGGGCGATAGCCGTCGCCGCACTAATGCTGACCGGACAGGCCAGCGCCCAACACGGAACCGAGACTCTGCCGGAGGCCCTGGTCGAGGCTTTCGAGGCAATGCAGGGGGAAATCGCCCGGGATCCCGAGGCGCGCCTACGCGTCATCGAGGCAGGTCGCGAGCGCGCCGCATTCTGCAATACCTGTCACGGGCCGGACGGCAGTGCGACCCGGGTCAACTACCCATCGCTGGCCTCCCAGAACCCCGTCTACCTGCTCGACCAGATCGAACAGTTTGCCAACGGCAGTCGCGAGAAACTGGTCATGAACGTATTGGCCGAAACCTTCAGCGTGGATGAAAAGGTAACCCTGGCGCTTTACTACAGCGAAATGACGCTGCAAGCACCCGAAGCTGATCTCGAGCTTGCCCGGCGCGGCGCACCGGTTTACCAGGCACGCTGCGCCACCTGCCATGGTTCGGCCGGTCTGGGTGAGGAGGGTTATGCTCGCATTGCCGGACAGCAGCCCGGCTACGTTGCAAACGTGCTGCGTGAGTACCGCAGCGGTGACAGCCCGCGCCGCTTCAGCGTGATGTACGGCATTGCCAGCGGCCTGGGCAACGACGATATCGACGCTGTTGCCCATTACATTGCCAGCTTGCGTTGAAACGGGTAACTTTGGGGGCCGTATCAAGCTGCCCCCTGGAAACCCGACTTGGCCCGCGTTCTCGTTCTTCAACATGTTGCCGCCGAACCACTGGGCGTGCTCGATCCGATGCTGCGCGCGCGTGGCCATCGGATCCGCTATGTCAACTTTGCCCGTGATCCCGATGCCAGCCCGGGCCTGGACCGTTACCAGGCCCTGATCGTGCTCGGTGGCCCCATGCAGGTTGGCCACCATCACCGTCACCACCACCTGCTGACAGAATGCCGCCTGATCGAGCGCGCCCTGCACGACGAAGTGCCGATGCTGGGCATCTGTCTTGGGGGGCAATTGCTGGCCCATGTTCTCGATGCCCGGGTTGCTCCGTGTCCACGCGCAGAAATCGGCTGGTACTCGATCAACCCTACCGCCGCCACGGCATCCGACCCGGTACTGAACCCGCTTGACCACGCGCGCCCGGTGTTCCAGTGGCACCACTGGGGTTTCGACTGCCCGAGCGACGGGGTTTCAATTGCCGACAGCGAAGAAAGCGGATGCCAGGCTTTCCGCGCCGGCCCCCAGGCATGGGGCTTCCAGTTTCATCTGGAGCTTGACCGGCGCCTGATCCACCGCTGGTTGACGCTGCCCTTCTACCGCGACGATCTGGCCGGTTCCGGCCTGGACCGGACACCGGCCCAGATCGAGGGCGACACACAGCGATTTCTTCCCGAAACACTGGCCCTGGCCGACCGCGTCTTCGGCAACTGGCTGAATCAGCTCGACACCCCGGAGCAACGCCTGGTTCTGGCATCGCGGTAGTCTTGTCGGGCCCAGGCCACCTAGTGTACCCCGTCATTAATCCTGTGACATTCAGAGTGTGACTGAGTCGACAGTGCAAGGCGCGACCCGCAGTGAATGGCAAGCCCTTTACAAGGGGCGCAACACGGGCCACGGCTACGCTCGCAAGGCTTTATTCGCTGCGCGAAAGTCGCCAT